>CAMDBU010000004.1 GCA_945889495.1 Syntrophobacter sp. SbD2 | reverse complement strand
AACGGCTGAAAGCGAAGGGTAAACTGTTCAAAGTCGCTCTCATCGCTTGCATGCGCAAGCTGCTCACGATTCTCAATTCTATGATCAAACATAAAACTTGTTGGTCTGATACTTTTCTTCAGAAAGCTTGACTTGCAAGACAGTTGCTTTAAGTCAATTTAAATTATACCTAAATTACCCATAATTATATAACTTCGATGCCTGATTAATAAGCAATACAATTGCCAAGGAGAAACTCTATTGGGTTCGGCAATCAACGGTAGTTCTGCGCCGTTTTACGCCACCGGTGACTGGCCATTGTTGTCGATCAGACGATAAAACCCGCGCTATTTTGAAGTTCGTGGACAATTTTGAGCGCATTGCAATTGCTTCCATGCCTGGGTAAGAAACTAGCCATGCATGAGGCGCAGAAGTTCGCTTGGGTCCTCGTGCTCTCATCCCATCGCGACCCACTGATCTATCGCATTCCTGACACGCTCCGAACCGCCATCCTGCCAGGCAGCCGGGTGCTTGTGCCGCTGCTAAATCGCCAAGTAACTGGCGTGGTGTTAAGCCTCGTCGATGAGTCGCCCCATCCGGTGGTCAAAGATATCGGGGAAATTCTCGACGACCAGCCGATCGTCGATGGCAATCTGCTCAAACTGGCGCAGTGGATTGGCCAGTACTATCTCGCCCCGCTAGGCGATGTGCTCGCCACGATATTGCCGCCCACCTCGCGCCGCGATAGCAAACGGACCATAACCCTGCGCCAACCCGATGCCATGCTGGAAGACGAGTTGGAGGGCGAGATTTTGCGCGAGCTGCAAAAGCGCAAAGGCAAAGTCGGCGCGAAAACATTGATCGGCCTGTTCCCCGGTCGGCGCATCGACCGGGCTTTGGCCAGGCTCGAATCAATCGGCGTGGTCAGCCAAGCCGAGCACTTAGCCAAACTCCGGCGGCGCAAAGCGCCGTTGCCATCGACCGATGCCACTGCCATCACCGCGCCCGCCGGGCTCGAACTCAATGGCGAACAGCGGTGCGCCTTGGACGTAGTCACGGCGAGGATCGACCAGGGAGGCTTTGAAACTTTCTTGCTCCATGGCATCACCGGCAGCGGCAAGACCGAAGTTTATCTGCGCGCCATGGAGCATGCCCGGGCTCAAGGCCGGGGTAGTATTATTCTCATTCCGGAAATCTCCCTGACGCCCCAGCTGTTAGATCAAATGGAGCGCCAGTTTCCCGGCAAGGTCGGCATCCTGCACAGTGCGCTCACCGGCGCCGAACGTTGGGCTCAGTGGTGGCGCATTTTGCGCGGCGAGGTCGACGTCGTGGTCGGCGCGCGCTCGGCGATCTTCGCGCCGCTCGCCAATCTCGGGCTCATCGTCGTCGATGAAGAACATGACTCTTCGTACAAACAGGACGAAGGTCTGCGCTACAACGGCCGCGATGTCGCCGTGGTGCGCGCCAAGCAGTTGGGCTGCCCAGTGCTGTTGGGCTCGGCCACGCCGGCCCTGGAAAGTTATGAAAATTGCCGCCAGGGCCGCTACAAATTACTTGAACTGACCGAGCGGGTTGAAAAACGTCCCTTGCCGACGGTGGAAACCATCGACATGCGCTACCAGTTCGTTACCCCGGCAGCGCCCAAGAACCCCAGCGAGCCCGCAGCGAAGATCGTAAAAAAGCCGGCCAAGCCGCGCTTGATGGCGGAAAGTTTTGCCGCGGCCATCAAGCAAAATTTTCTCGACAAACGACAGACGTTGATATTTCTCAATCGCCGCGGCTTCGCCAATTTTTTGCAATGCGGCCTATGCGGTCATGTTTGGCATTGCCCCCATTGCAGCGTGACGTTGACGCTGCATCTGCGCCGGCGCATGCTGGCTTGTCACCATTGCGATTATCGCCGCGCCATGAGCGAGGTTTGTCCCGAGTGTAACAACCCCAGCCTGGCGCCGGTGGGCAGCGGCACCGAGCAAGTCGAAGAAGCTTTGCGCGAACTCATTCCCGAGGCCAGAATCGCGCGCATGGACCGCGACACTACCAGCCAGCGCGGCTCCCAGGAAGTCTTGATCCGGCGCTGGGAGCGCGGCGAAATTGATATCCTCGTCGGCACCCAGATGATCACCAAAGGCCATGATGTCGCCGGCGTGACTTTGGTCGGTGCGCTGTCCGCCGATCTATCGTTGAATCTGCCCGACTTTCGCGCCGGCGAGCGGACTTTTCAGTTGCTCAGCCAAGTCGCCGGCCGGGCCGGCCGGGGCAACGATCCCGGCCGCATGGTGATTCAGACTTATTCGCCGGATCATTATGCGATACAGCATTTGCCCAACCATGATTACAAAGGCTTCTTCGCCGTCGAACGCGAGTTTCGCCAAGCGCTCAACTATCCGCCCTTCGCCCGCTTGATCAATCTGCGCTTCGATGGAGCGAAGGCCGAGGAAGTGGAACAGCGCGCCAAGTCGTTGGCTGCGCAGCTGCGCCAGCTGCATAGCCAGGAAAAAAAATTCACCGCGAGCATTGAAATCCTCGGCCCAGCCGCCGCGCCGATTGAAAAATTACGCAACCGCTATCGCTGGCAGCTCCTACTCAAGGGCAAAAATAGCGCGACCCTCTTGGAGTTTGCCGGCCATGCCCGCCGGCTCCTGCCGGATCGCCGCGGCGGGCGCCTCCAGATTGATGTCGATCCCTACAGTATGTTATGAATTTCAGCCAGTTATGGCGATTTTGGAAATTTTGAAATACCCCGATCCGCGGCTTAAAAAGGTCGCCTTGCCGGTGCGGGATTTTAGCGCGAAAACCGTCCAGCTGGTGAGCGACATGCTCGACACCATGTACGCCGCCCCAGGGGTCGGTCTAGCCGCGCCGCAGGTCGGCGTCTCGCAGCGGGTGGTCGTCCTCGACACCGACCATGAAAATCCCGGCAAGCAAGTTCTTAAATTGATCAATCCGGTGATCACCCACGCCGAAGGCGAAGTGATCTGGGAAGAAGGCTGTCTCAGCGTCGTCGAGTTCACCGCCGATGTGAAGCGCGCCGCCCAGGTGCAAGTCAAAGCCTTCGATGAACATGAGCGGGAAATTAAAATCGAAGCCGATGGCCTACTCGCGGTGGCGCTGCAACATGAGATCGATCATCTCGACGGCAAACTATTCATCGACCGGATCAGCCGCTTAAAACGCGAACTCTACACCCGCAAGCGCATCAAGAGTTTGCGCAACGGCGACGAGCCGTCCCATGAACCGGCACGCGTGATGATCTGAGCGCCACCGGCGCCTTTCGATCATAACCGTCGAACCTTCTGCTTTTCATCGAATTATTTTCATGACCACACCCTGGCGGATTATTTTCATGGGCACGCCGCAGATCGCGGCGGCGACTTTGGAACAACTGCTCGCGGGCCCCGACACCGTGGTCGGCGTAGTCACCCAACCCGATAGCACAGCCGGTCGCGGTCAAAAAACCTCCGCCTCGCCGGTGCGCAAACTCGCCGAAGCGCGCGGCATACCGGTGTTGGCGGCGGAAAAAATTCGCACGGCGGAATTTCTCGAAGCGCTCCGAGCTTGGCAGGCCGACATCATCGTCGTGGTCGCCTACGGCCGGATCTTGCCAAAAACGATTCTCGATCTCGCGCCCCAGGGTTGCATCAACGTGCACTATTCGCTGCTACCAAAATACCGCGGCGCCGCGCCGGCCGCCTGGACGATTATCAACGGCGAAGCCCAAGCCGGCGTCAGCACCATGAAGCTGGTGGAAAAAATGGATGCCGGAGCGATCTACCTGCAACAGGCCGTCAATCTAACAGACACAGAAACCACCGGCGCACTGCAAGCCCAGCTGACGCCGGTTGGCGCCGCGTTATTGCTCGAAACCCTGCGCCGACTAAAAGATCGAACGCTCAGCGCGACGGAACAGGACGAAAGCCTGGCGACCCTGGCGCCGATCTTGAAGAAAGAAGACGGCCGCATCGATTGGCAGCGCTCGGCAGTAGAAATTGAACGGCGCATTCGCGGCTTCGATCCCTGGCCGGGAAGTTTCACCCAGTGCGCTGGTAAGCTGGTGAAAATTCATCGCGCTCAGATGATCGCCACCGAACGGCGCGGCGCGCCCGGCGAAATTATCCGCGCCGATGCCAGCGGTTTTTGGGTCGCGACATCATCAGGGGTCTTGAGTCTCGAAGAGGTGCAGCAGGAAAATAAAAAACGGCTCGCCGGCGTCGAGTTCATCAAAGGCGCCAGAATCAAATCCGGTGACCGGCTTGAGTGACGCCAAAAACGTTCGCCAGATCGCCGCCGAGATTCTCTACCGCGTCGAGAATCAAAAAGCCTACGCCGACCTGTTGCTCGATCACCATCTGCGCAGTGGCAATTTGGTCGACGCCGATCGCGGTCTGTTGACCGAACTGACCTACGGCACGCTGCGTTGGCGCGGCAAGATCGACGGTCAACTGGCGCCGCTACTCAAGCGCTCCCTCGCCGACACCGATCCGTTGATCCGCAATCTCTTGCGCATCACCCTCTACCAACTGCTGTTCCTCGACAAGATTCCCGCCTACGCCGCGGTCAACGAAGCGGTGGAAATCGCCAAGGCGACCAAGCCGAAAAGCGCCGGTTTCGTCAACGGCGTCCTGCGCAGTTTGCTACGGAAGTTGGCCAAGGGCGAACAGCGCGGAGAGAGCGAAACAGCGGCGACAAATCTCGCCGAGGAATATTCCCATCCGCAGTGGCTGGTCGATCGTTGGCGTGAATATTTTGGAGAAGAGCAAGCAAGAGCTTTAATGCTCGCGAACAATCAAAGAACGCCATTGGTGGTGCGAGTTAATCTGCGCAAGGCTAGCCGCGAAGAGTTATTGGAAAACTGGCGCGCAGCCGGCATCGCAGCTGACGCTGGCACAGCGTCACCGCAAGCGATCCGGCTGCCCACCGGCGTGAGCGTCGAAGCTTTGCCCGGCTTTAGCGAAGGCTGGTTCCAAGTGCAAAGCGAAGCATCGCAACTGGTGGCCTATCTCGTCGGCCCAGCGCTGGGGGAGATCATTCTCGACGCCTGCGCCGCGCCGGGCGGCAAATCCACCCATCTGGCCGAGCTGATCGACGACCAAGGTAAGATCATTGCCCTCGATACTTCGGCACGCGGCGTCGAGAGAATCGCAGAGAACGCCCGGCGCTTGGGTCTCACGTCGATTCACGCCCAGTGCGTCAACGCCAGTAAACCGCTAGCGGAAAATCTCGCCGGCCCCTACGATCGGATTCTCGTCGACGCGCCCTGCAGCGGCCTCGGCACGCTGCGTTCCCATCCCGAGATCAAATGGCAGCGCGATGAGCGCGACATCGCTCGGCTCGCGGCGCTGCAAGCCAGGATTCTGGAAGCCGTGGCGCAGTATCTAAACCCCGGCGGCGTCCTGGTCTATTCCACCTGCACCTTGACGGTGGAAGAGAATCAGCAGGTCATCGACCATTTTCTCGCAGCGAACAATCAGTTTGAGTTGACCGACGCCGCGCGTTATCTTCCGGAGTCGGCGCGCCACATGGTGCAGGGAAACTATTTTCAAGCGCTACCCCAGCGCGACGACACCGACGGTTTCTTCGCCGCGCGCCTGCGAAAGGTGGATTAAATGGCTGGAATGAAAATCGCCCCGTCGATATTGTCCGCCGACTTCAGCCGGCTGAAGGATGAAATCCAAGCGGTCGAAGCGGCCGGCGCCGATTGGATTCACGTCGATGTCATGGATGGCCACTTCGTGCCCAACATCACCATCGGCCCGGTGGTGGTGGAATGGGTGCGAAAAGTCACCACGGTCACCGTCGACGTCCATCTGATGATCACCGACCCCGACAAATACGCGCCAGAATTTATCAAGGCCGGCGCCGACTGGATATCGATCCATCCCGAAACCTGCGCCAATCCCAACGCGACATTGAAGAAAATCCGCGCGCTCGGCGCCAAAACCTCCATCGCGGTCAACCCCGATGTGCCGCTCACCCAAGTCGCCGGCTGCTTCGACGATGTCGATATGATTTTAATGATGACGGTGTTCCCCGGCTTCGGCGGCCAAGCGTTCATCGCCGACGTACTGCCGAAAATCACTGAGGTGAGAAGATTGATCGACGCCCGCAAACCCGGCGTGCTCATCGAAGTCGACGGCGGCATCAAGACCGATAACATCGCCACCGTAGTCCAAGCCGGCGGCCAGGTGATCGTATCCGGCTCGGGTATCTTCAAAACACCCAATTACGCCGACACCATTCGCCAAATGCGCCAAGCCGTGGCTTGACCCCGCCCAGCTCTGCACCGCCAATTCCAAATTCAAAATTCCAGATTCCAAAAGGCTCTCCGGCATTCTGGAATATGGAATTTGTAATCTGGAATTAACAACAGGCCCCGCTCCGCGGGGCCTGTTGTTTTCCCGCACCCTTGTGTTAGTTTGTCCGGGTCGGGGCGTGGCTCAGCTTGGTAGAGCGCACGGTTCGGGTCCGTGAAGTCGGTGGTTCAAATCCACTCGCCCCGACCAATTTTCCCTCTTCTCCATCCCCAAACCAGATTATCGCTAACTGAAGGCCGCCAGCCGCCGAATCGCCTCGATTCGTTCGACCGCGGTGGGATGGGAGTAGTGATACGCCGAGTACCATGGGTGCGGCGTCAGGTTCGAGAGATTTTTCACCGTCAGATTGATCAGCGCTTCTTCCATCGGTTTGCCGTCGCGCAGGGTGAGGGCGGCGAAGCGGTCGGCTTCGTACTCGTGTTTGCGCGACAGGCGGTTCATCAATGGCGCCAGGTAAAAAGTAAACGGCCCCGACACCAGGGTGAACAGCACCAGCGCGCCGTGGTTGGACGGTGCCAGGCCGAAGGCGGCGAAAAATGGTGGGTAGGCGACCAGCAAGCTAAGTATGTAGAGGCCGGCGAAGAGAAACACCGTCTGGACCAGCAGCATGCGCCGGATATGTTTCATCTTGTAGTGGCCCATCTCGTGGGCCAGCACCGCCAGTCCTTGAGTGGTGGTCATCTGCTCGATCAAGGTGTCGAACAAGACAATTCGTTTGGCTTTGCCGATACCGGTGAAGTAGGCGTTGGAGTGGGCCGAGCGTTTGGAACCGTCCATGGAATAAATCCCGCTGGTCTGAAAGCCGATCTGCTCGGCCAAGGCGAGAATGCGCTCGCGCAACTCGCCTTCCTTGAGCGGCTCGAATTTATTGAACCAGGGGGCGATGAAGGTCGGGAAGATCACGATCATCAATAGCTGGAAGAGTGAAATAAACGCGAACGCCCACAGCCACCAGGTCGAACCCATGATCTCCATCAGCCACAACACCACCAGCAAGAACGGCACACCGATGACCAAGCTCAAGATCAGTCCTTTGATTTTATCGCTGAAGTAAAGTCCCAAGGTGGTCTTATTAAAACCAAACTTGGCTTCGATGCCAAAGGTGGAATAGAGCTCGGTTGGCAAGCCAGTGACGGTGAAGATCACCGCGACCGCGCAGCAGAAAATAATCCCCTGGCCATAGCGGCCGAGCGCTGAACTCTCGGCCCACTGACCAGCCCATTGATCGACCACGCCCAGTGAGCCACTGAGCAGCACCAGTAGCAAAATCGTACTGCCGTAAATCTCCGACCAGCGGTGAAACCGGCCGTTGGTCAGTGTGTAGTCAACGGACTTCGCGTAGTCCTGCGCGTCGATCTTGCCGCGGAAGGCGTCGGGGATCGCTTTTTGCGCCGCGCTGATGGCAACCTGGCGGAGGTTTAATTCGTTGAGACCAAACTCGATGGCGAATTGGAGCGCGAAGAGCGCCAGAAAAATCGTGACAATCACCTGCTCCATGAAATTTCTGGCGCGCTCGTGAGCGAAACTGCTTGGGTTGGTAGCGCGGCGGCTAAACTACGCCGGCGTCGCCGCCGGCGTCGATTCCACCGCGCTGGTGTAGTTGAACAGCAGCTTGCCGTCCTGCTCGTCGACTTCGACTTTGCCGCCGTTTTGCAGCTTGCCGAAAAGTATCTCGTCGGCCAACACGCGCTTGATCTCGTTCTGAATCAACCGCGCCATCGGCCGGGCGCCGAAGGTCGGGTCGTAGCCGCGCTCGGCGAACCATTGGCGCGCCCGGTTGGTGAGCTGGAGGAAGACCTTGCGTTCGTTCAACTGCTGATCAAGCTCAATGATGAACTTGTCGACCACCCGCTCGATATTTTCCTTGCTTAACGAGTTGAAAGTGATCATGGAGTCGAGCCGATTGCGAAACTCGGGGGTGAACATTTTCTCGATCGCTTCTTTGCCCCGGCCAGCGTTGGTGCGCTCGCCGAAACCGATCGGTGTGCCACTCATCTCGCGCGCCCCGGCGTTGGTGGTCATGATCACGACGATGTTGCGGAAGTCCGCCTTTTTGCCGTTGTTGTCGGTCAAGGTCGCATGATCCATGACCTGGAGGAGAATATTGAACAGGTCGGGATGGGCTTTTTCGATCTCATCGAGTAACAACACCGCGTAAGGGTTGCGGTTGATCGCGTCGGTGAGTAAACCGCCCTGGTCGAAGCCGACATAGCCCGGCGGCGCGCCGATCAAGCGCGACACCGTGTGCTTTTCCATGTACTCGCTCATGTCGAAGCGGAGAAACTCGATGCCCATGGTTTTGGCCAGCTGTTTGGCCAGCTCGGTTTTACCGACGCCGGTGGGGCCGGCGAAGAGAAAGCAGCCGATCGGCTTTTCTGGATGGCCCAGGCCGGACCGGGATAGCTTGATGGTGCTCGCCAACATGTCGATGGCCGGGTCCTGGCCAAAGACGACCAGTTTCAAATCGCGCTCCAGCGTCTGCAACTGCTCCTTGTCCGACGACGACACGCTGCGCGGCGGGATCTTGGCGATCTTAGCGACCATTTTTTCGATATCTTTGGGGCCGATACTTTTGCGCCGCTTGTCGGCCGGCTGGATTTTCACCGCGGCGCCGATCTCGTCGATGACATCGATCGCCTTGTCGGGCAAGCAGCGGTCGTTGATATGCTTGGCGGAAAGTTTTACCGCGGCGCGAATCGCCCCGGCGCTGTAATGCACGCCATGATGTTTTTCGTAGGCTGGTTTCAATCCTTCGAGAATCTTGATCGCCTCTTCATGCGTCGGCTCCGGCACTTCGATCTTTTGGAAGCGGCGCGCCAAGGCGCGGTCGCGCTCGAAGTAGCTCTTGTAATCGTGATAGGTGGTTGAGCCGATACATTTGAGCTCGCCCGAAGCGAGCGCCGGTTTGAGAATGTTCGACGCATCCATGGAGCCGCCGCTGGTGGCGCCGGCGCCGACGATGGTATGAATTTCGTCGATAAAAAGGATCGAGTCGGGCTGCTTCTTGAGACCGTTGAGCACGGCCTTTAAGCGCGCTTCGAAGTCGCCGCGAAATTTAGTGCCGGCGAGCAGCGCGCCCATGTCGAGGGCATAGATCACCGCGCTCTTGAGCGCGTCGGGAACTTCGCCGCGGTGAATTTTCAGCGCCAACCCTTCGGCGATAGCGGTTTTGCCGACGCCCGGGTCGCCGACATAGATCGGATTGTTTTTGCGCCGCCGGCACAGCACATGAATGGTTCGTTCGACTTCATCGGCGCGGCCGATCAGCGGATCGATATGGCCTTGGCTCGCCTTCTCGACTAGATTGACCGTGAAAGCTTCCAGCGGATTGACCCGCCGCGATGGCCGCTCGCCGTCTTCGTGATCATGATCTTCGTCGTCCCCCTGGGGCGCCGGCTCCTCATCGCCGCCGATCTTTGACACGCCATGGGAGACGTAATTGACCAGATCGAAGCGCGTGATGCCTTGCTCTTCCAAGAGGTAAACCGCGTAGGAGTCGGGCTCACGAAACATCGCGATCAAGACATTGCTGCCATTGACCTCCTTGCGCTCCGCCGATTGGGCGTGAATCAGCGCCCGCTGCAAGACCCGGTGGAAACTTAAAGTCTGCTGCGGGTCGCGGTCGACACCGGCCGGCAAGGTTTCCATCTGGCCGTCGAAGAACTCTTCCAGAGATTTGTGCAGCTTGTCGACATCGCCGCCACAGGCCAGGATGGTGCTCTTGCCGTCCTTGTCGCGCAACAGCGCGAACAGCAGGTGCTCCAGGCTGACATATTCATGGCGCCGGGTTTTGGCTTCCTTGAGCGCGGAGTTAAGCGTCGCTTCGAGATCTTTGCTGATCATTAGATTAAGCCTCTTCCAACGTGCATTTCAGTGGGTATTCATGCTGGCGCGCCAGGTTTTCCACCAGCGTGACTTTAGTCTCGGCGATTTCGTAAGAATAAACCCCGGCGACGCCGATGCCTTTCTTGTGCACATGGAGCATGATCTGCAGCGCTTCGGTCTGCTCCTTGTGAAAGACATACTGCAAGACCTGTACGACGAACTCCTTAGTGGTGTAATCGTCGTTATGCAGCAATACTTTATAGAGCGGCGGCCGTTTGACCTTTTTCTTGGTCTCGGTGACCACCCCATGTTCGGATTCCGGTTCTTTGCGGCTCATGGACCCCGTGGCCTCCCTGAAAAGAAATCTAACATGCTGCCGAGCCAGCCCGCAATGCTCGCTGACACCATGGCAATAATTCTTGCGTCGCCCCATTGCAAGGGTGATATAGTGGCCGCGCTAAAGGTGGTAGTCTCCGGATGAGTGAATAACGTCGTGCACAACTCGGGAGGTACTCCATGCTGTCGAACAAAGTCAGCGAGATCATGACCACGGATCTGGTCAAGGCGCCGGTTGCGACGACCATATTCAGCGTCATGGAAACCATGGTCGCCGAGGACGTCGGGCGCATCATCATCACCGACGACGAAGTGCCGGTCGGTATCTTTACCGAAAAGGATGTTCTCAAACGCGTCGTCGGCACTTCCATCGACGCCCACAAAGCCAGCATCCGGGAAGTCATGACCGCGCCGGTGCGGGCGGTGCGCGAGGAAACCCACATTGTCGACGCTTTCGCGCGCATGTACCGCGGCAAGTACCGCCATCTGCTGGTACGCGGCCGGCGCGGCAAGATCATCGGCATCGTCTCCATGCGGCGGATTCTCAACCTCGCCGTGGAGCTCGGACAAGGCATTAGCGAAACCAGAACGCTCAGCGATATCCCGACCTCCCTGATCGTCAGCGTCGACGATTCGACGACCATCCAAGCCACCGTGGAGCTGATGAATCAGCAGGGGCTATCCGCGGTGATTGTCAGCGCCGCGGGAAGTCCGCTGGGCATCTTCACCGAGCGCGATGTCTTGAAACGGGTCGCGACCAAGAATTTGGACCGCCAGCGCAGCGCCATCAAAGATGTTATGACCGCGCCGCTAATCGCCATGCCACGGACAACCTTAGTCGGCGATGTGCTGGCCGAAATGTACCGCCGCGATATTCGCAATATGCCGGTCCAGGACACCCCCAACCAACTCCGCGGCCTCATCGCCATGCCGGAGATTCTCCAATACGCTCAAGCGTTTAACATCGACGAGCAGGTGCGCCGGAGTTGGCAGGAAGTTGCCCAAGCCCTCGACACCGACGACCAGTACACCCCCGGCTAGACGACCTAAATGGTTGTCTTTCAACGCGATTATGTTAGAATCGGAGAGTTGCCAGAACGTTTCAAGGAGGCCGTATTTTGGAGACACCGCTGATCAATGATCTAAACATATGCGTCGCGACGGAGAATGGTTCGGGGAGCGCGTCGTCGAACAACATTTTGTTCAAGGCGATTTTCAAGATGGGCATACCCTGCTCGTCGAAGAACATGTTCCCATCGAACATCCAGGGACTGCCCACCTGGTATCAGATTCGCGCCAACGCCGACGGCTATATGAGCCGCAAGGATGTCATCGACGTGATGGTGATGTTCAACGACGCCACCGGGGCCAAAGACATCTATCGGGTGCGCGACGGCGGCGTGCTGCTCTATGACGATTCGACGCCGCTCTCGCCGACGCTCAAGCGCGACGGTCTCCAATATATCGGCTTCCCGGCCAATAAGCTGGTGGCCAAGCTGGTTCCGGCCTCCCCCTTGCGCGCCAAACAGCGCAACATGGTTTACGTCGGCGCCCTGGCCTATCTGTTCGGCATCGACATGTCGGTGATCAAAGCCGTGCTCGAAGATACCTTCGGCAAGAAGCCGGCGGTGATCGAGTCCAACCTGGTCTGTATCGACGCCGGCTATCAATACTGCAAAGAGCAAGGTTACAAGCAGAACATCGCCCGTCTCGAACCGATCCCCGGCGGCAACACCGGCAAGATCATCACCGAAGGCAATACCGCGGCGGCGCTGGGCGCCATTTATGGCGGCGCTTCGGTGATTTGCTGGTATCCGATCACGCCGTCGAGTTCACTGGCCGAAGCGATGGAATATTACCTGCCGCGGCTGCGCAAACCGATCGACGGCAAAAAACCCTACGCCATCGTCCAGGCCGAAGATGAGATCGCCTCGGCGGGCATGATCGTCGGCGCCGGTTGGGCGGGCGCCCGTTCCATGACCTCGACCTCGGGGCCCGGCGTTTCCTTGATGAACGAGTCCATCGGTCTGGCCTACTACGCTGAAATCCCCTGCGTATTTTTCATCATCCAGCGCGGCGGTCCGTCCACCGGCTTGCCGACACGCACGCAGCAAGCCGATATTTCGCTCATGTACGGCGCGTCCCATGGCGATACCCGGCATATTATTTTAATTCCCCACGACATGAATTCCTGTTTCGACTTCGCGCGCCAGAGTTTTAATTATGCCGACCGATTCCAGACCCCGGTTTTCGTCGCCATGGATCTCGACCTTGGCATGAACATGTGGTCGTCGGAACCGCTCAAGTTGAACCAAGAGCCTTACGATCAAGGCAAGCGGCTCAACGCCAAGGATTTGGACGAATGGACCAAAGCTGGCAAGAAGTTCCGCCGCTACTTCGACCAAGACGGCGACGGCATTCCCTACCGCACCGTGCCGGGCAACGAGAATCGCATGGCATCGTACTTCACCCGCGGTTCGGGCCATGACGCGGATGCCAAGTACTCCGAAGACGAGCATGATTATAAATATATCCTCGATCGGTTGCGCAAAAAGTTCGACACCTCGCGCAAGTTCGTCCCCAAACCGATCGTTGAAAAAGAAAAAGGCGTCAAGACCGGCATCATCTGTTACGGTTCGAGCTACGAACCGGTGCGCGAGGCCCGTGATCGCTTGCGCGCTTCGGGATTGAAGACCAACCACATGCTGATCCGCGCACTGCCGCTGACCAGCGAAGTGATGGACTTCTTGGCCGAGCATGACACGATTTATATGGTCGAGCAGAACCGCGATGCCCAGATGGCCGCGATCATCAAGGACGAGAACCCGCTGCTTGGTGCGAAAATCACCAACATTCTGGTCTACAACGGCCTGCCGGTCAGCGCCGGCGAAGTGGTCAAGCAAATCTTCGAGGCCGCCCAAACCGCTAAAACCGCCTAAGGATAGAAGGACAAGACAATGGCAGAAGCAAAAGTTAATCGCTTAAATCTTACCGAAAAAGACTACGACGGCGCGGCCTCGACCATGTGCAAAGGTTGCGGTCATGACGCGATCTCGGCGTCGGTGCAGCGCGCCTATTACGAAAGCAGCATCGACCCGCGCAAAGTCGTCAAACTCAGCGGCATCGGCTGCTCGTCAAAAACCCCGGCTTATTTTTTGAGCCAATCATTCGGCTTCAACGCGGTACACGGCCGCATGTCGGCAGTGGCGACTGGCGCCAACCTGGCGAACCACTCGTTATTGCCGATCGGCGTCTCCGGAGACGGCGACACCTCGGCCATCGGGCTCGGCAACTTCTGCCACATGATGCGGCGCAACGTGAACATCGTTTACATCATCGAGAATAACGGCGTCTACGGCCTGACTAAAGGTCAGTTCTCGGCCACCGCCGATGTCGGTTCAGTGATGAAGGGCGGCAAAGTCAATGATATCCCGGCCATCGATTTAGCCGAGTTGGCGATCACCCTGGGCGCCACCTACGTCGCCCGGAGCTTTTCCGGCGACCGCAAACAGTTGACGCCGCTGGTGCAGGGCGCCATGGCGCACAAAGGCAGCGCCATCCTCGACGTCATCAGCCCCTGCGTGACGTTCAACAACCACGAAGGCTCGACCAAAAGCTTGAAATACGTCAAAGGCCACCTCGATCCGATTCACGATCTCGACTTCGTGCCGCCCTATGAAAACATCGAAGCCGATTACAACGAAGGCACCGATCACGAAGTCGCCATGCACGACGGCTCGCGGATCATTCTCCATAAGCTCAGCAAGCATTACGATCCGACCAGCAAGGCCAACGCGATCCAAGCGATCCATGGCGCCATCGCTGAAGGCAAATTTTTGACCGGCTTGATTTACTACAACCCGACGCGCAAGGAATTCGCCGAAGAACTCAATCTTTGTGACACGCCCCTTTCGGAGTTGGGCCAGGATTTCTTGCAGCCGCCAGCCGAAGCGTTGGAGCGCATCAACGCCGACATGATGAAGTAAATTTAAACAACCAGGACTAAATAAAAAAGCCCGGTAGGAAGCTACCGGGCTTTTTTATTGGTGCTGCGAATATTAGAAATGTCAGATGCCAGCCGCAAGTTTCGCCGGCAAATCGCGCCAGCTATCGATGATTTCCCGCGACGCCGCCACCAGACCGAAGTGGCGGCGCATGTTGTCGAGCGTACCCAAGTGTAATTTGGCTTCATAGGCCGCCGAACAGTCGTCGATCATGGTGACGTAATAGTCGTACATGTAGGCGTCCCGCGCCGTGGTCTCGACACACACGTTGGTCGCCACGCCGCAGACTAGAACGCTTTGGATATTGCGCGCCTTGAGCACGGTGTTGAGATCGGTATTGATAAACGCGCTGTAGCGGTGCTTGATCACCACCCGCTCGGACGGCAAAGGCGCGATGCCGTCGTAAAACTCCGCGCCCCAACTGCCCTCCCGGCAGGTGCTGAGCCCGCTCTTTTGCGAGCTCCGGTAAATCCACGACGGCGTATCGGTCCACTCGCTATGGGTGGTGCGAATGTAAACAATCGTCAGCCCAACCCGCCGCCCTTCGTCGATCAATTTGAGCAGATTCGGCACCATGGCGATCGCCGCGCTGCAATCCTCACCGCGCTTACCCGCGCTACCGTCGGGATTGACGAAGTCATTCTGGACGTCGACAACAATCAAAGCCGCATTCTTCGGATCACACCGCTCTTTCAATGTCCGCAATACATCCATATCCACCTCGCCATTTTAATCTGCGATTGAAGATCCGAAATTATCCATTCTCCATTATCAATTATCCATTGTTTTAATGATCGTGTTTCTTCGCCAGCCCGCCATGGCCCATGGCCATGATATCGGCACGGGTGATTTTTTCGCCGGCGATCAAGCGCGGCAGCAGGGCATCGAAGGCGGTGAACGGATCGTGCAGCACGCAGCCGGACAACCCTATCACCGGCGTATCGCCCAAGTATGCCATCACGAACATGGAACCGGGCAACACCGGGAAACCATGGGTCTCGACTTTGGCGCCGCTGCGGCGAATCCCTTCCGGCGTCTTGTCGTCGGGGTCCACCGACATGCCGCCGCTGACGAGAATGATGTCGGCGCCGGCTTGCTGGGCGTTTTTGATATGGTTGCCAATCACATCAGGATCGTCCGGCGACAACTCCACCGAATCGACGCTGGAGCCGAGCTCGCCGACTTTCTTGCTGACAATGGGGCCGAAGCCGTCCTTGATGCGGCCGGTGAAAACTTCGCTACCGGTGACCACCAAGCGCACATGGCGCGCCGGCATCGGCAGCAATCTAACGATAGGCCGGTCCTGGCATAGCGCTTCGGCTTGCTGCACGAGAGACTCTTTAACCAGAACGGGGATCGTCCGGGTGCCCGCCACCACCGTGCCTTCTTTCACGTAACGGTCGCCCGGCAGCGTCGCCATCATCAGGTCGCCGAGGGAATTGAAGCGATAGAGCAGCTCGACATCGACTTTTAGCAAACCGGAGATCGCCGCGACCAAATTGAACCGGCCTTCGCTCGGACCAGTGAGTTTCAAATTCGTTCCAGCCGCCGCTTTAGCCAGGCGCAGCGCGGCGTCCTCTTCATGGAGCTCGTCCTTCTCCAACTCCATGACGTAAATATTCGCTTTGCCGACATCGAGCAGCTTCGAGACATCTTCTTGGCGGATGATATGGCCGCGCCGGAACGCCGGCCCTTTATGCTTGCCGGGAATGATTTCGGTGATGTCATGTGCGAGCGGCAATCCAATTGCCTGCTCCACTGGAATGACTTTGAGCATGACTGTTCACTCCTGTGTTTAGCGCTAGGTTCTTAAGCTCCGATACTTTTTCACCACTCTACGTGAAAGGCAAGTCTCTCCAGGCGCGACGAACTCAGCCGCGAACTTGATTGATTCCTAGGTACGGCTGTTATATGGGTCGGGGCGCATCCGAGGCCAGCAAGCCTGACCGTTCGCCGCGGCGCGGATTGGCCGGCCCTGCCGGCGCAGTCGTTGCTTCGACCGAAACTCCACGGAGACCATCGATGTCTTATTCAATCAAACCGCTCGGTTGTGATCCGGCAAAGCTCAAAGGGCTCTCGGAAAAACTTATCGTCAGCCACTACGAAAACAACTACAGCGGCGCGGTCAAGCGCTTGAACGCCATCGCCGCGCAGCTGGAAACCCTCGACTTCGCCGCCGCGCCGGTTTTCGCCATCAATGGATTGAAACGCGAAGAGCTGATCGCCAGTAATTCGATGATTCTCCACGAGCTCTATTTCGACCATTTGGGTGACGGCGGTGAACCCGGCGGCGATCTCCGCGATGCGCTCACGCGCGACTTTGGCGCGGTTGAACGCTGGACCGCGCAGTTCAGCGCCATGGGCAAAGCCCAGGGCGGCGGTTCGGGATGGGTGATGCTGGTTTACTCTCAGCGGGACAAGAAATTGCTCAATCAGTGGGCCGCCGATCATACCTGCCATTTGGCCGGCGCCACCCCGATCCTCGCCCTCGATATGTACGAGCACTCCTACCATATCGATTACGGCGCCAAAGCGGCCGGCTATGTCGACGCTTTTATGCAAAACATCCACTGGCAAAAAGTCGCGGCGCTGTTTACCAACGCCGCCAAGTAAGGAGATCGCATGAGCCTGACGGAACTGGTCCGCTACTTTCTCTATCTCGGCGCCTTCGGCTTCGGCGGGCCAGTGGCGCTGGTCGGCTTCATGCACCGTGACTTGGTCGACCAGCAAAAGCGCATCACCGAGGACACCTACAAACTGTCCCTCGCCCTCGCGCAGATCATGCCCGGCCCGTTGGCCGCCCAGGCAGCCATCGCCATCGGTTACTTCGAAGCCGGCATCGCCGGCGCCACACTGGCGGGACTGGCGTTTATTCTGCCTTCCTTTTTGATGGTCGTGGGCATCTCAATCGCTTATGTCTCCTACGGCGGATTATGGTGGATGCAAGCGCTGTTTTACGCCATCGGCGCCACCGTGATCGCGATCATCGCCATCGCCGCCTACAAGCTGGCGCGCAGCACGAATAAGAAAGATCCTCTGCTCTGGGGTGTCTTCGTTGTCCTCACCGTAGTCACGGTCTGGGCCCAGGCGGAGTTGGCGGAGTTTTTTATCCTCGCCGGCCTGGCGGTGCTGCTGATTCGCGCCTGGCCGGGATGGCGGCCGGCTATAGTCATCGCCTCGAGCTGCGTCGCCCTAGGCCTCATCATCTGGCTGATTGGCGCCTGGGTGGGCGGCGCCGGTAGCGCCGGCAAATCGGAAAATCTGCTCGGGCAGATACTGGTCTTCTTTACCAAAGCGGGAGCCTTTGTCTTTGGCAGCGGTTTGGCCATCGTGCCATTTTTACAGCAAGGCGTAGTGCAACAATTTGGCTGGCTCAATAATCAACAATTCTTGGACGCCGTCGCGGTCGCCATGATCACCCCCGGACCGGTCGTCATCACCGTGGCGTTCATCGGTTATATCGTCGCCGGCTTCGCCGGCTCGGTGATGGCCGCCATCGGGATTTTCCTACCGGTCTATATTTTCACCATTCTGCCCGCGCCCTGGTTCAAGCGGCATCGCGATAATCCTCAACTCAAAGCCTTTGTCGATGGTGCCACCGCCGCCGCCACCGGCGCCATCACCGGCGCGGTGTTGGTGCTCGCCAGCCGCGCCATCAACGATCTGCCCACGGCGATCATCGCCGCGCTGAGCTTTACCATTCTATGGCGCTACAAAATCCCCGAGCCGATCATCGTTTCGGTGGCCGGCCTGGTGGGCTTGATCGTCTATCCGATCCTGCATTGAGCGCATCGAATGAAGTGGATCACACGCAAACAGATTCGCGTCAACCGGGTCGCCACCGCCTGGCTCATCCGCCGCTTCATCGACCGCCAAGCCGAATTTATTTTCGTCGAGCCCAATGAAGTGGCGGCCATTCAAGCGCGCGAAAACGGCCGAGGCTTCGACGCCCCCGGCGCCAGCTATCCGCACAAGGACAGCCAGGGCCGCTGCTCTTTCGAAGCCTTGGTCGAAGAACATTGTGCCAACGATGCCGTGCTCAAAGCACTGGCGCGCATGGTGCGAGGCGCCGATTTTGACGATCAAACGAGCTTAACTCCTGAATCGGCGGGTATCAGAACCATCTCCCAGGGCTTTCCACTGGTCACCAAAGACGATCACGAAACCGTCGACAAAGCCAGCTTTCTCTACGACGCCTTGTACGCCGCCATCCAAGCCGAACAATCAGCGAAGAAGGAGTGATTGTCAGCCAACCATGCCAGTTACCTTCAAGCAAGGGTCCGCCCGGCGTTTAAAACTGTCGACAAGCATGCTAACTTAACCGGCGTTACTCCCCATGACCTGCGCCATATTTTTGGCGACGGCAGTAGGTTTAACCGGGTAAGCCACCCTAGCTCAGTTGGTAGAGCAACTGATTCGTAATCAGTAGGTCGCCAGTTCGATTCTGGCGGGTGGCTCCAGTCTATCCTTAGATCGGTTGGAAATTCGGTGGAGCGCATGGCGTTTGACAAGCCGTTTGGAGACCTGTTAACAAGACCAAGGTACCCAGGGCGCGGCCGCATGACAGTGCCGCCGCAAAGACCGAAATTTTAAAGTAACTCACAGGAGGCTATCAATGATCACAGCAAACGAGCTGAGCGGCGTTTTGGGCATGATGCCGGCCTTTGCCACGGCGGACGCCACCGATATTCGGGCCACCCAAACCATCGCGGTGGATAATTTGAAAGAAGGCGTCGACAAGATTATCAAAGACGGCGTCAACAACATCGCCACCACCGGCACCTATGGCGAGTGCTACAACTTGCTGTTCGACGAATTCAAAACCCTATGTGTCGCGACGGTTGAGGCGGTGAAAAAGCGCGTGCCGCTGTTTCTCGGCGTTACCAGCCCCAATCCCCGCGAAGTCATCCAAAAAATGAATTTCGTAAAAGATCTCGGCGCGGACGGCGTGTTGCTTGGCGTCCCCTACTACGAAACTTTACATGTCCAAGACGCGATCAAGTTTTATCATGACATCGCCGATTTGTTCCCGACTTTGAACATCGTGATCTATCACAACCCCGGCAATCACAAGTTCACGATTCCGGTGGCGGCGTTCAGGGAACTGGTCAAGAAGCCCAACATCATCGGCATGAAAGACAGCCATCGCACCACCCAAGCGTTTTTGAATCTGCAAAAGATCGTGCGCGGGAAGATCAGCGTGTTCGTCAATCAGACCCAGTTGCATCCTTACTATGCGATGGGCGCCGCCGGCTGCTGGTCGACGGAAGTCTGGATGGGTCCATGGCCGATCCTCTACTTGGTCGAACAGGCGCGCAAAGGCGACATCGCCAAGATGATCGAGGTAATCGACGATCTCGGCGGCATCGGCGCCGGCAAACCGGTTCCTGGAGCCGGCAACAAACGGCCGGCGGAATTCGCCGATTACTGTAAAGTGGGGCCGACTCGGGTTCCTTTCGTCACTTTCCCGGAAGTCGAACTCGACAAAGCCCATAAGCGCGCCGCCCATTGGATGGAGCTAAACAAAAAATATCGCCCGCTAGTTGAAGCGTTGCGGTCGCGTTCCGCGGCGTAACGACAAGCTCCAGCAAGAAATTTTCCGCAAGCCCCTGGGCGCAAGCTCAGGGGCTTTTTATTGCCCCGATAAATCATCGGACTGACAAAAACCGCTCTAAATTGTCTAGGATTGCCGGCGCGAATTTGCACGTCAACGCGGTGGGATGACGGGACAATTGCGCGCGCGTAGAATGCGGCGTTCAGCGCGAACATTTACTTGTAAAAGATTCCCTTGAACCCTATCATATCGATTCGGCCATCGTTGCAGGAGGCGTCAATGGGATTATTTGCCGAGCCCTGGCTCAGAGAAGCGCGCAATCACATCAGCTTGGTGACGGATAACGCTCCGGACAAGAAAACCAATCCAATGCAGTTTGACAAGCTGGCCGATGCGGTTGAAAAAGCCATCAAAGCCGCGCTCATCGAGAATCATGGCAGCGTTCCGCAGAAGCTCGATCACAAGAATCTAGTTTCGATTTGCCAGGCGACTGGTGTATGGGATGTATTACCGCCGGCGTTACGTGGTTTAGTTCAAGAGGTTCAATCCTTCCGCGCGGCCAACGCACCGGCGTCGGGTCACTCCTCTTCCGCCGAGCAGTTGCAGCGTTATTTCGTCGTCGCGCGGGGATTGATCGACTACATGGAATTTCACGTTATCGGCAACGATTCGGTGTTGAAACGCTTGACCGTAGCCTAACCGATAAGTGACCGTTACCTAGCTCAAACTCGCTTCCACTCGCGCCCGCCCGTACCGTTCTCGCTAAGCAACCAGCAGAAGAAACGCCACCAGCGAGAAAATTCTAAATAGACTTTTCATCGTTCATCCGATCCCATCGTCGCGGTGTTGATCGCCATTCAGTTAGGCGCCCAGAATCACGAACAGCATGGCGACAATCACTACTGATGCGCAGAAAATTCCGATGCCAGCGATCACCAGCCCAGGCTCCGTCGATCGAGCCGTTGGAGGCGGCATGTCGGGGATCAAGATTTTTTTCGATTTCGTGAAAGGGAGTGTCATGGAAGCGTATCAGAGCAGCTTGAATGCCACTCAGTCGACGCTTAATGAGCAGAAACGATCGAGCCGTTTAGGGTAATTCCGGGTATTGGCTTAAAGCGATCGGTGTGAATTAGCCATGGCGAAAACGCCTGGTTCGTAGAT
The DNA here is from genome assembly GCA_945889495.1 of Syntrophobacter sp. SbD2. Classification (GTDB taxonomy): domain Bacteria; phylum Desulfobacterota; class Binatia; order UBA9968; family UBA9968; genus DP-20. The sequence continues at coordinate 48,716 of CAMDBU010000004.1, read as the reverse complement.
CAGCGCCAGCGGTCGGGCGCGCGGAATCTGCTTCCTAATGAAAAGCCCTGAGCAGGGGTTAAAAGAAATCGAACATGCGCCGGCCGCGCGTTTACTTTTTCGCTTTGTCTTCTCTCACGTCGATGGATTTCACCCAGCCAATGGCGCCCTTCTGGGTGCGAACCATATACCAATCGTTGGCGCCGCTGCTTTTGACCATTGGCACCAGGGTTTCGCCGACGGCAAGTTCCGCTACTTTCTCCGACTCATCATCTTGTTTCGGATACAAGCCAGCGTCTTTAACCGCGACGATCAGTAACACCGGCATTGCCTTGCCGCTGACTTCTCCAACACCACCCGAACCCGATCCAGAGCCACCCTGTGGCAAGGTTCCAGGAGCCCGCGGACCGACACCCTGGGGAATACCCGCCACGCCGCGGCCATATTCACCGAAGGCCTGGGCATAGAGACTGGCGGGCATGAGTAGAAAACCCAGAGCGGCAATCACGAAATGTTTTTTCATGGGGAAACCCTCATCAATCAAATCGGCACATTCTGCAGGGTGATCATACTATGTCGGCGGCATGGCAACAAAGATTTTACATGCTGACAACCAGTTGATGGTAGCCAGGCTATTGTCGGCGGTAATTTTCTGGCAATCCATCGCGTAAGCAAGTAAACTTGGCGCTAAATTTACCAATCGCAGCAGATGAAGACGAATTTAACGACAAGCAGTTGGCCCTCTTGATAAGGTAACCTTGACCAACACAACCGCTTTAACCGTGTTGATGCCGGTCTTCAATGACTGGCAGGCGCTTTCGTTGCTGCTGCCATCCTTGGACCAAGCGCTGGCGGCGAGCGGGTGCAAAGCCAACATCGTCTTGATCGATGACGGCTCCACGGCGGCGCTGCCAGCGACGCTGGTTGAGCCGCGATTTGCCGCCATCGTCAGCATCGACGTGATCCCACTGCGCCGCAATCTTGGCCACCAGCGGGCCATCGCCGTTGGCCTCTGCTACATTGAAGCGAACCTACCTGAGAGCATGGTCGTGGTGATGGATTCGGACGGTGAAGACGACCCCAAGGACGTGCCGCGTTTAGTCCAGGAATGCGCCGCTCATGGCGAGAACAAAATAATATTCGCCGCCCGCGCCCGGCGCTCCGAGGGATGGTTGTTTACGATCGGCTATCACCTCTACCGCCTAATACATTTTCTCCTCACCGGTGTCGCCGTGCGGGTCGGCAACTTCAGCGTCATTCCGCCCCATGCTCTGAAGCGTTTGGTCTGCGTCTCCGAGCTGTGGAACCACTATGCCGCCGCGGTCCATAAAGCCAAACTGCCGCTGACGTCGATTCCCACTGAACGAAGCCAGCGCTTGGAAGGGCCACCGCGCATGGACATGGTCTCGCTCGTCGTCCATGGCTTGAGCGCCATGGCGGTTTTTGGCGATCGTATTGGGGTTCGGCTCTTGATCGTGATTGGCATCGGTATGACCCTATCAGTGCTCGGCTTGTTCACGGTTCTTCTGGTCCGCCTCACCACCGAGCTGGCGATTCCCGGCTGGGCCACTTACACCACCGGACTGTTGCTCGTCATGTTCTTGCAGATGCTCTTGGTGGTGGTCGTCTTCGTATTTGTCATTCTCGCGGCGCGCAATTCAGTTAGCGTGATTCCGCGCCGGGATTACATTCACCTTACCGGTGATCGCCAACGGATTTATGGTTGAGCGGTTGGGCCAGTCCTACATCGGTGGCGAGCTCGACCTATTCGCCTTGGCGGATAATTGGAAAGCATACATTAAATCGTCCATCGCGGCTTATCTGCGCGGCGATGTGTTGGAGGTGGGCGCGGGTATTGGCGCAACCACAGTGGCGCTGCATGATGACCAGGTGCGGAGCTGGGTGTGCCTCGAGCCAGACGCAAGTCTGGCCGCCCGGCTGAGCGAACGTTTGAGGTCCGGCGTCAACCCCTCAGCGATCCATGTTGTCGTCGGCTCACTGAACGCGTTCGCCGACCAGCCAAGTTTCGATTGCATCCTATACATCGATGTCTTGGAGCATATCGAAGATGACCAGCGACAAATCGTCAGCGCCGGCCGATTGGTCCGACCGGGTGGCTATGTCGTCGTCTTGTCACCGGCCCATGGTTGGCTCTACAGCGCCTTCGACAAAAGCATTGGCCATTTGCGGCGCTACAACAAATCGGCACTCCGGAAGCTCAAGCCGGACGGATTCACCGAGCAGAAAATAACTTATCTCGATTCACTGGGAATCCTGCTATCCCTGGGTAACGTCATCGCCCTGCGCCAAAACATGCCGAGCGAAAAACAGATTCTCACCTGGGATCGTTTCTGCATACCGCTTTCGCGGCGCATCGACCCGCTCCTGTTGGGCGCGGTTGGAAAATCGATTCTTGCGGTGTGGCGCAGGCAATGACCCAGTTGGCAAACCACTCATGAAAAAGTTTTGTAAACTGCGCCGATGATTGACAGCTCACACAGCCAGTCCAAACTTTTGTCGCGGACGATTCCCGTCGTCTTGTTCGTCGGCGTCCTGTTGCTGGTCGGCACGACCCTCAAAGACTATGGCGTGACTTGGGATGAGCCGCCGTACTTTCACGCTACCGATCTCCACGCGACCTGGTTATCGCAAGCCGCGCACAATCTCACCCGCGGCGAATTGCGTAAAAGTACCGACGATGGAAATATCAAAGCGAGTTGGCATTGGAATCCCTACAACGTGCCCCACCCGCCGTTTTCGCGCATCGTGTCAGCGTTCGCTAAGGAACTGTCAGCGCCATTCCTCGATAAATTTTCGGCCTATCGCCTAGGGCCGGCGTTGTTCTTCGCCATTCTTGCGGTGGTTAGTTATCTCTGGATGCAGGAGCTTTTTGGCTACGCCGCGGGGTTATTTTCGGTGTGTGCATTGATCCTCATCCCCAACCTATTCGCCTATGCCCACATCGCGGTCACCGACCTGCCATTGGCCACCATGTGGTTCTTAACTGTCTATTGTTTCTGGAAAGGGTTGGGCAATTGGCGTTGGAGCACGGCCCTAGGCATCGTCTGGGGTCTAGCGCTATCGACCAAATTCCCCGCTCTTCTGATTCCGGTGCCGCTGATCCTGTGGGCGCATTTCTTTCACCGCGATAAATATATTAACAATCTTTTCGCCATGCTGTTTCTGGCGCCGGCGGTCATGGTGGCGACCCAACCTTACCTTTGGCACCAGACCGGTTTGCGGGTGTTAGAATTCCTCTACGAGGGCATCAGCCGTGGCTACCGGCCCGATGCCAATTTCGGAGTCTTCTTTCTCAACCAAATTCTATCGTCCCAGCAACTGCCTTGGTACTATCCGTTTTATCTGGTCGGGGTGACGACTCCTGAGCCGATCCTGGGTCTCGCTCTGGTCGGCATCCTTGCCGCAATCTGGCGCCGCCAACAGCGTTCGATGCTGCTGTTATTGACTCTCAACGGGATGTTCGTGCTGCTGCTCGGTTTATTACCGGGCGCGGTGCTGCACGATGGCGTGCGCCAAATGCTATCGGCTTTACCGTTTCTCGCCGCCCTCGCGGCCGCCGGCTTTCAGGTCGTTTCGACCTGGCTATTCAGTACTGCGGCAAAATGGAAAAGCTGCCAGAATATTCCCAATCTGAAAGCCAAAACCGCGGCCGCTGTCTTCTTAATCGCCTGTTTCAATCCGATTTTAGAACTCTATCTCTCGCACCCGTTCCAACTGAGTTACTACAACCGGTTGGTCGGCGGCATCCGCGGCGCCTTCGAGCGCGGTCTTGAAATGACCTACTTTATGGAAGCGATTACGCCGGAGTTTCTTCACCGGCTCAATGAAAAGCTACCTATGAACGCCACCGTGAACGGTTCCTTCGCCGGCTTTATGTTCGAGTTTTACCAAAAGGAAGGCAGGCTACGACAGGATCTTCGCTTCCGCGATCACGGCCCAACAGATTTTTATGTCGTAATGAACCGACGCAGCGCGCTAACGCCGCCGGATCGCGCTCTACTGCGGAGCGAAGCGCGGCCCACCGAATCGGTTAGCGTCGCTGGCGTGCCGTTGGTCGCGCTCTTCGATCTCATGAATTCGCCGTGAAATTTTTACTTGGCTGAGCGCGCCGGCGCAACCAACCCACCAATGGCACGGCCAACAACAATCCAGCGGTGGCGAGAGAAATCATTAAACCGATACGGAAAGATTGCGGTTCATAACTGAATTCAACAATATGCGTTCCGGCGCGCAGCTCGACCCCACGAAATAGATAGTTGGCGCGCAATATTCTATCTTCCTTGCCGTCGACGCGAACCTTCCAGCCCGGGTGATAGGCATCAGTTAACACGAGGATGCCCGGCGCGTTGAGCCGCACATCAAGCACCACTTGATTGTTACGGTAGAGTTTTATTGCCACAGTACTCTGGATAACACTCTGGGGTGCCAAGTGAATCGGCGCGTCGAGGATCGTGTCTCGTAGCGGGTCGAAGCTGTCACTCGACATCCGTTCCAATGTGCTCATTGGGTCCAGATCAAAGATCGCACGCGCGGCAACATAAGCTCGCGGCACTGCATCGTTTACCTCGTATAGTTTGGAGTAATGTTCGGGAAATTCTCGGACCAGCTTCAGACCTTTCACCTCCAATGTGTGAAACGCCACGACATGTTTGACGTTTAGAGTACGGAGCAGTTTGGCTCGTCGGTCGGATGGCAGAGAATTGATGAAATGCAGAAAATTCGTATAGCTGCGCCGGCCAAGCGCGTCGATATCCTGGAAATATTCGAATTTGTAGAGCATCCCGGCATTGGGCAATAAATTATTAAGAGCTATCTCGGTCGCTTTCTCATAATCCGGGCTGCCCGTGATCCTCACATAACTCGGATGCAAATTATCTCCGGGCGGGTAGTAAAATAGCCGGCTATGATCGGCCGGCGGTTTCTCCACAATCCTTGGGATATTTGCAATGTGCCGCGCGTCACGAAGAAAATGGAGAGGTTTGTTGGCGCCGCTTAGATCAAAAAACACCGCTAAAACCAACAAGAATTGGAACAGTGTCTTACGTATAACGCCGAACCGGTTTAGGCAGAACAACGTAGCGAGCACCAACGCTACGGCGACCTGTTTCTCCAAAATTACCAATATCGCCGCGATCGTCGTCGGATTGGTTGACGGCGCAGCTTGCTTCGGACTCGGAGGCTGCAGCAACTCCGCGAGCAATTGGGGTTGTAAACGAAACGTAACATACGCGATGAGCCATGCCGCAAGTATCACTGTGGCGATGATCCACGGCGCATGAGAATTACCTCTGTCGTCGATTTGCCGCAGCCCACGAACCGCCGTAAATACCAAAAGGGCGAAAGTTAGGTAGAAATATTTTTCCGGGAAACGGATCACACGGAACGCCGGAACCCATTCATAGAGTAAGGGATAGACCGGCGAATAACTGCCGAAAGCCAACAACAACGAACAGCCGATTAGGACCAAAACTACGATGCGTTCCTTCATGCGCACGGCGCGGAACCAGCAGCACAGACCGAAAACCGCGATGACACCCATGTATGGACTAAGCAGGAACGGAACGCCCTGACCAAGCAGTAATCGAACTCCAAGCGATAGAGACGTGTCAGCTTCGAGAGTTGGCAAAAGAAGCCCGAGCAGACTCCACGGTCGCAACGACCAGGCAAGCGCCTCAGACGCTGGTATTGGTTGATCTCGACGAGACTGGAGAATCAGCTCTGCCGTTGGTAGCAGTTGAACCATGCCGAGTCCAACAATGATAAAGCCCGCCCCGACTAAGATACTGATGCACCGCAAGAACCCATTGATCTCTCGTTCGCGGTATAAGCGAATCGTATCTAGCACGACCACGCCGAGGGACAGCAGAAATATTTCCGGCGAGCCGGCGAGCAATTGGCAAAGGGAAATAATTGAGAATGCGACAAAAGCTATCCATCGCTCGGTTCGCACCGTTCGTTCCCACAGAAAAATCATCCAAGGAAGCCAGACGGCACTTTGAAAATGATTGAGCAAGTTGGTCAGCGAAACCGTGGTGCCGCCAAACGCAAAGAGGATCGCTCCGATGGTGGCAACAAAAACCTCACACTTCCACGAACGGAGCAAAACATAGGATCCCAAAGCGGCAATGGCGTAATGAACGACAAAATTGAATTGAACCGCGGCGTAAAACGGTAATAGATAGAAAGCGATGGTTGGAGGATAGAAAACCGCCGACTGCAAGCCCGCCATAATCGGAAAGCCCGACGCCATGCGCCGCTCCCACAGCGGCAGCTCCCCGGCTTTGAACGCTTCAGCGACGCTAAATTTGATCGGGTAAAAGTAAGAACCTAAGTCACGGAAGAAAGGAATCTTATCGGCAAATATCATTTCGTCGCAGAACCATAGCAGCATGAGCGCAAGGGCGACGATGGCGAAGCAGTCTGCCGATTTTTCTCTGGCAATCCGGTGAGAGTGCACGATAGAACCGATCAGCGTGGCGAAAAAGTGCCGGGCATTCTTTATTGTAACTGAAAAGGTAGAAAAAAAGGGGGCCATTTCGTGCCCCCTTTTTCCACTCGCAAGTTCGAGTCTCTTTAAATCAATCGCTGCTTATGGACAACCACCAATTGGGCCCGCGATCTGGCCATTCGTGCTGCTAAACGTCCACGAGACAGCAGTGCAATTGGTGTGCGTTGCGGTTAACGTGAACGCATTGGTAGCGACTGCTGAGGTAACGGTAACACCATTCGTCGGATTAAATCCGGGAACTGTAGCAGATGCTCCACCAACCCACGCGCTTGAAGCTGCCTTGTACGTGGAATTCTGCGCAAAGTAAGCTTCCTGAGCCACTGCGCCATTTCTCAGGTCGGACTTAACCTGCGCCTCATGACCGAGTTTTCTATACGCGGCAAACTGCGGAATCGCGATCGCCGCCAAGATACCAATGATCGCGACCACGACTAGCAACTCGATCAAGGTAAAACCAGATTCACTCTGCAATCTTAACTTCTTCATTTATCAACACTCCCTTTCGTAAAATTTTTTCTGCAATTTTCTGCTGCTCCGAAGATTTCCAATTTCATGGCTTCGCTGCCGTCTATAGCCACCTCCTTATGCTTATCTTTGCGATTTGGCGAAAACGTTAAAACTCTACCACAGCAATCGAAGGGCCAAACTTTGACAGCGCTAAGCTTTTGGTGGGATTTAGCAAACCAACGTCAAAACGTTGAATTGAGTTGCTAAAACGCGCGGGATTTCAGCAGGTTAGAAAATTTTATGTTGATTAGTCGTGGGTGGGTGAAAAGCCGCAGGGTAGCGCCAAGTTCTACTTTATGTAATGCCACAGCGTAACCGATGACAAATATTGTTACTCAGGATCGATCGACTGTTCAGAAAAAGAATGATTTTTCGCACCAAGAAGATCGTACTTTTCCAACCGGTGGCGCAGCGAACGGTAGTTGATGCCGAGAATCTCTGCGGCTTTCTTTTGCACTCCGTTGGCCCGCTTCAAAGCTCCCAGTAAGATATTTTTCTCATGGGTTTCTAATTCAACATCTAGCGACAGACCTTTAGCAAAAAACACCTCGCTACCACCAGCCGTAGCGGGCTCAAACACATTAGCATCACCTGTGATCGCGGCATCTTTCAGTTGCTGAGGTAGATCTTCTTCGGTGAGGATATTTTTATTGGTCACGGCGACGGCATGTTCAATGATGTTTTCGAGTTCGCGTACGTTTCCGGGATAGCCATGGCTCATGAGCTGCATGAGCGCGCCGCTAGAGATCTCTTCGACGTTCTTTTCTAAGGCGGTAGCGAATTTGCGCAGGAAGTAGTGCGCCAGAGCGGGAATGTCCTCCTTGCGCGTACGCAGCGGCGGCATGACCATGTTAACGACGTTGAGCCGGTAGTAAAGATCCTCACGGAAGCGGCCTTCTTCCAATTCTTTACGCAATTCGCGATTGGTGGCGGAGATCACGCGAACGTCGACCTTAACCGGCTTGCTGCCACCCACCGGAGTAAAGCTTTTCTCCTGCAAAACCCGCAAAAGCTTGACCTGGAGATGTAATGGCAACTCGCCGATTTCGTCGAGAAACACCGTTCCCTGATCCGCCTGTTTAAACAGTCCGCTGTGATCGGTCACCGCGCCGGTAAACGCGCCGCGTACATGGCCAAATAGCTCGCTTTCGATCAAGGTCTCCGGAATCGCGCCGCAGTTGATGGCGATGAACGGTCTATTTTGGCGTGGCCCGTTTAAGTGAATCGCCCTGGCCACCAGTTCTTTGCCTGTGCCGCTTTCGCCGGAGATCAACACATTGGTGCTGCCGGCGGCGACTTTTTGAATCAATTGATAGATCTTCTCGATGCCGCCGCTATTGCCCACCACCCCTTCGAAACGAAACGGCGCCGCGTCCACTCCTTGCGCCGGTTTTGCCAGGTCAATTTCCCGCGATCGGCGCAGTTCTTCCTCGATGCGAACCTTTTCTTCGATCTGTTTCTGCTTGGTGATGTCCTCGAAAATCGCCACATAGCCGAGCATTCGTTCATGGGCATCGCTCAGCGGCGCCAGAGTAACGCGAATCTGTTTTTGCTTGCCCTGCGGCGATCCGCTTAACGCTAGCTCTTCGTTGAACACCGCGCCGGTGCCTGAACCGCGTTGAAAGTCATACTGCAAGCCGGGAAAGATCTGCTCGAGCCGCTTACCCATCACCGCGGTCGCGCCGAGAGAGACCAAACTCTGCGCCTGCTGGTTGAAGTAATTGATCCGGCCCGCGGCATCGGTGATCGCGACACCACTGCCGATGCCTTGCAGGAGCGCTTCTTTGAACGCATCGAGCTCCTGGAAGTCGATCTGTTTTTCCTTTAGCAGCTGCTCGGTTTGGCCAAGCTTATCGGCGAGATAGCCGCTCAACGCCGCAATCACGAAGAAACTACCGACGTTGATCACCATGGTCACCAACGTAGTCCACGAAGGCGCGCCACTAGCGCCATTTTGCAGCCAATGATGGGACCAGAAAAGAAGCCCGACGTAGCAGGCGCTCGAAATGCCGGCGGCGATAAACGCGCCGCGATAGAACAGCAAGATCGCCGCGTTGATCACCGCCAGATTGTAAAGGAAAGAAAATGGGCTCGAGCTGTCGCCGGTGATCCAGATAATCCCGGTGATCAACAATACGTCCAAAGCGACCTGCCCATGGGCGAAGGCGCGCAGATGGTTCAAGCGCGGCAACAACAAAGCCGATCCGATCGAGATGGCATAAGCGAGAATCAAAGGAACCGAAAGGTTGATGAGATATTTGATATCCCATTCGGTCTGAAAAAAATGCACCAGCGCGGTGGCGCCGAGAAAGAAACTAAGAATGACCACCCGCAGCAGCAGGAGCCATCTGATTTTCTCGCTTAAGTCTTTTTTCTCGTCGCTCAAGTTTCAACTTTCTATCGGCTAGTTCATGCCGAGTCGCGCACAAGTCCCGCGCTCGATCGATTAACCACCCGCCAATGATCCCATCTGGAAGATCGGCAAGTACATGGCGACCACCAAGCCGCCCAGGATCACGCCTAATACGACCATGATCGCCGGTTCCATCATGGCGGTTAGATTGTTGACCGCGTCGTCGACTTCTTCCTCGTACAACTCCGCGACTTTCCGCAGCATACCGTCAAGCCCACCGGTGCTCTCTCCGACCGCCACCATCTGGCAGACCAGCGGCGGGAAAATTTTGCTTTCGCGTAAAGGTTCGGCGACAGTGTTGCCTTTGCTTATGCTGAGCCGGCTATCCATAATCGCCTTTTCGACGACCTTGTTTCCGGCGGTTCTGCCGGTGATCGCCAAGCCGTCGAGAATCGGCACCCCGGAGCTCAAGAGCAGTGACATGTTTTGAGAAAAGCGCGCCACCGCGACTTTGCGCAGCAGATCGCCGATAACCGGCATGCGCAAGAGTATCCCGTCGATGTTAAAGTTGCCCTGGGGCGTTTTGTAATAGAGCTTTATCGCCGTAACGATGCCCACACCGACGGCCAACATGAGCCACCAATAGGCGACGAAAAAATTACTGATGTTAATACAGATCTGCGTCGGCGCCGGCAGCGCTTGGCCCATGCTGCCGTAAAGCTCGGCGAACACCGGGATGACGAAGATCATCAAGACGGCAACCACGATGATCGCCACCAGGACGATGGCGACGGGATAAATCATCGCGCCCTTGACCTTTTTTTTCAGCCGGTTGGCTTTCTCGATGAACAACGCGATGCGGTTGAGAATGGTATTGAGAATACCGCCGGCTTCACCGGCTTCCACCATGTTGACATAGAGATCGTCGAAAATTTTTGGATGCTTGCGTAAGGCATCGGCGAGCGTACAGCCGCCCTCGACATCGCGCCGAATCGCGGTAATGGTTTGACGCAGTAGCTTGTTTTCGGATTGTTCGCCGAGAATTTCCAGGCATTGGACGATCGGCAAGCCGGCGTCGATCATGGTCGCCAATTGGCGCGTGGCGACCGACAGTTCTTTGGTCGAAACCGTGGGTCCGAAACCGGGGATCGTCAGTTCTTTGTCGAGACCAGCGCCCTTTTCGCGCACTTTGTTGGCGATCGGCCGGATCCGTTGTTCGCGCAGACGCGCCAGCGCCGCTTCCAGGTTCGGCGCGTCGAGCGTGTCGCCCTTGATGACCCGCCCCTGGGCGGTTCGTCCTTCCCAAACAAATATCGGCATAATTCAGCTCGCCCTTCGCTTCCGCTCACTCGGACAACTTACAAACCGCATGTCGATTCAGCCCTGAACCGTCGCCTGGCGCAAAATTAGAAACCCAAAGAAAATACCGAGCCAAAGCCTTTATCGGTGTCGGTGACACGAACCGTCTCGTCGACGGTGGTGAGCCCAGCGCGAATCTTTTGCAGCGCGCTCATGCGCAGCGTGCACATACCGAGTTTGACCGCTTCGCGCTTGAGCTCCATGGCTGACACCCCCTTTAAGATCAATTCTTTAAGCACCTCATGGAGTACCATGACCTCGTACACCGCCAAGCGGCCGCGGTAACCGGTGCCGACGCAATTGTCGCAACCCTTGCCATGGAAAGTCGGAAAGCCGACGCCGATGTCAGCCGGATCGACACCAAGGTTGATGAGAACTTCGGGCTTGATCTCGATCGGTTCCTTGCACTTTTCACAGATTTTTCGCACCAACCGTTGAGCGAGAATTAGATTGAGCGAGGAAGTCAGTAGAAATGGCTCAATCCCCATGTTGAGTAGCCGATCGACCGTGGCGGAGCAGTCATTGGTGTGCAGCGTGCTCAAGACCAGATGGCCGGTAAGTGCCGCCTTGATGGCAATTTGGCCGGTCTCCAGATCGCGGATTTCGCCGACCATGATGATGTCTGGATCCTGGCGGAGAAACGATCGCAACGCCGCGGCGAAGTTGAGCCCCACTTGCTCGCGCACCTGCACCTGGTTGATACCCATCAGATTGTACTCGACGGGATCCTCCGCGGTGGAAATATTCACATCGGGCTTGTTGAGATCCGATAGGGCGGAATAGAGCGTCGTCGACTTACCGCTGCCAGTGGGGCCGGTGATCAGGATCATGCCGTAGGGTTTGTGAATCGCTTCCTGAAAGTCTTTTAGATTTTGCGGATCGAAACCGAGCTTGGACATATCGAGCTGTAAGTTCGACTTGTCCAACAAACGCATGACGACTTTTTCGCCGAACAAGGTCGGCAAGATCGACACGCGGATATCCAACTCGCCGCCGGTACCCATCTTGAGCTTGATGCGGCCGTCTTGAGTATTGCGCCGCTCGGCGATGTCGAGGCCCGCCATGACTTTCAAGCGCGACACCAGCGGATTCTTCAGCCGCAGAGGCGGATTCATGATTTCTTGGAGCACACCGTCGATGCGGAAGCGCACGCGAAAGATTTTTTCGTAGGGTTCGATATGAATATCGCTGCAGCGGCGCTTGGAGGCATCGGCGAGAATTGCATTGACCAAGGTGACCACCGGCGCATCCATGGTGGCTTGCTGGAGTTCTGCGAGATTGACGTCGTCACTTTCCTGGACGACCTCCATATCGCCATCACCGAATTTTTTTAATACATCGTCGTAGCTCACTCCGCCAAAACGATGCTCCAAGACCTTTCTTATACCGGTGGGCGTAGCGATGACTGTGCGCACCCCATAACCGGTGACGAACTTGACCTCATTGATGGCCACCAGATCGGTCGGGTCCGCAACTGCAATGGTTAAACTAGAGCCGATCAGCTTGTAGGGAATAAGCTGATGTTTTTGCACAATCTGAGGCGGCACGGCGGCAAACACCGCTTCATCGATTTCGGTTGGCACCAGTTCAACTCGCTCGATGCCAAATTGTTTGGCGAGAAAATCGGCGAGAATGTCTTCAGTGGTGAAACCTAAGCGGACGATTTCCTTGGCGGCGGTGGAGCTGTTGTCCTTCTCCGCTTTTTGCGCATCGGCGAGCTGTTGGCGGGAAATAATCCCGCCTTTGACTAAAAGTTCCGCGATTCGTGGTTCCATAATTTGGTATGCCGAGTACCAAATTATCGTTGATCACCAAATTTCTGTCAATAAAATGTATCCGCAAACGATAAAACAAGAATCTGTGACAAGCGGAAGGATAATGGCAAGGCCTCTGTTAAATTGAATTATTTGCGCAATGCTGCCTGGGCCGCGGCCAATTTTGCGATCGCCACCCGGTAGGGCGAGCAGCTGACATAGTCCAAGCCAAGCTGGTGACAGAACTCGATGGAACGCGGTTCTCCGCCATGTTCACCGCAAATGCCCATTTCTAATCCCTTACGTCGCTGCCGACCTTTGGCAACAGCGATGCGCATAAGCGCACCCACCCCATCGCGGTCGATGCTGACGAAGGGGTCGTCCGGCAGTAAGCCTTGAAGCACATAGCTGGGCAGAAACTTCCCCGCGTCATCCCGCGATAGCCCCAAACAGGTCTGGGTCAAATCGTTGGTGCCGAAGGAAAAGAACTCGGCCTCCTCGGCGATCTCGTCGGCCACCATGCAGGCCCGCGGCAGTTCGATCATGGTGCCGACGGCATAGTGAACTTTGACGCCGTAGGCTTTCATCGTCCGTTGGGCGACGCGATCGACGATCAGCCGTTGCTCACGGAGTTCTTGGCGCGAGCCGACCAGCGGAATCATGACTTCCGGGAACGGATGTTTTCCCTCGCGGCGCAACTCGCAAGCGGCTTCAAAAATCGCTTGCGCCTGCATTTCGGTGATCTCGGGATAGGATATGCCCAAGCGGCAACCGCGATGGCCAAGCATGGGATTGAATTCCTGCAGCACATTGACCTTATGGCGCAGCGTCGCCACTGCGACACCCATCACCTGCGCCAGTTCAAGAATTTCCGCTTCGGTCTTGGGTAAAAACTCATGGAGCGGCGGATCAAGGGTACGAATGGTCACCGGTAACCGGCCCATGATGTCGAGGATCGCTTTGAAATCCTGCCGCTGCATCGGCAACAGCTTGGCCAAAGCGCGCCGGCGGCCGGCCTCATCGTCGGCCAGGATCATCTCCCGCACCGCTTGAATCCGGTCGCCCTGGAAAAACATATGTTCGGTGCGGCACAAACCGATCCCTTCGCTGCCAAAAGCCTTGGCGATGGCGGCTTGATCGGGTTGATCGGCGTTGGTGCGCACGCCGAGTTTGCGGGTTTGGTCGGCCCACTTCATGAGCTGGGCGAACTGTCGATAGATTTTCGACTGCCGTTTGTCGAGCGAGTGGGTGAGTAAGACTTGGAGAATCTCCGACGGCCGGGTTTGAATTTCGCCGCGGAACACCTCACCGCTGCTGCCATCGATGGAAATCCAGTCGCCTTCGCGCAGCTCGCTGGCGCCGACATTCAGTTTGCCTACCGCATAATCGATCTGCAGCGCTTCGCAGCCGGCGATGCACACTTTGCCCATCTGGCGCGCGACCAACGCCGCATGGGAAGTCATGCCGCCGCGCGCGGTTAAAATTCCCTGGGCGGCGTCCATGCCACGGATATCGTCCGGGCTGGTTTCGATGCGGCAGAGCACAACGCGCTCGCCGCGGCGGTTCCACGCCACCGCATCTTCGGCGTGAAAAACGATCCTCCCGCTGGCGGCGCCCGGGCCGGCCGGCAAACCACGACCGAGCAGATCGCCGGCGTGCTCGGCGCGCTGTTTGCCTTGGCGATCGAAGATCGGCCGCAGCAGTTGATTGAGTTGATCCGGCTCCACCCGCAATAAGGCCTCTTGCTTATTTATGATGCGCTCGCCAACCATATCGACAGCGATGCGCAGCGCGGCGAAGCCGGTGCGCTTGCCGGTGCGGGTTTGCAGTAGCCACAACTTATGATTCTCGATGGTGAACTCGATGTCCTGCATCTCGCGAAAATGCTTTTCCAAGAGCCGGCACACCCGACGCAGCTCGCCAAAGGCCTTGCGCATGGTTTGTTCGAGCTCGCCAATGGTGCGCGGCGTGCGAATGCCGGCCACCACATCTTCGCCCTGGGCATTGAGTAAAAATTCGCCGTAGAAACTTTTTTCGCCGCTGGACGGATCGCGAGTGAAGGTGACCCCGGTGGCGCAGTGGTCGCCGAGGTTGCCGAACACCATCGCTTGGACGTTGACCGCGGTGCCCCAATGATGCGGGATATGATAGAGCTCGCGGTAGGCGATCGCCCGATCGTTGTGCCACGAACCGAACACGGCGCCGATGGCGCCCCACAGCTGCTCGTAGGGATCGGCGGGAAATTCTTTACCCAAGCGCGCTTTGATCTCGCGCTTATAGGCGCGCACCAAATCCCGTAGATCAACGGCAGTAAGTTCGTTGTCGAGGCGAACTCCCCGTTGCGCTTTTTTGGCGTCGAGAATTTGCGTCAGCGGATCGGCGGCGGCCTTGTCAGTGGATTTCAGACCGAGCACCACGTCGGCGTACATCTGAACGAAACGGCGATAGGAATCATAAGCGAAGCGCGGATTGTTGGTGCGTGCGGCTAAACCTGCGACGGTGTCATCGTTGAGGCCGAGATTGAGCACCGTGTCCATCATGCCGGGCATGGATTCGCGGGCGCCGGAGCGCACCGAAACTAGCAGCGGATTGGCGGCGTCGCCGAAGCGCCGGCCAAGGTTGTTTTCAACCTTGCGCAAAGCCAGGTTAACGGCGTTTTCCAGTCCGCTCGGGTAGCGCCGGCGATGGGCATAGAAATAATTGCACACCGCGGTGGGAATGGTAAAACCCGGCGGCACCGGAATGCCGATGCGGGTCATTTCATGGAGGCCGGCGCCCTTGCCACCGAGAATTTCCCGCATACCGGCATTGCCCTCGGCTCGGCTGGCGCCAAATGAGTAAGTGAGGCGCGATTTCGTTGCCATGATAGTGAAACCTCGCTGTTGCTAAAACCGCCCGGGACAATCCTAGGTGGCGGCGTTTTCGAGCCCGGAGAACTGATTCAAGAAAGCCGCCGATTTGATCTCGCGATCCATCTGATACTGAATAAAGCGCAGCAAAACCAGGCGCATCTCGCGAATCACCGACCCCGGCATGATCACCCGGCTGGTGAGATCATGATCATCGCTTTGCAGCATCGATAGTAGATCGGCGGCGGCATGGCCCAAGGGCAGAAGGTTACGCCGCACCCGCGAGCAGGGCTCGCACAGCATGCCGCCATCGGCGGGGCTGAAGTACCATGGGCTGACGGCAGCGCTACGCGCTTGGCCACAGCGCTTACATAGTTCCAACGCCGGGCGGTAACCGACTAAATGGAGCAACTTGAGTTCGTAGTAGGTGAGGAACCTGAGCGAGCTGCCGATCTGCTCCAGGTGGCGCAGACCATCGCGTAAATGCTGAAAGACCGCGGAATTTTCCTCGCGCTCGCTCACCAGGCCATCGGTAATCTCCACCAGATAGGCGGCGTAGGAGATTCGCTCCAAGCTCGAGGCCAATTGGCGCATGCCAAACAACAGCTCCGCCCCGGCGATGAACGCCAGGTTGCTATGGCTACGTTCTTCGAAGCGCAGAGCGACCAAAGAGAACGGTTCGAGGGAATTAACGAAGCGCCGCCGTGAGCGCGCAGCGCCCTTGGCGATACCGGTCAATTTGCCAAAGCCTTCGGTCAAGAACGTAACTATTTTATCTGACTCGCCATAGGGGCGAGCACGCAGTACAATAGCCGGAGTGGTTTGGCTCGATCGCATGGACAGGGCGGGTTATCTGACAAGCCCCGCAAGGCTATCCTAACATTTTTTCGAGAACCCGACAACTATTTAATTTAACAAGCATTTTTAATCACGAGTAACTTGACAGGGGAAACCGTCGTGGTTACGTTTGCGCGACCATAAAGCGGGGAGTTAGCACTAAACATGGCTGATGAAACTACCAAAGCCGAGGTAACCGCGGAGATCGATCCAGACAATCTGGAGGTGAGCCAAGAAAATAGCGCGGCGCCAGAAAGCGAAATCACCGAACTACGGCTCCAATTGAACGCCAAAGAAGAAGAAGCGAAAAATAACTATGACCGCTATGTTCGGCAGGTTGCTGAGCTCGACAATTTCAAGAAACGCTCGAGCCGCGAACGCGAGGAGCTTGCCCGTTACGCCAACGAAACCTTGGTGAAGGACCTGTTGCCGGTCATTGATAATCTTGAACGGGCGATCGCCCACGCCGCCGGCGGCAGCGACACCAATCCGCTGGTTGAAGGCGTTGACCTAGTTCTCAAAGGATTTCTCGACACTTTTGCTAAGCATGGCGTCCAGCCGGTGGCGGCAGTCGGCATGCCATTCGACCCGGCCCAACATGAAGCGCTCGCCCAGATCGAAAGCGCCGATCAACCGCCCAATACCGTCATGGAACAACATCAAAAGGGCTATCTAATGCGCGACCGGCTTCTCCGCCCAGCCCTGGTAACTGTATCTAAGGCCGTAATTTCGCAGGAGAAAAAAAACGACAAAAGCCTGGTTGAAAACGACCAAGTCGATGATTAAATAAACTTCGTTGGTGTAACAATTGAATGAGTTTCTGAGGAGTAAGTAAAATGGCAAAAGTTATCGGCATTGACCTGGGCACAACCAACTCTTGCGTGGCGATCATGGAAACCGGCGACCCTAACGTGCTCGCCAACTCCGAAGGCAGCCGAACCACGCCATCGGTGGTCGCCTTTACCGACAGCGGCGAACGTTTGGTTGGCCAGATCGCCCGGCGCCAGGCCATCACCAATCCGGAAAATACCATTTCAGCGGTCAAACGCTTGATTGGCCGGCGCACCGACGATTTGATGGTGCAGAAGGCATCGAGCGTGCTGCCCTACAAGATCGCCGGCAACGACAATGGCGATGCTTGGGTGGAGATCCGCGGCAAGGGTTATAGCCCGGCGGAGATTTCCGCGTTCATTCTGCAAAAAATGAAGCAAACCGCCGAGGATTATCTCGGCGAAAAGATTTCCGAAGCGGTAATTACCGTGCCGGCTTATTTTAACGACAGCCAAAGGCAAGCGACCAAGGACGCCGGCCGCATCGCCGGCCTCAACGTGCTGCGCATCATCAACGAACCCACCGCGGCGGCGCTGGCCTATGGTTTGGACAAAAAGAAGGACGAGAAGATTGCGGTCTTCGATCTCGGCGGCGGTACTTTCGATATTTCTATCTTGGAATTGGGCGAAGGCGTCTTCGAAGTCAAATCGACCAACGGCGATACCTTTCTCGGCGGCGAAGATTTTGACCAGCGGATCATCGATTACCTAGCCGATGAATTCAAAAAGGACCAGGGCATCGATCTGCGCAAAGACCGCATGGCGCTGCAGCGGCTCAAGGAAGCCGGCGAGAAGGCGAAATGCGAGCTGTCCTCGTCCATGGAAACCGATATCAATCTGCCATTCATTACCGCCGACCAGCAAGGACCGAAGCATCTCAACATGAAACTGACCCGGTCCAAGTTGGAAGCGTTATGCGCCGACTTGATCGACCGCACCGAGGGGCCCTGCCGGCAGGCGATCAAAGACGCTGGGTTAAGCGCCAGCGACATTCACGAAGTTATTCTCGTCGGCGGCATGACCCGCATGCCCGCGGTACAGGAGCGGGTTAAAAAGATCTTTGGCAAAGACCCACATAAAGGCGTCAATCCGGACGAAGTGGTCGCCATCGGCGCCGCTATCCAGGGCGCGGTGCTCACCGGCGACGTCAAAGATGTTTTGCTTTTGGATGTCACGCCGCTGTCCTTGGGTATTGAAACCCTGGGCGGTGTGTTCACCAAATTGATCGAACGCAATACGACCATACCGACCAAAAAGAGCCAGGTATTTTCCACCGCCCAGGACAATCAGCAAGCGGTGTCGATCCGGGTGTTCCAAGGCGAGCGGGAAATGGCCGCCAATAACAAGCTGCTCGGCCAGTTTGACCTGGTCGGCATTCCCTTGGCGCCCCGCGGCATGCCGCAAATCGAAGTGACCTTCGACATCGACGCCAACGGCATCGTCCATGTCGCCGCCAAGGATTTGGGCACCGGCAAAGAGCAGTCGATCAAGATCACTGCGTCGAGCGGCTTGAGTGAAGAAGAAATCAAGCAGATGGTGCGCGACGCCGAGTCCCATGCCGACGAAGATAAAAAGAAAAAAGAAACTATCGAAGCGCGCAACCAGCTCGACTCGCTGGTCTATTCCACCGAGAAATCGCTGGGCGAATACGGCAGCGATCTCGACGCCGGCGTGAAAGAGAATATCGAAGCCGCGCTCAAGTCAGCCAAAGAAACTTTGGAAGGCCAAGATGCCGAGGCGATGAAGAAAGCCGCGGAAACACTCAGCCAAGCGTCGCATAAATTGGCCGAGGCGATGTACGCCAAGGCGTCGGCGCAGCAGGCCGGCGCCAAAGGCGATGACAAAGCCGCGGCTGGCGATGGCAAGAAAAAAGACGATGTTGTCGACGCCGACTTTACCGAGGTCAAGGATTAATTTCACCGCCTAGCTTGAGTTTCAATAAAGCCCCTCTCCCAATTTGCGCGGAGTGGGGCTTTGTTGCTCAATCCATTCGCCAGTTACAAGAGGATCACCTTGGCCGCTGCTAAGAAAGACTACTACGAGCTACTCGGCGTCGCCCGCAATGCCAGTGACGATGACTTGAAAAAAGCCTATCGCAAGCTGGCGCTGCAACATCACCCGGATCGCAATCCCGGCGACAAACAGGCCGAGGAGAAGTTCAAGGAAATCTCCGAAGCCTACTCAGTGCTGTCGGACGGCCAGAAGCGCGCGCAATACGACCAGTTCGGCCATGCCGCCTTCGGCGACGGCGGCGCCGGTGGCTTCTCCGGCGGCGGTTTTGAAGATGTCTTTGGCGATATCTTCGGCGAATTTTTCGGCGGCGGTCAGCGGCGCAGGCAGTCCCGCGGCGACGATCTGCGCTACAACCTGGCGGTGAAATTCGAGGAAGCGGTTTCCGGCACCGAGAAAAAGATCAAGATCCCGCGCCATGGGCACTGCGAAACCTGCCGCGGCAATGGCGCCAAGCCGGGCACCGCGCCGCAAACTTGTCCGACTTGCCGGGGCCGCGGCCAGGTCGCTTTTCAACAGGGCTTTTTCAGCGTCTCGCGCACCTGTAATCAATGCCAAGGCCAAGGCTCGATCATCAAAGATCCTTGCACCAGCTGCAACGGCGCCGGCCGGGTGCGCTCCATGCACACGCTGAGCGTGAAAATTCCCGCTGGTGTCGACACTGGGTCGCGCTTGAAACTGCGCGGCGAAGGCGAGACCGGTCCGGTGGGCGGCAGCCCCGGCGATCTTTACGTTGTCATTCAAGTTGAATCTCACCCGATCTTCGTGCGCGAGAATCTCGATATCCTCTGCGATGTGCCGATTAGCTTCGTGCAAGCGGCGCTGGGCGCGGAGATCGACGTGCCGACGCTCGATGGTAAAGTGAAGATGAAAATCCCCGGCGGCACTCAGTCCGGTAAGGTGTTCCGCATGAAAGGGCGCGGCGTCAAAGATGTGCAAGGTTATCAGCAAGGCGACCAACATGTCCGCGTCACCGTGGAGACACCGACTCATTTAACCGCCAAGCAAAAAGAGCTGCTCAAGGAATTCGCCGCCATCGGTGGCGAAGATGTCAATCCCATGTCGAAGGGTTTTTTCGACAAGATGAAGCAATTGTTCGATTGAATCTGCACCCACGGAGTAACTTTCACCCCGCCCCACTTGCTTCCAGCGCTCTAACCCCAGGTAAATAAAACCGCCGCCACACGCGATTCCGTTTGACCTGCCGATTCAACGTGATTAAGTTAAGCCGTCATTTGGAGTGCCCATGAGCGATGTTGAATGGAAAGTGGAGAGCCCAGACAACAAAGGAACTCAAGTTGAGATTCCCGAGGTTCTACCGCTGCTGCCGATTCGCGACATCGTCATTTACCCCTACATGATGTTGCCGTTGTTCGTCGGCCGCGATATTTCGATTCGCGCCGTCGAAGAAGCGTTGTCGCGCGACCGCTTAATTTTTCTCGTCTCGCAAAAGAACTCGGCGGAAGAGAATCCCACGCCCGCCGACATTCATAAGGTCGGCACCATCGCGTCGATCATGCGCATGCTCAAGCTCGCCGACGGCCGGGTGAAAATCTTGGTTCAAGGTTTAGCCAAGGGGGAAGTCGACAGCTACCTGCGCGAGCGCCCGTTCTTCGAAATCAAAATTCGCAAAGTGATCGAGCCGACGTTACCGGAAGTGCCCATCGAGGTCGAAGCGCTGATGCGCTCGGCCAAGGAGAAGATCGAGCAGATTTTAAACTTGAAAAATCTGCCGCCGGAAATCGTCATGGTCACCGACAACATCAGCGATCCCGGCGTGCTCGCCGATCTGGTGGCGTCCAATCTGCGGCTGAAAATTGAAGAGAGCCAGGCGATCCTCGAAGTCTTCGATCCCATCGAGCGGCTGAAAAAAGTCAACGAGCTGCTCACCCGCGAGTTGGAGCTGTCGACCATGCAGGCGCGGATTCAGAACCAAGCCAAAGAGGAGATGAGCAAGACCCAGCGCGATTATTACCTGCGCGAACAGCTCAAGCAGATTCAACAGGAACTTGGCGAAGGCGACGAACGGGCCGAGGAAATCGTCGAGGTCAAAAAGCAAATCGAAAAAGCCAAGATGCCGCCGGAGGTCAAGCGCGAAGCCGACAAGCAATTACGGCGCTTGGAACAGATGCATCCGGAGTCGTCGGAAGCATCGTTAGTACGCACCTATTTAGACTGGCTGGTCGAATTGCCGTGGAGCAAAAAGACCAAGGACAATCTCAACATTCGCAAAGCCAAACAGGTGCTCGACGAGGATCATTACAATCTCGAAAAAATCAAAGAGCGCATTTTAGAATACCTGGCGGTCAACAAACTGCGGCGCAAAATCAAGGGGCCGATCCTTTGCTTCGTCGGTCCGCCGGGGGTTGGTAAAACTTCTCTAGGGCGCTCCATCGCGCGCTCCCTGGGACGCAATTTCGTGCGCATCTCGCTTGGCGGCGTGCGCGACGAAGCCGAGATCCGCGGCCACCGGCGCACCTATGTCGGCGCGCTGCCGGGACGGATCATTCAAGGTATCAAGCAGTCGGGCTCGAATAATCCGGTGTTCATGCTCGACGAGATCGACAAGGTCGGCGCCGATTTTCGCGGCGATCCCTCGGCGGCTTTGTTGGAAGTGTTGGACCCGGAACAGAACCACGCCTTTAGCGATCATTATTTGAATTTGCCCTTCGATCTGTCCAACGTGTTGTTCATTTGCACCGCCAACTTGCTCGATCCGATTCCCGCCGCGTTGGCCGACCGCATGGAAGTGTTGCAACTGTCGGGCTACACCAATGAAGAGAAGTTGGAGATCGCGCGCAAGTATTTGATCCCGCGTCAGCTCGACGACAACGGTATCGCGTTCAAGCGGCTGGAGATTTCCGACGACGCAGTGCTGCGCATCATCGCCGAGTACACCAAGGAAGCCGGCCTGCGTAACCTCGAACGGGAGTTCGCCTCGATCTGCCGCAAAGTCGCGCGCAAACTTGCCGAAGGCAAAGACGAGATCACCCGGGTGACGAGAGCGAATGTGCATAGCCTGCTCGGCGCGCCGAAATTTTTGCCCGAACCGGAACAGGAACATAACGAGATCGGCGTCGCCACCGGTTTGGCCTGGACCACTGCCGGCGGGGAAATTCTCTACGTCGAGGCTTCGCTATCGCGCGGCCGCGGCAATTTGACCCTCACCGGCCAATTGGGCGATGTCATGAAGGAGTCGGCCCAGGCGGCGGTGAGCTACGCCCGTGCCCATGCGCAGACGTTGGGCATCGAAGCGGACTTTTACCAGAAACTCGATATCCATATTCATGTGCCCGCGGGGGCGATTCCCAAAGACGGCCCGTCGGCCGGCATCACCATGGCCACGGCGCTGATTTCGGCGTTGACCAAACGGCCGGTGAACCGCGATGTCGCCATGACCGGTGAGATCACGCTACGCGGTCGCGTCCTGCCGATCGGCGGTTTGAAAGAGAAGTCGCTAGCTGCCTTTCGCGCCGGCATCAAGACTATCGTTATTCCTGACCGCAACGAAAAAGATCTGGACGAAATTCCCAAGCCGCTACGCCGCAAGCTCCGCTGGGTGGTCGCCAAGAACATGTCGGATGTGTTGAAAGTCGCCCTGGTCGACCGGGCGAAATCGGCCAGCAAGACCCACTTGGCGGCGGAAAAAACTCGGGCGCGGGCGAGCAAGCGACGCGTGCTCAAGCGGCCGCTACGCCCGGTGGTGAAAAAACCGCGTGAGCGATCGATTCCCCTGCTGCCTTAAAACTGCGACCATGCTTTTCCCGCCGCACAGCGCAACATGCCCAAGGCAGTGAAAACTCGCTCGCGGCGGCGGCGCTAGTCCAACTCGATGAAACTCAGCCGGCTCGGAGAATTCGGCCTGATCGACCGGATCGGCCGTAAAGTTACGGTGGGCCATGGCGTACGTCTGGGCATCGGCGACGATGCCGCCTGGGTCGATCATCCGCGCGGCTCGTCCTTGATCACCGCCGATTTGCTGATCGAGGGCATTCACTTCGATCTCAAATGGACGACGCTCGTCGACCTCGGCTACAAATCCCTGGCGGTTAATCTGAGCGACATCGCGGCCATGGGCGGTGTGCCCGCCTATGTCATGCTTTCCCTCGGCATTCCAGCGAATTTCGACAGTGAGAATATTGACCAGCTCTACCGCGGCATCGGCAGCCTGGCGAAACAGCATGGCGTTACGATCATCGGCGGCGACACCAACATCGCCGAGTCATTACTGATATCGGTGTGCGTCATCGGCCATCCGCCGGCACACCCGATTCGCCGCGCCGGCGCGCGCGTTGGCGACGATCTCTATGTCACCGGCACCCTGGGCGATTCCGCCCTCGGCTTGGCGCTGCTGCGCGATCATCAACAGGCGCCCACCAGAGCCGTCAAGCAACTGATCGCCCGCCATCACCGGCCGACACCGCGGCTCGCCGCCGGCGCGCTCTTGGCCAAACATAAGCTCGCCAGCGCGATGATCGACATTAGCGACGGCCTGATTCAGGATCTCGGCCATATCTGCGAAATGAGCGGCAGCGGCGCCACCATTGAACAGGACAAACTGCCGCTGTCGCCAGCCTATCGCCTACTGGCGGGGAAGAACGGCATGAACTACGCGCTCAGCGGCGGCGAGGACTACGAGCTGCTGTTCGCGGCTGCGCCGCGACTGCGAAAGAAAATAGAAGCCCTCAGCAAGCACGCCCGTGTGGCGATCTCGCGCATTGGCAGCTGCACGCCAGCGCGTAATGGAATTCAGCTGGTCGATTCTGCCGGTGGCAAAATCGCCATTCGAGCCCAAGGCCATGACCATTTCAAAAAAAACTAGCCCCGCGCTGAAAGAATCGTTAGAATAACTGCCTACCCGTCATGGACGCCGACGACCTGGAAAAACTTCTGAGAAAAGTGCAAGAGCGCAAGCTGCCCATCGCCCAGGCGTTGGCGCGGCTACGCGATCTGCCCTTCGAGGATCTCGGCTTTGCCAAGATCGACCACCATCGCGCGTTGCGCCAAGGTTTTCCCGAAGTGGTGATGGGCCAGGGCAAACAAGCCAAAGACATCGCCACCATCGTCCGGGTCATGCAGCGGCGCAAGAGCAACGTGCTGGTCACCCGGTTGGACGACGAAAAAATCGCCCAACTGAAACGTTACCGGCTGGGTTTACAGATCCATGCCGCGGCCCATTGCGCGACATGGTCGGCCAAGCCGATCCGCGTCACCGGAAAAGGCACCATCCTGGTGGTTTCGGCCGGCACTTCGGATATCCCGGTGGCCGAAGAAGCGGCGGTGACCGCGACTATGATGGGTAATAAAATCGAGCGGCTCTATGATGTCGGCGTCGCCGGCATCCATCGCTTGCTCGGCAACCGCGCCAAGCTCGACGCCGCGGCGGTGTTGATCGTCGTCGCCGGCATGGAAGGCGCGCTGCCCAGCGTGGTCGCCGGCCTGGTCGCCAAGCCGGTGATCGCGGTGCCGACCAGCATCGGTTACGGCGCCAGTTTTCATGGCCTGTCGGCGCTCTTGGGCATGCTCAATTCCTGCGCCGCCGGCGTCACCGTGGTCAACATCGACAACGGCTTCGGCGCCGGGTTTGCGGCGAGCCTGATAAACCGGGTATAAATAGGAGACTCTGAAGTGTTTCCACTGCGGCCGAGAGTTTTATGAGACGGTTCATACACAGAAAAAAAACTGGGTCGATTACCATCGCCTACACACCGGCCATGGCGGATGGGATTTTCTCGTCAATCCTAAATCCGCCGCGCCGCCCCTGCGCTATCCGCGCTTGACCCATCCAACCGATATTTTAACCTGCGTTGATTGTTATGACCGCCCGGAGATTCGCCGATTGTTGGAGGACGATATCGCTGGACGGCGATCTATAGTAGACCGAACTTTGGAGGACGACGGAGCTCCCGCGCTTGATTCTAAAGGCTGACTGATCATGGACACCCAGAACAAATACCGCATCACCAACCATCAAAACGAATTGGCCGTGCGCATCACCGGCAACTCCCAGGCGGACCTGTTTGTGAACTCCGCCGTCGCTTTGTTCGATGTCATGGCCGATGTGGAGAAAGTCGAAGTGAAAGAGCGGCTGCCCCTCGAAGTCGAGGCGGCCGATCGCGATGAACTAATCGTCAACTGGCTACGCGAGCTGCTCTATCTCTACCAAAGCGGCGGCTATTTGCTCAAAGAATTCAAAATCACCGAGGTCAAAGATACGGTTGTGAAAGCCGAAGTCTGCGGCGAAAAGGCCGATCCCGACCGCCATGAGATCAAACAAGAAATCGTCACCGTAGCCGAACATAAAAGCCGCATGCAAAAAACCGGCAACCAATGGATCGCCCAGGTAATCTTCGAACTGTAAACGCAGAGCGAATTTTGAAATCTGAAATTTGAAATTCTGAGCAGAGCGAAGATTCGAGCGTAGCAAAGACATGTCGCAACTGATCGATAATGAATTCGGCGGCACGGCGCTGATCGCCGACCCGATTCACCGCTATATTCAGTTCACCGTGCCGGAAACCAAAGGCGAGGTGACCGAAAAGGCGCTCATCGATTCGCCCTGGGTGCAGCGGCTGCGCTATATTTACCAGCTGCAAAGCGCGCGCTGGGTTTACCCGTCGGCGGAACATAGCCGGTTTCAACATTCCCTGGGCGCCATGCATATGGCCGGCGAGTTCGCCAAGCATCTCTATCCCTCGCTGCGCAAAGTCTTGGGCGACGACTGCCCGTCGGCGCCCTACATTGAACAGTACATGCGCGTGGTCGGTTTACTTCATGACATCGGTCATGGACCTTTCGGCCATTTTTTCGACGACAATTTTCTCCACCACTTCGATCTCACCCATGAGGATTTGGGCCAGACGATCATCCAGAAATACTTGGGCGATATCATCAAGCAGTTGCGCCGCAGCCCAAGCGGCCCGTTCGCGGCCGGAGAAGAACTACGACCGGAAGATGTCATTTATCCGATCAAGAAAAACGGCCTGGAAGACAACCGCAAACCTAAATGGGTGCGCTTTCTCCAACCGCTCACCGGCGGGATATTTACTTTCGATAATTTGGATTACGTCTCGCGCGATTCCTACATGTGCGGCGTTCATCCCGGGCCGGTGGATCGCGAACGCTTGCTTCATTACACATTTTTCACGGCCAAGGGGCTCACCGTGCATAAGGCCGGCAACAACGCGCTGACGACTTTTCTCAACGCCCGGCTCTATCTCTACACCAACGTTTATTATCATCGCACCACCCGGGCGATCGATTTGCACCTGCGCGATATTTTTCCCGAAACCATGAAGCTCCTGTTTCCCGGCAATCCGCTGGAGCATATGGACGACTATCTTTACTTGACCGACTGGTCGCTGCTCGAAGAAGTGTCGCGCTGGCGGCGCCAGAAGAGCGACCGGGAAGCGCTCGGCAAGGAGTGGGAAACCGTGCTCCATCGTGAGGTCAAATGGAAGATGGCCTTCGACCGTACGCTGTCGCTCAATGAGCTCCACTACGGCGTCGACTTGATCCAGGACACCGATTGGGAAAAACGCATTCGCGCCGGTCTGCCGGCGGCCCAGCGCGATCTAACCTTCCGCGTCGACATGGCGACCCAAGATCCGCGGCCGGAAAATCCCTTCGCCATGGGCAAGAAGCAGATTCATATCTACGATCCATCGAGCGGCGAGATCGCCAAGGAGTCGCTGGCGGAATTATTTGAATTCATCCCGTCGAAGATCGTCCAGTTCCGCGTCTTCGCCCTCGATCACGATCATGACCAGCTGCTTGCCGAAGTCGCTGAAAATGCCCTGAAGGGACGCTCTCCCGCGAGTAAAACCAGTGTCTGATCCCGGTGCGAAAATTCCCATCGTCGACCTGCGCGCGCAATACGCCAATCTGCGCGAAGAGATCGGCCGCGCCATCGACGCGGTGGCCGACAGCCAGCAATTCATCCTCGGCCCAGCGGTGTGCCAATTCGAAACCGAGATGGCGGGGTTTCTCGGCGCCAATCACGCCGTCGGGGTTGCCTCGGGCAGTGACGCGTTGTTATTGGCGCTCATGGCGCTGGGGGTCGGACCGGGCGACGCGGTGATCACCACGCCGTTTACATTTTTCTCGACGGTGTCTTCCATTACTCGCCTCGGCGCCACGCCACTGTTCGTCGACATCGATGACGATGGCTATTTGCTCTCGGCGGCTAAGCTGAAAGAATTTCTTAGCCGTCGGGCGAGAATTGAAAACGGCGCAACTATAGATGAGAAAACCGGCGGACGCATCAAAGCGCTCTTACCGGTGCACCTGTTCGGCGAGCTCTGCGACATGACTTCCCTGGTCGAGACGGCGCGGGAATATGGCTTAGAGATCGTCGAAGACGTCGCCCAGGCCTGCGGCGCGCGGCAGAACCTTGGCGGCCAGGAAATCTTCGCCGGCGCCATCGGCGAGCTCGGCTGCTTCTCTTTTTTCCCGAGTAAAAACCTGGGCGGTTTTGGCGACGGCGGTTTGGTCAGCGCCAGGACGGAAGAATTGGCCGCCCGGCTGCGCATGCTGCGCATGCATGGCGAGAGCACCAAGTATCACCATCAGGTGACCGGCCTCAACTCGCGCCTCGACTCGCTGCAAGCCGCGGTGCTGTCGGTGAAGTTGAAGTATTTAAATTCTTGGTGCGACCGGCGCATCGCCTGCGCGCGGAATTATCAGAAGCTATTCAGCGCCAGCGGCCTGGTCGGCAAGCAAGTGCTGGCGATTCCAACGGCGCCCACCAACACGTCCCATGTGTTCAACAACTATTGCATCCGCGCCGAACGCCGCGATGAGCTCAAGCAATTCCTCGCCGCTGCCGGCATTCAGAGCGAGATTTACTATCCTTTGCCGCTCCACTTGCAGCAATGTTTCGCTGAGCTCGGTTACCAGCACGGCGATTTTCCCCAAGCGGAACTCGCCGCGACCCAAGTGCTGGCCCTGCCGCTCTATCCGGAATTAACCGCTCCGCAGCAGGAAACCGTGGTCGGCGCCGTCGCGCGGTTCTACCGAATATGATAGAGAATTGCCGGTTGTGATGAAAAGTTTGCATGGCTAAGCCAGAACCTGTTCAAGATATTCCCGAGGGTGCCAAGTCGAGCTACGACCGTTGGGTCGAGGGCGAAGGCATTCCCGTTCTCAAGACTTTCTTCGTCGAGGATATACGCAAGGTCGAGCTCGCCCGGTGGGAGCGCAAGGGCGGCAACGGTGCCTTTCTGCAAATGGAAGGCGCGGGGCAGGTTAATAATTCTTACATCTGCGAGATCCCGCCGGGCAAAAGTCTAAAAGTCCAGCGCCAGCTGTTCGAAGAGACCATTTATATAATCAGCGGCCGCGGCGCCACCACGGTGTGGAATAACGACGCGCGCAAGCAGACCTTCGAGTGGCAAGCCGGTTCGCTGTTCTCGCCGCCGCTCAATACCTGCCACCAGCTGTTCAACGGCAGCGGCAGCGAGCCGGCGCGTTATCTCGCCGTCACCACGGCGCCGACCATGATCAACCTGCTGCATAATTTGGATTTTATCTTCAACAACGACTTCGCCTTCAACGACCGTTTCGACGCGCGGCAAAGTTATTTCAACGGCGACGGCACGCTGTTCGCCGGCGACTACAAAGGTTTCAAATTCAACGGCAACGTTTGGGAGACCAACTTTGTGCCGGACGCGCGTAATTTTAAGTTGATGGATTACGACGTGCGCGGCGCCGGCGGCAGCAATATCAAGTTCGAGCTCTCGGAGAACACCACCGCCTGCCATATTTCAGAATTTCCCGTGGGAACGTATAAGAAAGCCCACCGCCATGGCGCCGGCGCCCATGTGATCATCCTCGGCGGCGAAGGTTATTCCTTAATCTGGCCCGACGGCGCGGCCACCGAAAAATTTCCCTGGCGCGAAGGCAGCATGGTGGTGCCGCCGGAGAACTGGTGGCATCAACATTTCAATGCCGGCGACCGGCCGGCGCGCTATCTCGCGCTCCGTGCCTTTGGCAGCAAAAAATATCAAGGCGCCAGCAGCAAGCGCTATCAGCCGTCAGTGGACCGCAAAAAAGGCGGCTCGCAGATCGAATACGCCGACGAGGAGTCGATCGTCCGCCAATGGTTCGAAGAAGCGTTGGCGCAACGCGGCGTGAAAAGCCAGATGGCCAAACACTACGAGAAGAAATCATGAAGGACGCCATCGCCGCCGCCTTCGCCGAAAGCATTCGCGTCAAGCAGGCTTTTTTGCGCGACAATCTCGACGTGCTCATGCAAGCGATCGATGCAGTCGTCGCCGCCTTCAAGTCGGGCAACAAGCTTTTGCTTTTCGGCAACGGCGGCAGCGCCGCCGACGCCCAACATATCGCGGCGGAGTTCGTCAATCGCTTTCGCGTCGAGCGGCCGCCGCTGGCCGCCATCGCGCTGACCACCGACTCATCCGCGCTCACGAGCATCGCCAACGACTACGATTACAGCCAAATATTCGCTAAACAGGTACAAGCCCTCGGCAAGCCCGGCGACATCGCCATCGCGATTTCGACCAGCGGCAATTCCGCCAACGTGATTGCGGCGTTGGACGTGTGCAAGCAGTCCAACATTCGCACTATTGGTTTCACCGGCGGTAGCGGCGGCGAGATGGCCAAGGATGTCGATTTTCTACTGAATGTCGGCGCGACGAAAGATACCGCGCGCATTCAAGAGACCCATATTCTCATCGGTCACGTCATCTGCGAACTGGTCGATGCCACCCTCTACCCGACGAAGTAAATCAATTACGATGGCAACCAAGCGTTTCAAACCTCTCGACTTCACCAAGGTCCGCACCTACCCGGTGACCAAGCGCTTCAGCAAGATGCAAACTTCCTTGCTCGGCAAGAAGCTAGTCAAAGGCGCGACCATGCGCAGCTTCCTGCGCGGCTTGCCGGACATTCTCGCGGCGCAGAACTTGAGGCAGATCGCCGCCAAGATCGCCGATTGTCACCAGAAGAATCGCACCGTGATTCTCGGCATGGGCGCCCATCCGATCAAAGTCGGCTTGAGCCCGCTGATTATCGATTTCATGGAGCGCGGCATCATCAACGCCATCGCGCTCAACGGCGCCGGCGTGATCCATGACTTCGAGCTCGCCTACATGGGCGAGACCTCGGAAGACGTCGCCGCCGCGCTCAAAGACGGCAGCTTCGGCATGGGCGAGGAGACCGGCAGCTTTATCAACCAGGCGATTATTGACGGGTCGAAAAATAACCTGGGCATCGGCGCCGCGGTCGGCCTGGCGATCAACAAAAATCGTCTTGCCCATCGCAAGCTCAGCATCCTCGCCACCGCCGCCCGCCTGGGCATCCCGGTCACTTCCCATATCGCCATTGGCACCGATATCATTCATATGCACCCCAAAGCTGACGGCAAAGCATTGGGCGATTGCAGCCTGCGCGACTTCCGCACGCTGACTTCCGTCGTCGCCACCCTGGATCGCGGTATTTATTTGAATTTCGGTTCCGCCGTGGTGTTGCCGGAAGTTTTTTTGAAAGCGGTCAGCCTGGCGCGCAACCTGGGCCATCCGATTCGCAACTTGACCACGGTCAATCTCGATTTTTTGCAGCATTACCGGCCGCTGACCAATGTCGTCAACCGGCCGACCATGCATGGCGGCAAGGGCTACAACCTCACCGGCCATATGGAGATCATGGTGCCGCTGCTGTTCGCCGCAGTGCTGGAAGAGCTTTAAGCTGCACACGCCCGCCGCAAAATCATGGTGATCACCCTCACTACCGATTTTGGCTATCAAGATCCTTTCGTCGGCATCATGAAAGGGGTGATCGCGACGATCAACCCGCAGGCCCAGGTGATCGATATTTCTCACGGTGTGCCGGCCCAGGACATCATGGCTGGAGCGTTGATCCTGCAACAGGCGGTGCCCTACTTTCCCGCCGGCACGATTCACGTCGCCGTCGTCGACCCTGGCGTCGGCGGCGGGCGCAAGCCGATTCTGATTGAACAGGGTGGAAGCTATTTCATCGGTCCCGATAACGGCGTGCTGAGTTTGGCTTTGGCAGGAAAGCCATCCAAGCGCATCGTCGAACTGACCAACCGCGACTACCAGTTAAAGAATCTCAGTAATACTTTTCACGGCCGCGACATTTTCGCTCCGGTGGCGGCGCATCTTGCAGCCGGCGTGCTGGCTACCCAGTTCGGCGCGCCGTTGGAAACCATCGTGCAACTACCGATGCCGGAAGTCGTCAGCGGTGAAAACCAAATAACCGGCGAAATCATCTACATCGACGGTTTCGGCAACCTATTTACAAACCTGCGCCAGCGTGATTTGACAGGACAGCCATCGGAACGGCTGGCGGTGGAACTGGCTGGCAGAGCGCTGGACGGCCTGGTGACCACCTACGGCGCCGTCGGCGCCGGCGAGTTCGCCTGCTTGTGGAACAGTTGGGGGTTGCTAGAAATATCCGTCAATGGCGGTAACGCCAGGAAACAGACCGGCGCGAAAATCGGCGACCGGGTTACGCTTAAGGTTAGTCAGTGAAAGAACCGAGGGATTTATGAGCGAACGGTTAAGCTGGGATCAGTATTTCATGACCATTACCTTGCAGGTGGCCGAGCGCTCGACCTGTACCCGGGCCAAAGTCGGCGCGGTCATCGCCCGGGAGAAAAATATCCTCGCTACCGGCTACAACGGCTCGCCCGCCGGCATGCCCCACTGCACCGATGTCGGCTGCCTGATCTACGAATCGAAAACCCCCAACGGCGACACCGAGCAAAACTGCTTCCGGACCATCCACGCCGAGATGAACGCCATCGCCCAGGCGGCCAAGAACGGTTCGACGATCAAGGACGCGGCGATCTATATCACCCACACCCCCTGCATCCATTGTCTGAAGGTCCTGGTCAACACCGGCATCAAAGAGATTTATTATCTGAAGCCCTATAAGCTGCACACCCTGGACGAGCTGCTGCGCTACACTCAAGTGCAGCTGCACAAAGTCGATCTGCCGCTTTGAACGAACTTCGCGCAAGTAAAAAAGGGTGAGAAGCGAACTCCCCACCCTTTTTCTTTCGAAGAATCGTATTCGCAGTTAGATCTTGCCTTGCAAGAGAATTGCGATGACGAAACCGTAAAGCGCCAAAGCTTCGAGCAGCGCCAGCGTAAGAACTAGCGGCAAGAACAGCTTGTCGGCGGCATTGGGATTGCGCCCGATGCTTTCCATTGCGGCGGCGCCCACGCGGCCCTGGCCCAAGGCGGCGCCAAAAGCGGCGATGGCGACGGCGACGCCGGCGGATAACGCGATGGCGACCGATTTCGATTCACCAGCAGCGCCTTCCGCGGCCATCGCAACACCACTGGCCATCACGGCCATCATGAAAGTTGCAACAAAGGCAAACAGCTTTTTCATCCTAGTCTCCTTTCTAGCGATTTTCGGCCTGCCACCCATCTGTCCTCTTCCTCACCACGCGGCCCGTCGCTTTATTCTAAATTTTATCAATGATGCGCTTGCTGGGCGTCGTGACCATGCTCTTCGTCATGGCCATGGCTGACGGCCAAGGCGACATAGATCATGCTCAACAATGTAAAGACAAAAGCTTGGATCAAACAAACCAGCGTTCCCATGAAATAGAACACCACCGGCACGACCAATTTGGTCAAACTGATAAAGGCGCCGATCACTTCATGGTCGCCCATCATGTTGCCATAGAGACGCAGCGCCAAAGAAACTGGACGAAAGCCGTGGGAAATCAGTTCCAACAAGAAAAAGAAACCGACGGAAATCAGCAGCAGCGGCACAAACGCCAGCTTGGAGATCAAGCTACTGCCGGGCAAACTGGTCATCGGCCCGACGAAATGTTTCAAGTAGCCAACCCCTTGCTCGCGCAGGCCGATGAAGTTGTAACCGATAAACGAAATCACGGCTAAACCGATGGTGGTATTCAAATTACCGGTCGGCGGGGCGAAACCTGGCAGTAGACCCATCAGATTGCTGATCAAAATAAAAAAGAAAAAGGTACCGTAAAACGGCACATACTTGCGGCCGACTTTGCCGATGATGGCGTCGCTTTGGCTGACGATCAGTTGAACGATCAGCTCGGCGATATTTCGTGAACCCAGCTCCGCCGCCGGCACGACTGGATCGCTGGCCTTCGCCAACGCGCCGCGCGCTTTGATGGCGAACAGAATCAACAACAGGGCGGCGACGATGGCGAAGAAAGTATGATCGCCGAACAGATGCTGCAAGCCTTCCGGCATCGCGTTATACCAAGTATATGGATGTTCCATTTTTTCTCTCTAGCTCTCCGCCGATAACGATCTGCGCACCGCTTCGATAACAATCGCCACGATCAAGGTTGAAAAACCCAGGGCGAAGGAAATCGCGTCCAATTGAAAATGAAAAAATACCGCCGTCAACAGCGCCAAAAAAATTACGATCTTTAAAACCAACAAACCGACGCCCAAGCCAATCTTGCCCTTGCTCGCCAACGGCGTCAGCAGCGCGGCGACGCCGAAGCTCAACAGGAGAAAATTCACCCCCATGAAGATGCCGCCGGCTAGGAGCGCCGTGCCGTCGATGAATGTGTTCCGCCCCAAGCCGAGAAACAGCGCCAACAACAGCACGCCATGCCAACACTCAATCCTCAGGATGCTCTTGCGCGCCGTTGCTTCCATCGCGTTTACGGGTAAAAAACTTCACCCACCGCACCAGCCGGACAAAGGCGCTGACGAAAGCTAACAGCGTCAGTGCGATCAATAACCAGGGCGAGGTACGGAAGTATTCGTCGAGGAAATAGCCGACTACCAAGCCACCGATAATAGTGCCGGGGAGTTCGAACGCAACTCCCAAGTACAATCCCGCGCTGCGCAAGATCGGAGATTGACTATCATTCTGACGATTGGGGCGGCCCCCAATTTTCTCCACTGGGCTAGGTTTTTAGCATGAAGGTTGGGCTGGATCAACCGCGCTCTGAGCGCCCGGCCCAGTCGTCAAACGCGGAAATTGTCCTGTCCAAATCAGCATTTGAATGGGCCAGGGAAATGAACCAAGCTTCGAACGGCGCCGGCGGCAGATAGATACCGCGTTTGAGCATGGCGTGGAAAAAATTGGCGAATTGTTGGCGGTCACAGCGCCGCGCATCGTCCACACTGGCCACCGAATCGACGCCGAAGAACAAGGTTAAGATGGAACCGACGCGGTTGATGGTGGCGCGCATGGCGTGTTTGCGGATGACCGAATTCAAGCCATCGGCCAATCTCCGACCTTTAGCTTCCAGCGCTTCATAGGTGCCGTGGCGGGCTAACTGCCGAACCATTGCCGCGCCGGCGGCCACCGCCAAAGGATTTCCTGACAAAGTTCCAGCTTGGTATACCGGCCCCAGTGGCGCCAGCAGATCCATGATCCGGCGCCTGCCGCCGAAAGCGGCCAGCGGCAGGCCGCCGCCGAGAATTTTTCCTAGGCAAGTTAGATCGGGTTTAACCTTATAACGCTCTTGCGCGCCGCCCAAAGCGAGACGAAAGCCGGTAATCACTTCATCGAAAATGAGTAATGCACCTGAGCGCGCGGTGATCTTGCGCAGGCCGGCGAGAAAATTTTGATCTGGCGGGATCACGCCCATGTTGCCGCACACCGGTTCGACAATCACCGCGGCAATTTGTTTATCATATCGATCGAAAAGTTTTTGCACTGATGGTAAATCATTGTATCTAGCTGTCAACGTTTCACGCGCAACACTCGCCGGAACACCGGCACTATCGGGAAGACTGAGTGTTGCGACCCCGGATCCGGCTTTCACCAGCAAACCATCGGAGTGACCATGATAGCAGCCATCGAACTTCATTAACTTTGAGCGATGGGTGAAGGCGCGCGCCAAACGAATCGCGCTCATCGTCGCTTCGGTGCCGGAGCTTACCAGCCGAAGTTTCTCGATGGACGGTACGCATTGGCTGACTAATTCGGCCAACTCCACTTCCCCTAGTGTCGGCGCGCCGAAGCTGGTCCCATTAGCAGCACTTCGATGAATCTCGCGTAGAATATTTGCATTCGCGTGGCCGAGAATCATCGGCCCCCAGGAACCGACGTAGTCGATATATTCTTTATTGTCGGCGTCGAAAACATGACTGCCTTTGGCGCGAGAAATAAACAACGGTGAACCGCCGACGGACTTCCACGCGCGCACCGGACTGTTGACGCCACCGGGAATTTTTTTCTCGGCGCGGGTGAAAAATTTTTTCGATTGCGATTTCATCCTGTGTGAGTGTTGGTAACATCGCGCCACGCCTCCGTCAAGTTAGTTGAATCGCTGGAAAAAATTTTTTCTTAAATTTTTTTCTTGCAATGAATTTTGAAAAGGAATATGAAACTGCCTTCCCGATGACAATCAATCGCTATTCAGTTTCTCGCGCCGCCAGTTCGAGAAAAAGAAATTCTCTTTCTGGAGCAGCATGCAGAAATGTTGCGGCGCGGCTGACGACCTTCGAGGGTTGCGCAACTCAGATGTCAGCGGCGAATTTTTTTCTAACGTCTCCTGTAACAACCTATTTTTCGGCGAACTTATAGTTATCCACAGCTGTGGATAACGTTGTTTGTAACTATTTTTTGTTTTGCGCAGAAAATCTTACGTGCAGTGACTGTACCTATGGCTGATTTGTGGGCTGACGCTCAAGCGGAAATAAAAGAGCGGATTGGTAAGCAGAACTACGACACCTGGATCAAACCGATTCGCTTCGTAGCGCGGAACAAGAATGATCTAGTTATCGCCGTCGCTAACAAGTTTTTTCGCGATTGGGTCGGACAAAACTATTTGACCGACCTTGAGTCGATCCTCGCTAGCACCGCCAAGCATGACATAAAGTTAATCATCGAAGTCGAAGCGAGCGGCAGCGAAGAAAAATCTCCGGAAAAGTTGCCGCGTAAAGACGCCAAAGAGCTGGAACGGCCATCCCGGCCCAATCACCTGGTTCAAAAATACACCTTTGAAAACTTCGTTATCGGCACGAGCAACCAGTTCGCCCATGCCGCATGCGTCGCCGTGGCCAATCAGCCGGGCGAGCACTACAACCCGCTGTTTATCTATGGCGGCGTCGGTCTCGGTAAAACCCATTTGGTCAAAGCCATCGGTCATCACGCGGCGGCGAAGCGGCCAAATTTGAAAATCGTCTATCTCAGCTCCGAATCCTTCATGAACGAACTGATCAGTTCGTTGCGTCGGGATAAGATGGACGAATTTAAAAAGAAATTCCGTAATGTCGACATCCTGATCATCGACGATATCCAATTTATCGCCGGCAAAGAGCGCACCCAAGAAGAATTCTTCCACACCTTCAATTCGCTCTACGAGTCGCATAAGCAAATCGTCATTACTTCCGATAAATTTCCCAAAGACATTCCCGGCATCGAGGATCGCCTGCGAAATCGCTTCGAATGGGGCTTGATCGCCGATATCCAGCCACCGGATATGGAAACCCGAGTGGCGATCTTGCAAAAAAAGGCGGAATTCGAAGGCGTGCCGTTGCCCACTGATGTGGCGGTTTTTCTCGCCACCAATATTAATTCTAATGTGCGCGAGCTCGAAGGCTCGCTCACCCGCTTGGGCGCATTTTCGTCCTTGACCAAAGCCACTATCACCATCGACTTCGCCAAAGATGTCCTACGCAACAACCTAAAAAGTTACGAACGGGAAATCACCGTCGAAAGCATCCAAAAAACCATTTGCGATCATTACAACCTCAAGATCGGCGACCTGAAAGCCAAACGGCGCACGCAAAATATCGCCTTTCCTCGCCAGGTGGCGATGTATCTCTGCCGTAAGCATACCCAGACCTCTTTCCCAGGGATCGGTGATAAGTTTGGCGGCCGCGATCACTCCACGGTGATTCACGCTTCAAAGACCATCGAGCGACGCATCAAAGACGATCCCAACATGCAAGCCACCATCGCGACCATCGAGCGCAATCTCAATATCCACAAGTAGCTGTGGATAAGCTGCGGTTATCCCCGGCGGTGCTGTGGATGACTGGGCATAACTCGCGATGGAACGCGTTGACCTGTGCATTGGCGGCATTGGCGGCCCTAGTTAACCACAAGCTATCTCGCTGAAATAACTGTTTAAACGCGTTTACTAACATTTTCCACAGCCCCTACTATTACTTCTTAATTTTATATATATATAAGCCAGTAGAAGTCACCGGGAGGAAGTATGGAAATTAAAGCCAAGCGGGGAGATCTTCTCGCAACGCTTTATTGGACTCAGAGCATTGTCGAGCGACGCAACACCATGCCGATCCTCGCTAATGTTATGATCGAAGCGCAAAAGAGCGGCATACGCGTTACCGCTACCGATCTTGAAGTTGGGGTGCGCGGCGGTGTCGACGGCGATGTCATCAAAGAAGGCAGCATCACGGTCAATGCCAAAAAGCTCTACGAAATAGTTCGCGAAGTACCCAACGACCAGATCCAATTGAAACGTTTGGACAATGATTGGGTCGAGATTCGTAGCGGCAAGTCAGTGTTTAAAATCTTTGGCATGGACGCTAAGGAATTTCCCCAGTTTCCACAATTCGATAGCAGCGGTTTAACCACCACTCCGGCTTCCACGGTGCGCGAAATGATTGAGCGGACGATCTTCTCCGTATCTACGGATGAAACGCGCTATAGCTTGAACGGAGTTTACATCGAGCAAAGCGAAGGCAATAACGTGCGCATGGTCGCCACCGATGGTCACCGCTTGGCATTTGAAGAAAAAGAAGTTGGCCAGCTGGGGCTGACCAAAGGCGTGATTTTACCTCGCAAGGGGTTGTCGGAGCTGAAAAAACTCTTGGACAGCGGCGAAGATGGCGCGGTTTCCTTGGGCTTCAAAGAAAACATGGGGCTGGTCGCCAAGGATAAGGTCGAGCTGTTCATGCGTTTGATCGACGGCGATTTTCCCGATTACACCAAAGTCATCCCGGTCGGCAACCCGAACATCGCCAAGCTCGACCATGAAGAGTTATTGCGCGCGCTGCGCCGGGTATCGATCCTGTCCAGCGAACGCTACAAAGGCATCAAGATGGAGTTTGCCAACGGCAAGCTGTCGATTTCGGCGAATAACCCAGACCTCGGTGAAGCGGTGGAGGAAGTCGACGCCGAATATAAAGGCAAGACCATCGCCATCGGCTTCAACGCCCGTTACTTACTAGATGTTTTAGCGGTATTGAGTGGCGATGGCGAGATCGAGTTTCAGTTGAAAGATGAGCTCAGCCCCAGCGTTATCCGCAAGGCTGGCGTAGATGGCTATCTTTACGTGCTAATGCCAATGCGGATTTAGGTTTTGAATTTGGCGTCGAGCTGATACTTTTCATTCAAGCCGACGATGCCGTTAAACTCATCGAAGGGCATCAAGCGGTCGAGGATCGACAATGTCGAACCTTCCTTGCGCAGTGTGGTGTAGACATCGGTCAGGGACTTTGCCACTGAATAGAGCGGCGCCAAAGGCCAGACCACTAGGTCGAATCCCAGTTCTTTCAGTTCTTCCGGTCCCATCAATGGCGTGACCCCACGTTCCAACATGTTCGCCACCAGATGGCCTTTGACATGTTTGGCGATCTCGCGCATTTCTTCTTTAGTTTCCGGTGCTTCGATGAATACCGCGTCGGCGCCAGCGTTCTTGAATGCGATACCGCGCTTCATTGCTTCGTCCAAACCAAGGGATTGGCGCGAGTCGGTGCGGGCGACGATGAAAAAATCTTCTTGCCCCTTGGCTTCCACCGCGGCGCGCAGTTTACTCAGCTGTTCTTCTAGCGGAATAACCTGCTTGCCGCGCATGTGGCCGCAGCGTTTGGGCCAGACTTGGTCTTCCAAGAACATGCCGCCAGCGCCGGCGCGGATCAGATCCTGCACCGTGCGGATGACGTTGATGGCGTTGCCATAACCGGTGTCGGCGTCGACGATCACTGGAATATCGATTACCGAGCAGATTCTTTGCGCCGCGCCGACCACTTCGGTCTGGGTCAACAGACCGAAGTCAGGCTCCCCGAGCAAAGTCGCCGATAAACTGTAACCGGTGATAAACGTGACTTCGAAGCCGGCGCGGGCGGCGATCTTGGCGCTCAGAGCGTCGTATACTCCGGGCATGATCAACTGGCCATGTTGGGCCAATGCTTGGCGAATCAATGCCGCTTTGGTCATGGCTTACCGCTCCAGCGAGGATTTCACTAGCGCCGTGGACCGCTGCGGTTAAAACCGCGCTGGGCCATCGGTTCGAGCTTTGGCGATGATTTCAAAATGCGCGCCGAGCGCAGGCCGAGAATGTCGTCGCCGTAGCGCGATGGGTCGAGATGATCGCAGCGTGCTTTGATTTTTTGGCGGATCTGATGGCGGCGGATTTGGTCTTGCTTGGCGGCTTTTAGATCGGCGAGGTCGAGCATGACGTCGCCTTCATGGTTTTTGAGTTTGAGATGAACGATGAATTTGGTACCTTCGCCTTCGCGCGCGGAATAATCGATTTTTTTATCGACGCTGCGGATGATCTCGCGCAGAATATTTTCTTCTTCTTGAAATACGCCTTTGCCGAACATATGCCCTCCTCCGCCGGATCGGTTGCCAAACAAATCCTGGCGCAATCGTTAAGTGCGAAAAATCTACGCCAATAGCGGCGCAAGATCAAACGTAAATAACCGAGAGCTAAAATGTCTCAACGGCGGGACGAATGTCGATTTCTTGCGACCAAGCGTTGCGCGGCTGTTTCAAACAAGCGATCACCGCGTCGGCGATGGCGTCGGGAGGAATGACCGATTCACTGCTGCGATTGGGTTCCCTGGCGCGCAGCTTGGGCGTGTCGATTTGACCGTCGACGATGACGTGAACCACATGGATGCCTTGGGGATGAAACTCACGCGCTAAAGATTGTCCGAGCATGCGCAGGCCAGCCTTGCCGATCGCCAAAGGCGCGAAGCCAGCCCGGCCGCGCAGCGCCGCGGTGGCGCCAGTTAGCGCGATGAAACCATGGCCGGCTTTGATCATGTCGGGAATTGCCGCTTGGGTGAGAAACACCGCGCCCATGACGTTGGCTTCAAAGGATTGGCGCACCTGCTCCGGATCCATTTCCAAGAAACTTGCCCGGCCGTAGCCGCTGGCGTTGTGGGCGACGGCGGTTACGGCGCCCAATTGGGCGCGAATTTTCGCCACCGCGTCGTTGACGCTTTGGCGGTTGGTGACATCGGTGGCAACGAACAAAGACTTGCCTCCGGTGGCGTGAATTTCCGCTGCCACCGGCTCGCTCGATTCGGCATGGCGCGACAGCAAGCCAACCGCGTAGCCTTCTCTGGCGAAGGCCCGGGCCAGTGCAGCTCCGGTTCCCGGTCCAACGCCGGCGACAATCGCTACTTCCATAACTAAGAGTGCGCCTCGGTGGTGATGAACAGTTCGTCCAGGCCCATCTTGCGGCCGATCAGTCCCTGCTCTTGGGAATACTGCATCAGGGTTTCCAGCGCTTTGCGATTGATCTCGCCCAAACCGTAGACCCAGGGATCGGCGCCGAGCAGTTCTTCCTGTTCCTCCAAGAACGAGCGGAACCAGGCGAGCGGCACGATACGCGGATTTTCCATGCGCTTGTAAGCGGCTTTCTTCGAAGCTTCTAGCGCTTGGTATAAATTGAGCGGCACCCAGGGGTATTTGTCGACGATCTCCTGCTTGATCGCGGTGGCGTGCATGATAGGGAAAATCTCCGTGCGCTTGAAGTAGTCGATCTCCAAGTCGCGATAGTTGGGAAACAGCCGCGTCACCCGCGGGTCTTTGTCGAGGATCGGCTGGATTAATTCAGGATGGATCAAAGCATCGATCTCGCCATCGACCAGCATTTTGTCGATGCTCTTGCCCGCCGGGATACGCTGAATCTTCAAATCCGCCGGCGGCGTCCAGTCGACTTCTTCGTCGTCTTGCTTGAACCAGTTGATACTGCGGTGTGGTAGGCCATGTTCATGTTCGAGGATGCCGCGGATCCATAGATTGGCCGTCGCTTGGAAATTGCGCAGGCCGACTTTGCGGCCGATCAAATCGCTCGGTTTCTTTATTCCCTTGCTGGCGTTGAGAAAAATGAAGCCATGGCGAAAGCGGCGATGGAGAAATACTGGAATCGCGGTAAAAGGCAGATTGGTGTACTTGGCCATTAAATAGTTCGACATCGATAGCTCAGCGCAGTCGAACTCGCGGTTGCGCAGCATGCGCCAGTGGCGGCTGTCCGAGTTCATGTCGGTGAGCACGGTCAGTTCGATGCCGTCTGGTTTTACCGTGCCGTCTTTGAGCGCCCGCACGCTTTCGTAATCGCCGGTGGCCAACGTCAGATGCACTTTTTTACTCATGGGCGGTTTTCTAACATGCTTTTCCGGTCATGCCAAACGGTTGAATTAGCAGGTTGAATTGCTACCTTGATGGCACTTTGCTCGGTGGTTTTACCAAAGGAGTCGCGATGCTGACGAAGTTGTTGACGCTTGTTTTGGCGATTGGTTGTTTGATTCTACCGGTTCAGGTCGGCGCGCAGATCCCGGTGCGGATCAACTGGACCGCGGTAACCGGCGCCCAAAGCGGCATGTTCATGGCGCAGCAGGAAGGGATTTTCAAAAAGAACGGCTTGGACGTCGAGCTGCTGCATATTTCCTCCAGCTCGCGCGGCATCCAGGCGATCCTCGCCGGCGAGATCGCTCTGTCCTACATGGACGGCGCGAACCAGGTGCAGGCCAATCTCAAGGGCGGCAATATCGCTTTTGTCGCCGGCGCGACCAACAAGCAGGTGTTCTCGTTGATGGCGAAACCGGAGATCAAGCGAATCGCTGACCTGCGCGGCAAAAAGATCGGCATCACCAGAATCGGTTCGTCGACCCACACCTCGGCATTGTTCGCTTTGAACAGCGCTGGGTTGAAACAGAGCGACTATCAGATTCTGCCGCTGGTGGAAGTGCCCAACATTCTAACCGCGCTACTCGCGGGCCAGGTCGACGCCGGCGTGGTTTCGCCGCCAACCAACAGCCGGGCGCGCAAAGCGGGCTTGAACGAACTGATGAACCTAGCCAAGGAAGGACCGGAGTTTGTCTCGGTGGCGGTCGGCACCAGTCGAAGCTATATCAAGTCCAATGAGGACACCGTGCGCCGGGTGGTGCGCTCCTACGCCGAAGGGGTGCAGATTTTTAAGACCAATAAGGCGGCGGCGCAGCGCATGATGCAAAAATATCTGCGCGTCAAAGACCAAGACATTTTGGACGACGCCTACAACCAGTTCCGCGAGTATCTAGCCTACCCGCCCTACGTGACACAAAAAGCGATGGAGAACGTCATCGCCGATGTCGCCGCCAGCGATCCGGCGGCGAAGAACGCCAAGCCCGATGACTTTATGGACATGCGCTTCGTCGCTGAGTTGGATAAGCAGGGATTTTTTAAGACGGCTGGCAGCAAGTAAGCGAACTGCGGCGGAACGCGGAATCAAGACGAGACTCTTCGCTGCGCTCAGAGTGACAGGGTTCTGACTGTCATCCTGAACGAAGTGAAGGATCTCGTCTTTTTGATTGCGAAGAAAAAACTAACTCGACTTGCGAAACTTCTTAGCCCGCCGGACGAAGTAATCCCACATGGAGTCCAAGCGGTGCGGCGTGTAGATCTGCTCGTACTTGACCGAGGCTTCGGCGTCGCTGGTCCAGGACGGATCGCCCGACGCGGTGGCCATCAGTTGGATGCGCGCGGCTTTTTCGAGGAAGACTGCATAAAGCGTCGCCACTTCGATAGTCGGGCCGACTACCGTCGAGCCGTGGTTTTTCATCAGCACGCCGCGGCAGCTGCCGAGACTCTTGGCGACCTCGACGCCCAATTCCGGCGTGCGAATCAGCGCGGTGGTGTAATCGAAGGTCGGCAGCCCTTCGTAGAAGATATTACCTTCATGGCTGATCGGCCGGAGCTTTTGCCCGAGCGCGCCGAAGGCGGTGGCGTAGGGCGGATGGGAATGGACCACGCAATTGACGTCCTTGCGCGCCTTCATGATCTCGGTGTGAATAAAGACTTCCGAGTGGCGCTCAAACTTGCCGTCGGTCTTCTTGCCGGTCTCGATGTCGACGACGATGATATGCTGCGGGCGGATTTCCTCGAAGCCGAAGCTATGCGGCTTCATGAGGATTTTATTCTGCCCGGGCACGCGTACCGACACATGGCCGAGGATGTTGTCCCAATGGCCTTCGTTGGCCAGGATGTTACACGAGTAGGCGAGTTTTTCCTTGAGCTCTTTGATGTTGGCGGCCATTTTTACTCCTTGGCGGAAATCGTCGTGTGCTAGCTTTTGTTGGCGCGCAGGCGGAAGCGTTGAATCTTGCCGG
Source organism: Syntrophobacter sp. SbD2 (assembly GCA_945889495.1). GTDB lineage: Bacteria > Desulfobacterota > Binatia > UBA9968 > UBA9968 > DP-20. The sequence goes on along the minus strand of CAMDBU010000004.1, from coordinate 5,407 downwards.
TGACGGTCTTGGGTAGGTCGTCGACGAACTCGACCCAGCGCGGATATTTATAGGGTTGCAGTTTGCTCTTGACGTGATTTTGCAGTTCGACTTTGAGCGCGTCGCTCGGTTTGTACTCGCTCTTGAGAAGGATAAAGGCTTTCGGCTTGAGCAAGCCGTCGGCGTCCTCGTCGCTGACCACGCCGGACTCCAGCACCGCCGGATGTTCCATCAAGGTGTTTTCGATTTCAATCGGCGAAACCCACAGGCCGCCGACCTTCATCATGTCGTCGGAGCGGCCGCAGTACCAATAATAACCTTCGGCGTCGCGGTAGTAGGTGTCGCCGGTCTTCAGCCACTCGCCCTGCATCATTCTTTTGGTCTGCTCATGCTTGTTCCAATAGAACGGCGCGGTGGCGTCGCCTTTGACCATCAAGTTACCGACTTCGCCGACCGGCATCTCGTGCCCTTCGTCGTCGACGACTTTGGCTTCGAAGGCCGGGGTCACCTCACCGCTGCTGCCAGCCTTGGCGCGCCCAGGGCGGTTGGCGAGAAAATCATGAGTCGCTTCTGTCGAACCGACGACGTCGAGCAATTCCAATCCGGTTTTCTCTTGCCACTGGTGAAACAGCGCCGGCGGCAGTGGCTCGCCCGACGACAGGCAAATGCGCAGGGAAGATAAATCGTATTTTTTATCGATGCGCAGGAAGCGCGCGAACAGCGTCGGCACCGAGAAAAAGAAAGTCGGTTTGTACTTGTCGATGACCTGAAGAATTTTTTCCGGCTCGGGCTTGTCCGGCCAAAGCACCGTCGACGCGCCGAAGCGGAACGGAAAGTAGAGCGAGTTTCCCAAACCGTAGGAGAAAAACATTTTCGACGCCGAGAAACAGAGATCGGTCTCTTTCATCTGCAGCACCGGCGCGACGAACAGATCGCTGATCGTGATCATGTCATGTTGCAAATGCACCGCGCCCTTGGGATTGCCAGTGCTGCCCGATGTATAGCCCCAGAAGCAGACATCGTCTTTTAATGTCTTAGCCGCTTCGAGTTTGGCCGAGGCCTTGGCGATTAACTTCTCGTACGAAAGCGCTTTGCCCCTGGGCGTGCCGACGACGATGATATGTTTCAAGAATGGCGTGTTGTCCCAGATCTTTTCGATCTCGGGCAGGGTCGATTCATGGACGACGATGGCGCGGGCGCGGCTGTCGTTGATCAGGTACTCGTAATCCTTGGCGAACATCCAAGGATTGGTCGGCACCGCCACGGCGCCGATCTTGATCGCGCCGAAAAACGAATAGGCGAATTCTGGTGAATCCGGCAAAATCACCAGGACGCGGTTCTCGATCTCGATGCCGAGTTCTTTGAGTGCGTTGCCGGTGCGATTTACGTTGTCGAAAACTTCTTGGTAGGTGATCTTCTGATCTTGGTAGTAGATGGCGACCTTGCCGCCACGACCTTGCGCGATGTTTTCATCGACGAAGGTCGTGGCGGCGTTGTATACGTCTGGCAGGTCTACAATCATGCTCGCGATGCTCGCAATTTCATATCTCATATCTCAGATGTGAAATCTGAGATCTGCAGTTTGAGATTCGCGCAGCGATTTATTCGCCGCCGATGATCTCGCCGCCGACGTCGGTGGCGATGACCACCGATTTCGAGTCGGTGTAGTACTCGATGGCTTCGTCGCCATGCTCTTTGCCCAGACCGCTCTGTTTGACGCCGCCGAAGGGCAGTTCGTCATAGATGATCTGCGCCGAGTTGACCCAGGTGTAACCGGCTTCGATGTTTTCCGCGCCATACATGGCGCGATTGATGTCGCGGGTCCAGATCGACGAGCCCAGGCCGAAGATCGAGCCGTTGGCATGTTCGATGGCCTGGTCAAGGGTTTTCACCCGGACGATCGGCAGCGCCGGACCGAAGACTTCTTCTTGGATCATGCGCGAGGCCGGATCGACATCGGCGACGATGGTCGGCTGCAGGTAATAACCCTTGTCATAATCATCGCCGGTAGGACGTTGGCCGCCGAAGACCAGCTTACCGCCCCGTTTGACCGCGTCTTCGACCTGGTCTTCGACTTCTTGTCTTTGCTCTTTGGTGTGCAGCGGGCCCATCAAAACGCCCGGCTTGAGACCGTTGCCGATGGTGATTTTTTTCGCCTTGTCGGCGAGTTTGGCGATGAAGTCGTCGGCGATGCTGTCGAACAGATAAAGCCGCTTGACCGCCAAGCAGGCTTGGCCGCAGTTGAAGAAACGGCCGACCGACGCCGCGCTAACGGCGCGATCGATATCGGCGTCATCGCAAACGATCATCGGATCGCTGCCGCCCAGTTCCAACGTCACATGCTTGAAATCCGCCGAGGCGGCTTGCATGACCCGGCGGCCGGTGTCGGTGGCGCCGGTGAAACCGATTTTCCGCACCGTCGGATTGACCAGCAATTCCTCGCCGACCACGCTGCCCGGGCCGGTGACGCAGTTCAAAACCCCTTTGGGGCCGCCGGCGTCTTGGATTGCTTTGTCGATGATTTCACAAGTTGCCAAATCGGTGAGCGGCGTGGTGCCGGCCGGTTTGACGACTACGCAGTTGCCGGCGAGCAGCGCCGGACCGAGCTTGTTGCCCATGAGTGAAACCGGGAAGTTCCACGGGACAATGGATCCGCAAACGCCTAACGGCTTGCGCATGACCAGGCCATGGCGGCCGGTGTCGAGCATGACCGCGCTGGTGCGCATGGTTTTGGCCATGCCGCCGTAATGATCCAGGGTGTGCACGAAGCGGCGGATTTCCAGGATCGACTCGCGCATGGGCTTGCCCTGCTCTTTGGTGAGCAAGGTGGCGAGCTCTTTTTCCCGGCCTAATATGGTGTGGCCGGCCGCGAGCAGGATCGCGCCGCGTTTGGACGGTGCCATGGTCGACCATTTCTTCAACGCGCCTTTGGCGGCGTCGATGGCCCGCCGGATATCGTTAATGGTTCCCTTCGGAACGTTATCGACGACTTCACCAGTCGCCGGATTCTTGATGGTCGTGGTCTCTTTGCTTTCCGAGTCCACTAACTCACCGGCTATGAGCATCTTTGCCATACGGTTCCTCCTAAGAACTTCTTTCAGAACTTAGAGGAAAATCATGTTCATAGGTCGAAGTCAAGATTTCGCGGCGCGCCGCGGCGATTCCCGCCAGCTGTCGATTGACAGCGCCAAGCAGTCGGCGTTAGTTTCAGCAACTTGTTGTGAACAAAAAAAGTTTTGCGCCAATGAATTTTCAAAAGCTTAGCAGCGCGGTGGCTGCATTAATTGTCAGCTCGTTCATCGCGCTGGCCGCCCAGGCCCAGAGTAACCCGCGCTACATCCGCTTCGCCGGCGTGCCGAGCGCGGTCAAGGGCGCGCTGTTCACCCCCGACGCGCCGCAAAAGCCGCCCCATGTGGCGATTCTGGTCATGCACCGGGCATCGAATTTTTTGAACACGCTGGCCTGTCCGGAGCTGTCCAAGCGCGGTTTCATGGTGCTATGCATGAATCCACGCTCGGACAACAACGAAGCGCTGGTGCGCTGGGAGACCATTCCTCTGGACGTCAAAGCCGGCGTCGAGTTTCTCAAGAAGCAGGCCGGGATTAGTAAAATTCTCCTCTGGGGTTTCAGCGGCGGCGGGCCGACCATGACGTTTTATCAAAATGTCGCGGAAAACGGCGTGGCGGTATGCCAGGGGGCGAAAAAGCTCGTGCAATGCGGCAACGAACTGGCCGGACTGCCGAAAGCCGACGGCTTGATCTTGGTCGATGCCCATCCGGGCAATCCGGTAAACGGCATTAGAAGCATCAATCCGGCGGTGCTCGACGACAGCCGGCCCGATTTAATTGACCCTGAGCTCGACCCGTTCAATCCCAAGAACGGTCACAACCCCAAGGGGCCATCGAACTTCTCTGACGATTTTAAAAAGAAATACTTTCGCGCCCAGGCCCAGCGCATGAACCGCTTGATCGACAAAGCACTGGCGATGCAGCGGCAGATGAAAGATGGCAAATACGCTTATCCCGACGACGACGCGTTTCTGGTCGTGCGCGGCGACGGCGGCCGCTTGATGCAGCTCGATCCGACCATTCACCCCGGCACGGTGAAACCGCATAAACTGATCAAGAACGACGGCACAGTGGTTACCGAGATCGTCAAAAGCGTCCGCGTGGCCAATCCGGAAAGCGCCCGGCAGAACGCCACCTTCGAAAATGGCACACGCTTTCTGACCGGGAAATCGTTCATCAGCGCCAACGCCGTGCGCGGCAGCGACTCCATGGACGGCATCGATCATTGTTCGAGCAACAACTCGCCGCCCTGTCATCTGCCGACGATCACGGTGCCGACGCTCGTCACCGCCATGGGCGGTCATTATTTTATCCGCGACAACGAGATCCACTACGAGCTCGCCGGCGCCAAGGACAAAGACTTCGTCGTCGTCGAGGGCGCCGAGCATGGCCAGACGCCTTGCACTGCCTGCGAAACCACGCCGGGGCAATATGGCAACTCGGTGAAGAACTTTTATGACTATGTGCGTGACTGGGTCAATAAACGTTTCTAACGTCAGCGTGGCGCACCCAATCGTCCTGGCCGGCCATCTAAACCAGCGATGGTCTTGAAGTCGACCGGGCGGCAAGCCAATATTCGCCATGCTTTTACGACCGCTTGGAATCGCCTTATTGATCTTGACCCTGGTGCCGGCGCTGGCTTGGGCGCAAACCCCGGCGCAAAAGGTCGTATTGACGTATTCGTCGCGCAGCATCGCGTCCATCGATTTATTTGTCGCCCAGGAGCGCGGCTTTTTTCGCGAGGAAGGTTTAGACCCGCAGCTCGTCCAAGTGCGCGCGACGGCGGCCATCGCGGCGTTAGTTTCCGGCGAAGTGCATGCGCTGGGTTCGGTCGGCAGCGTGATCCGGGCGATTCCGCGCGGCGCGCCAGTGAAAGTGTTGGCGATCAGTTTGCGCCGGCCGGTATTTTGGCTGGTCAGCCGGCCGGAGTTGAAAACCTTCGCCGACTTGAAGGGCAAAGTGATGGGCACCACGACCATGGGCGGCAGCCAGCACACCGCCGGCATACGCATGCTGCGGCGCGCCGGGTTGAATCCCGAAAAAGATCTCACCGTTGTCCTTGGCGGCGACGTGCCGACCCAGTTGCAAGGTCTGGTCAACGGCTCGATTCAAGTCGGCATACTCTCGCCGCCCATCGTCATCGTCGCCCGCGATAAATATAAAATGAATATTCTGGCCAACGCCATCGACGAATTCAGCAGCTTGCAAAATGGCCTAGCAGCCCGTGGTGAAAGTCGAGAATGAAGTGGGTAACCGAGGCGATGAGGATCGACAGGAAGAAGAGATCGTGTAGAGTTTATTGCATGGCGATGGGAAAACGAAAACACGAAGAGCAGAGAGGGATGTGGGTGGCGGTGAGC
>CAMDBU010000003.1 GCA_945889495.1 Syntrophobacter sp. SbD2 | reverse complement strand
CGCACACACTTGGCCTATACCGAACGCCAGCTAAGAAGCAGGGGTTCCGCTACGGTCCGATTTCTACCTTGGAGGCTGCTACCAACAAACCGACCTGACATTTTCGCCTTGCCGTTAACATGACAGATTGACGTTGCTACGACATGTTTTTTTTCGCGGCGATGACATCCTCACCCGCCTAGCCGATCTCGACACCACCGGTGTCGCATCCGCCGGCGGCCGAGTCGAAACTATCCATGGCGAGCAATATATCTCTTTGAAGTCTTTGGCGCGCCATATTTCTTTTCAGCTAAACCAAACCGATTTAGTGCTCCAGCTGTTGACTAAACCGACGGTTGCCAGCGCGACAAAACCACCCGCCAGCGAACAGCCGCTTGGCCGCGCTGCCCCGGTAGCCACACCCATCGAGCGCATCGTCACCGGACGACAGGGATCGCCGGCTCGATTGGGACTACAACTGAATGGCGTGAGAAAAGGTGAGATCGCCGTCATCCTACGCAATCAAGATATACTTGCCCGACTCAACGACATCGTCGCCATTGACCCAAGCTTGGCCAGCGGTCGCCGTGAAACCATTCGTGGTGAAACTTATATTTCCCTAGAGTCGTTGAGTGCGCAATTGAGTTTCACCGTCGACGAACGGTCACTGGGCTTGCTGTTGGCGACCCGAACGCCGCCGCGCGAAACCATCCTCGCCCCGACCCAAGAACCCACGGCGCCGACGCAGCCAAGAGTGCCGGTGCCGACGGTGGAAACTGCCGAAGCGCCGGTGCCGAGCGGCGCCGATCAACGCGCCATGCTGACGATCAAAGTCAACCAGGTCAAACAGGGTGAGACCGATATCATTTTGCGCGGCGACGATGTACTCGCCCGGGTCAAGGATCTCAAAGCCATCGGCATGGTGGCGGTCAACGGCCAGCAGGAGAAAATCCGCGGTGAAGATTATGTCTCGTTGCGCTCGCTCCAGCCCACTTTGGCCTACGGCGTCAACGAGAAAGCGTTGGCATTGGATTTGACGATCACTCCCGATGCCTTCGGCGAGCATGTCATTGCCGGCGCATCCAACCGCCCGGCCAAACTCGAGTACCCAGAGGATAAAAGTGGCTTTGTCAATTACTCCGTCAACGTCCGCGATTTTAAAAACGTCGACGTGTTTTCCGAGCTCGGCGTGACGCTCAAGAATACCCATCTCTACAGCGGTGTGTCGCGCAACGCCGATGGCAGAATTCTGCGCGGCCTGTCCAACCTCACAGTGAGCAATCGCCACGACGCCAACCGATTTATTGTCGGCGACCGCCTGATCAATTCAGATATTCTCGGCGGCAGCGTCACCATGGGCGGGGTCAGTTATTTCCGTGATTTCGCCCTCGATCCGTACATGGTGCGTAATCCCGGTTTGCATTACTCCGGCGCGGTGTCGACGCCGTCGACTCTCGACGTTTACTCCAACGGCCAGCTGGTGCGGCGCGTGCCCTTGCCACCAGGCCAATTCCAGATCAACGATCTGCCGGTGCCATCGGGAAGTAACAACACGCGCTTCGTGATTCGCGACGCCTTCGGCCGGGAGCGGGAGCTGGGCTCGGCCAACTTCTATTTTACCGCTGGGCTCCTGACACCGGGAATGCACGATTTCGGCTACAACATCGGCACCCGGCGCGACGATCTGGGAAACAAGAGCTGGGACTACGGCGTGCCGCTATTTGTTGGCAACCATCGCTACGGCTTCAGCGAATACTTGACCGGCGGCATGCGCTTCGAAGCGTCGAAAGGCTTGGCCAGCGGCGGCCCGAGCTTGTCGTTTCTCCTGCCAGCGGGTGAAATGGAACTCGTCGGCGCGGCCAGCAGCGATCATGGCAACAGCGGCGGCGCGGCGTTTGCCGGCTATAACTACGTCAACCAACTGTTTAGTTTAGGCGCCTCAGTAAAGTTTCAAAGCCAACGCTACGCCAACAGTAGTCTCGATGGGCTGGACAACCGGCCATGGTTGGAATCGGGCAGCTACGTTGCCTTTAACCTGCCGGGCGTGATGTCGGTCAATTTGCGCTATGGTTTTGAGAACTCAACAACCCAAGGACCGCAGCATCGGATTCGCGCCTTCACGTCGTCCTATTTGACCAAACAGTTAAGGCTGTTTGCCGACGGTTATGTCGATCTCAAGACGCGCGACCGCGGTTTCGGGCTCAACGCTGGTGTGAGCTTTAGCTTCGACGACATTAATGCCGCGGTTTCCTATCTCAACGAGTACGGCAAATCCAATGGCCTACTCGACATCCGCAAATCACTACCCCTCGGTCCCGGCCATGGCTACGGATTCCAAGCCAGCACCAAAGGCGATCTTGACAGTGCAGTGCAATATCAAACTTCCTTTGGCCGCTACGAAGCGATTTATAACCGCCTCGACGGCCGCCAGCGGTCGTCGTTGAACGCTTCCGGCGGTATCGCCGTGGTCGACGGCGAAGTCGTTCCCACCCGCGCCATCCAAGACGGCTTCGCGCTATTGCGGCTGCCCGGGCTGCCGGGTGTGCGCGGCTTTCTCAACAACCTCGAAGTCGGCTCCACCGACAGCAAAGGCAACCTGTTCGTGCCCAGTTTACTGTCCTACTACGGCAACAAACTGAGCTTTTCACGCACCGATCTACCTTTGAGTCACAATATCGAAATAGTCGAAAAATTTGTCGCGCCGCCGTACCGTGGCGGCGTGGTGGTGGAGTTCCCCGTGACGCGCATCCAGCGCATCGTCGGCAAGGCGGTCATCGATAAGGCCGGCCAGACAATCATTCCTAAGCATGGCCAGTTGACCGCTGAGTTCGACGGCAAGAGCTACGAATCGATTCTCGGCAATAATGGGGAATTTTATTTTGAAAACATCAAAGTCGGCCGCTACCAAGCGAAGATCGAGAGCGAACAACAGAACTGCGATTTCGCCTTTGACGTTCCTCGGGTGGATGATCAGACCGTGCAGCTGGGCACGCTGACTTGCGTGGCGAAATAACCCATGACTGAGAAGACCAACAAACGCTCACTGGCAACGATCGTCATCGTCACTTGGGCGATCCTACTCCAGCCAGGTTGGGCGCGCGCGGCGTGCAGTTCAGGCGGGGCCTCGGTGGCCTTTGGCACCTACGACGCCTTGAGCTTGGCGCCGTTGGATACGATTGGCTCGTTGGTGTTTCAGTGCAACCAGAAAGACCACAACGTGATGATCACGTTAAGCCGCGGCAGCGGTAGCTCGTTCTCGACCCGACGTATGGTCAATGGTAGCCAGCAGCTATTTTACAATCTCTACCGAGATACCGGGCGAACCATTGTTTGGGGCGATGGCAGTGGCGGTACCCAAGCGTTTCAAATCACCAACCCGCAACCCAACAATCGCGACATCACCCTGCCGATCTTCGGCCGCATCCCGCCCGGGCAAAATGTCAAAGTCGGTACCTACTCGGATACCATCACAATTACGCTGTTCTTTTAACCGACCGGAGCCACTACTTCTTATCTTCCCCCGGCTGCTTGCCGGGTTCGAAGCCGCCGACTTCGTGGTATACCACGTCCTTCTTTTCCTCGAAGGCGCGAACCTCGGGAATGGTCCCAGGCAAGCCGAGCTTCTTCCACTCGCCGGCGACCTTGTCGTACATCTCCTTGCGCAGCGCGGTGCGCTTGGAGAAGACCGGCAGGTAACGGTGTTCTTTACAGGCGTTGATCAACGCCTTGGAACCATAGGGACGTTTCTCCGGCGGATTCTGCGTCGGGTCGAGCCAGGTCGACCAGGTGTTGCGCAGGATATCGATGTCGTCGATGGGATTGCAGCGGCTGCTCATGGCCCAGATCACCTGGTCCATATCGGTGGGGTCGACGTCTTCGTCGACGGCGATGATCCACTTGGTGTAATAGGCGCCGCCGGGCACCTGGGCCGCCAAAGCGAGCGCCTGGGCGGCGTGGCCGGCGTAGCGCTGCTCGAGAGCGATCACCGTCATGCCGAAACCGCCGGCGCCGGCCGGATGGGCGTAGACGCCTTGGATGCCGGGGATGCCGAGCTTGTCCATGTCATCCCAAATGCGTGCCGAGCGAATGATTGAGAAAAAGCCGCTCTGCTCGTTGGACGGATAGTCCGCCATCAAGGCATTGGTCAGGATCGGATTGTTGCGGTAATGCACCGCGGTGATCTCGACCAACGGACAGCCCGCTTCGGGGCGGCCGTAGTAGCCGGGGAATTCGCCGAAGGGGCCTTCGCTCCTGACCGAGTTGGGCTTGATGATACCTTCGATCATGAACTCGGCGTTGGCTGGCAATAGCAAATTGGTCGTTTTGCCCTTGACCACCGGAATCGGCTCACCCTTGATGCCGCCCAAGTATTCATACTCAGAAACGTTCTTCGGAAAAGTTTGCGAACCGAGCACCATGAACAAGGGATCGATGCCCCAGGCCGCCGCCACCTCCACCGGCTTGCCCTGCTGCCAGGAACGGGTGATGTGCAAGCGCGCATCTTTGCCGGGGGACAAATAGAGACCGCATTCGTTCTTGCCTTGCAGCATCATGCGGTAGGTGCCGACGTTCAAGTAACCGCTGTCGGGATCGCGGGTGATGACGCAGTCGGCGGTGCCGGCATAACGGCCACCGTCAAGCGGCCAGTGGCGTGGAATTGGTAATTCGGTGAGATCGATCTGGTCGCCAGTGAGCGTGTTCTGATACATCGCCGCTTCGGCCGCCGGCACTTCGCGCGGCGCCATGCGGTTTTTCAATTTGTCTTTGGTGCGCCGAATCAGTTCCACGGTCGGCGTGTCATGGGGTTCTTCCATGGTCAAGGCGATGCGCGGGATGCTCGGGCCCAAGATATTCCACAAAGATTGCGCCTTGTAGAAACTCTTTTCGTAGCCCTTGATGTTGTCGAACAGGATCGCTGGCGAGGGCTTCTGTTTGGCGACCAGATAACCGATGGCGCTCATTTCTTCGTCGCAGCTCACCGCGTCCTTGACCCGGACTAGATCGCCCAGCGCTTCGACGCGGCTCAACCACTCGCGCAGGTCTTGGATCGGTTTCTTGGTCTCGGTTACTTTTGCTTGCTGCTTAGCCATGGTTATCCTCCAGAGTTCTAACTAATAAATTCAATCCTACAGCCGGGCGCCTTTGGGCAACTGCGAGCGAAAATAGGCGAAGGCATCGTAGGAACGGAACATCATATTTTCTTTCATGTAATCGATCTCAGCCTGGGGCATGACCGACGGCTTGCCGACGCAGCTGGCGATGAACTGCATGTAGGCGGTGCGCTCCAAGTAAATCGCGTGGACCGTAGCATATTCTAAGCTGTCGCCACACACAATAATGCCATGGCCTTTGAGCAACATCGCCATGCGGTCTTGCAGGGTGGCGCAGATCTCGCGGCCATCGCGCATGGTATAGATCAAGCGTGGGCTCGGGAAAATCGGTGTTTCCGGGGCGAACACCGCGGCCTGGTTATAGATCGGCAGGATCGGCGTGCCAGCGACGGAAAACGCCGTGGCGATGGTCTGATGAGTATGGACCACCGAATTGACATCCGGCCGGGCGTTGTAGATCGCCGCGTGAATCATCGTTTCCCGCGGCGGATTTTTGATTTTAGTCACGCTGCGTTTGTTGCCGGCCTTGGCGTAATTGTCCTCGCAGACTTCGAAGTACTGATCGATGTCGACTTCGATAATATGCCTGGGCTCCACTTCGCCCAGCGGCGCGAGCACCGGCTTGATAAAAAACTTGCGCGTGCCTGGAATGCGCGCGCTGACATGGCCATGGTAATCGGCCAGGCCTTGGTGGAACATGATGCGGTTGCCGAGCGCAACCTTGCGTTTCAATTCGTCAGTGTCTTTTTTGCTGATTTTCACCGCTAAATCCCCTTTCCGTCGATGGGCTAGTTAATTTCTGGTTTCGCCTGGGTTTCACTCCTGGTGCCGTCCGCCCACCAGTGGATGTTCATCCAGTTCCACTGCTCGGGATAGCTGCGCACCGTGCGTTCGAGCCAGCGGGTGATACGAATGGTATTCTCCTGGATCGCTCCGGCGTTGCGCTCGTCCCGCGCCAGCTCCAACTCGGGCTCGATCACCAAGCGCAAACTATCGTCGGCCTGGCGCACCATGCAAGCCGGCACCACCGCGGCGCCGGTGCGTAGCGCCAGACTAACCGGCCCACGCCGGGCAATCACCGTCTTACCAAACAGCGGCACTTCAATGCCAGAGCCGCGCCGGTATTCGTCGGCGATCACCACCGCCACCTGATTGCGCCGCAGCAAATCAGTAAGCTCGCGCAACGCCTGATAACGCGGCCGGGCGTGAACGGTTTTTTGTCGCACCTGCAGCCGGTAATCATCCATCAGCTCGGCAAAGCGACCATCGCGGGGTTGGTTCACCAAGACAAAAGCCGGTTGGCCGTCGATGGCGATCCGGCAACCGACCAGAAAAAAATTGCCCAAGTGGGCGCTCAAAAGCAGCACGCCTTTACCCTTGGCGAGGGCGGCATCGAGATGCTTGCGACCGACAATCGGAATTTCCGCCCTAAGCTGGGCGTAGGATGCTACCACCGCAACGCCGATTTCCACGCAGGCGCGAAAAAAATTCCGCAACGAGTGGCGCGCGACCTGGTCAATCTCACCATCACTCAGCCCAGCGCCTAAAGCGATGCGAATATTGGCGACGGACCGAGTGCGAAAGCCGCGAAATAAGTAAAATGCGACCTTGGCTAGCCCATCCGAGAGCAAAAAAACCGCACCTGGCCAGACCCGGATCGCCAGGCAACCCAACTTGAATCCCAACCAAGTACTTAGGTATGCAAGTTTTCCCGACAGCCAGGCGATCATCAATTATCGAGAGCTAACCGCGCCACATCGCTCACCAGTGCTATAAAGTACGCCAATCTACGCTACTTTTTTTCCCGTATCAACTGCTCAACCGACCACCGGTGGTCCCTGCGGCGCTCCGGCCATTACCAGGAAACCAACATAAGTTCAGCTACTTACCGAACCCACGCATTTGCCCTCTGGAGCCGGGGTTATTCCTATTGGAGTGGAGGTGTGGTAATAATTTCCGACTGCCGTGAAGCCGGACAATATTTATGCGCATGATTTTACCTCCGCTAAAGGAACGGCGGGCCATCGACCGTTTGCTGTCGGCATTTTTTAGCGACTGCAAAGCTTCGGACTTCAAAAAAGCGATCAGCTTGCTGTGCCGGTTTTATCATCTGAAGCAGCCGAAGATCGAGTGGTTTGAATATATCGATTGGGGCAAGACCGCCGGCAAGACCTACGAAACCGGCCAGATATACTTGGTTCATCCCGACAATTGGAAAAAGGGCCGCAAGTACAACACCGCCCGGCGCTGGATCAATCTGGTCTACCATGAGATGGGTCACTATGTGTTCTGGGCCGACGCGGAAAACAAAGCCGATATGTTCGCCACCCGCATGGCGCGCGGCTTGAACCATCAGAAATAAATACGCCATTGCCATGGACTACAAAGACACCTTAAACCTACCGAAGACCGACTTTCCCATGCGTGGTAATTTACCGCAGAACGAACCCAAGCAGGTCGAGAAATGGGACCAGGAACGGGCTTATTTTCAAATCCTTGAAGCCAACCGGGGCAAGCCCAGGTTTATTCTCCATGACGGTCCGCCCTATGCGAATGGCAACATCCACATCGGCCATGCGTTAAATAAGATCCTCAAAGACATTATCATCAAGTACAAAGCCATGACCGGCCACTCGGCGCCCTATGTGCCGGGCTGGGACTGCCATGGCTTGCCGATCGAGCTGCAAGTCGAAAAGAATGTCGGCCGGGCGAAGAAACTGGCCATGAGCAAGGCCGAGATTCGCAAACTGTGCAAAGAGTACGCGGAAAAATATATCGCGATTCAGCGCGATGAGTTCAAGCGGTTGGGTGTGCTCGGCGATTGGGACAAGCCCTATCGAACCTTGGAACCGCAGTACGAAGCCCAGGAAGTGCGCGAGTTGGGAAAATTCGTTGCCTCGGGCGCACTTTATCGCAAGAAAAAGCCGGTCTATTGGTGCGCTTCCTGCGTGACGGCGTTGGCCGAAGCCGAAGTCGAGTATGAAGATCATATTTCGACTTCGGTCTATGTAAAATTCGCGGTCACCGACGGTCGGGGCAAACTACCAGCAGATGGCAACACATTCTTCGTCATCTGGACGACCACACCTTGGACCTTGCCGGCCAACCAGGCGATCGCGGTTCACCCGAAGTTCACTTATCGACTGGTTAAGACTGCCCATGGCAATTTGATCGTCAATCAAGAATTGATCGAACAGGTGATGGTAGCGATCGGCCTGGAAGCCAAAGACTACGAGATCGGCCCCGATGGCTGGACCGGCGCTGAGCTGGAAGCCATCGTCTGCCGCCATCCCTGGCTCGACCGCGACGCGCAGATCGTTCTCGGCGATTACGTCACCCAAGACCAAGGCACCGGCTGCGTTCACATCGCGCCTGGTCACGGCCAGGAGGACTACGAAGTCGGCATGCGCTACGGCTTGCCGGTGCTGGCGCCGGTGGATCCCGAAGGCAAATTCACCGCCGAAGCGGGCGACTTGCAAGGCGAGTCGGTGTTCCGCGCCGATCCGCGCATCGTGCAAAAATTGGTCGAGCAAAATGCTCTGCTCAAGGAAGACAAATTATCCCATAGCTATCCGCACTGCTGGCGCTGCAAAAAGCCGGTGATCTTCCGCGCCACCGAGCAGTGGTTTATCTCCATGGAGAAAAATGACCTGCGCAATCAGGCGCTGCGCGCCATCGACGAGGTCAAATGGATTCCGCCCTGGGGCCGGGACCGGATTCGCGGCATGCTCGAAGCGCGGCCCGACTGGTGCATCTCGCGCCAACGTTCCTGGGGCGTGCCGATCCCGGCGGTCTATTGCAAGAAATGCAATCACGCGGTGCTAACCCAAGCGATCTGCAATCACGTCGCGGCGATCTTCGAAAAGGAAGGTTCCGACGCTTGGTATATCCGGCCGGTGCAAGAACTCATGCCCGCCGATCTCAAGTGTCCCGATTGCGGCGGCCAGGATTTCTCCCGCGAAGAGGACATTCTCGATGTCTGGTTCGATTCCGGCGTCAGTTACGCCTCGGTGGTCGAGCAGGACGCGCGGCTCGGCGGTCGCGCCGATTTGTATTTGGAAGGCAGCGATCAGCATCGCGGCTGGTTTCACACCGCGCTATTGACCTCTCTCGCGACCCGCGACCGCGCGCCCTACGCCGCCGTGCTCACCCATGGCTTCACCTTGGATGGCAAGGGCAGGAAAATGTCCAAATCCATGGGCAATACCATCGCGCCCCAGGACATCGCGAAAAAATTCGGCGCGGAAATTTTGCGCCTGTGGGTCTCCGCTGAAGACTACCGCGAGGACGTGCGGATCTCGGATGAGATTTTAAACCGCCTGGTCGAAGCCTACCGGCGGGTACGCAATACGGCGCGCTTTTTGATCAGCAATCTTTACGATTTCGATCCGGTCAAGGACCGCGTCGAAGCGGCCGACCTTGACGAGCTCGACCGCTGGATTCTCCAGCGCACCGAAGCCTTACTCGGCCGCTGCCGCGACGCCTACGAGAAGTGCGAATTCCATGTGGTCTATCACAGCGTCAATAATTTCTGCGCCGTCGATCTGAGCGCGCAGTATTTGGACATTGTCAAAGACCGGCTCTATTGTGAGGCAACCAACTCGCACCAACGGCGCGCCGCCCAGACGACCATGGCGCGGATTCTCGACGTGCTGGTGCATCTGACCGCGCCGATCTTGTCGTTTACCGCCGAAGAGATCTGGCAGCATTTACCGGATAAAGCCCAGCGGCCCAGCAGTGTATTTCTATCGCCCCTGCCCGAGCCCGATGCTAGATTCGCTGACGCCGCGCTGACGGAAAAGTGGGAACGGATTTTCGCCGAGCGCGGCCAGGTGTTGAAAGCCCTCGAACAGGCGCGCACCGACAAGACCATCGGCCACCCCCTCG
This sequence comes from Syntrophobacter sp. SbD2, assembly GCA_945889495.1. Classification (GTDB taxonomy): domain Bacteria; phylum Desulfobacterota; class Binatia; order UBA9968; family UBA9968; genus DP-20. The sequence goes on along the minus strand of CAMDBU010000003.1, from coordinate 63,710 downwards.
ACGCCAAGGTGGTGCTCCATAACGGCGCGACCAAACCTTCAGCGCTGCACGCCATGTTAACCAGCGACCCGCAACGACTGGCGGATTTGCTGATCGTTTCCCAGGTTGGGGCCGAGGCGGATCAAGGCGCGAACCAGCAAGAAGGGTTGTCGGTTGCCGTGAGCAAGGCCGACGGGCCGAAGTGCGAGCGCTGCTGGAAATACGACGTCAAAGTCGGCGCCGACCACAATCACCCGACAGCCTGCCCGCGCTGCGCCGGCGTACTTAACGCCGCTGCAAGCGTTTAACTGATATTAGTTTTTCAGCATCACCACGGTGGCGCCCCAGCTGCCGGCTTCCAGCGGCGCGTCGTGAAACGACTCGACATCGCCGCGCTTCTCCAACAGCGCGCGAATGATATTGCGCTGCACGCCTTTGCCCTTGCCGTGGATCAAGCGCACCTGGCGAAATCCGGCTAACTTACATTGATCGAGATATTCTTCGACCACGCTGGAGATGTCTATGGGTTGAAACGGATGGAGATCGAGATGATCTTCGATGGGCACGACGACAACCGCATCAATCGAGGGATCGTCTTCAGCCATTGCTGTCAGGCTTCTACCGCCGCGGTCCGGCTGCCGGTTTCGAGATATTTCTTGATCGACTGCAAGAATCGCGCGCCCACCGCACCGTCGGCGACTCGATGATCCGCCGACAACGTGATGGTCATCATTTCGCGGATCGCCATGGCATCGTCCTCGGCGATCACCCGCGGTCCGACCCGGCCCGCCGCCAGGATCGCCGCCTGCGGCGGATTGATGATCGCGATGAAACTATCGACACCGAGCATGCCGAGATTGGAAATCGTGAAAGTACCACCCTCGTAGTCCAGGGGGGAAAGTTTTTTGTTTTGCGCCTTGTCGGCGAGTTCGCGGCTCTGCTTGGCGAGTTCCATTAAATCAAGCTGGTCCGCGTTGCGAATCACTGGTACGACCAAGCCCTCGTCAAGGGCGACGGCGATACCGATGTTGATATCGGCATGCTGCTGGATGCCGCGCTCGGTGAAGCTCGAATTCATCGACGGAAAATCTTTAAGTGCGCGAGCGCACGCTTGGAGAATGAAGTCGTTGATTGACGGCACCACCTCGTCGCCGCGTTCCTTGGCTGCCTTTCTGAGTTTGGTTACTGCGCTCATGTCGATGTCTACACTAATATAAAAATGTGGCGCGCTTTGTTTGCTCGCGCTCATACGCGCGCCGGTGATCCGGCGCATGGCGTTGAGCGGCATGAGCGAGCCATCCGATGACCCGTTGCCTGGCGATTGCAAATCCCGTGTCAGCACCGCGCCACCCGGACCGCTACCGCGAATCGCGCCGATGTCCAGTGAATTCTGCCGGGCGATGCGGCGCGCCGCCGGCGATGCTAGCGGGTGACCGGGACTGGCGCTTACTGGCTGCGCGACAGGTCGGTGAACTGTTGAATCGGTCATGGCTACGCTGGGGTTCGCGGTTGTGGGTTCGGTTCTATTCGGCCCCCAACTCGTTTCATCCAATTTTTCTCCCGCTGCACCGATGAGGGCGATTATCTGTCCCACCGGAATGGTATCGCCCTCGGCGGCGCGACGGCCCAATAGCACTCCCGTCGCATTGGCCGCGACCTCCACGGTGGACTTATCGGTTTCCACTTCCATGAGAGCTTCGCCCTTGGCGACGGTTTCGCCTTCGCGCTTGAACCATTTGAGCAAAACTCCGGTGGTTTGAGTTGCGCCAAACGCCGGCATGATCACTCTAGTCGCCACGAACCCTCCACTGCTGCAATTATTTTGCCGCGCGCTTGACGTAACGGCGCGGCTAGGCTGGCTATGGGATATATTTTTCGTCCGCTATTGGCAACAACGGACGAGTGCTAGATCAATGCGGTAGGCCATGACTTGCCGCAACGGTGGGCGCGTTTGACAGAGTGCTGAGCAAATCCATGATCGCGGCGTAGTTGACCGGTTTGGTCAGATGGGCGTCGAAGCCGGCTTCCTGGGTGCGCCGGCGGTCTTGCTGCTGGCCCCAGCCGGTGAGCGCGATGAGAATCATCTGTTTGCCCCAGGGCTGTTGGCGGATCTGTTTGGCCGCTTGATAGCCGTCGAGGCGCGGCATGGCGATGTCCATGAGAACGATATCCGGGAGAAATTCCGCCGCCGCCTCCACTGCGGCGACACCATCCTCGGCGATCTGCACCTCGTTGCCATCTTTTTCCAAGAGGCGCGCCAGGGTCTCGGCGGACTGGGGGAAATCATCGGCGACCAAAATGCGCCGGCAGCGCGCTGGCAAGGGAAGTTCTTCGACTCGATCGGATTCCAAACTCTCGCTTTCCGGCCGCTGGGCGGTCACCGGCAATTGGACGATGAATTCGCTGCCACGGTTCATGCCTTCGCTGCGCACCTCGACTTTACCGCCATGCAATTCCACCAGCCGGTGCACCAGCGTCAAGCCCAAACCGAGACCGCCTTCGCTGCGCGTATAGGACCGGTCAACTTGGTAAAACAGCTCGAAGACATGGGGCAAGCTCTCCGCCGCGATGCCGACGCCGGTATCCTTGACCCGGATCACCACGGTGTCGCCAGCCTGCTCGACGTTGAGCCAGATATGGCCGGGGTCGGGCGTGTACTTGGCGGCGTTGTTCAACAGGTTCATGATCACCTGGGTAAACCGCAGCCGGTCGGCGTCGACATAGATCGAATCCTGCGACATGGTGACGGTCAGTTCATGCTGCCGTTGGTCGATCAGCGGCCGGCTCGATTCCACCGCCGCCTTGACGATCTCGCTCAAATTGAGCGGCTCCTTTTGCAGAACCAATTTTTCCCGGGTGATGCGGCTGACATCGAATAGATCGTCGGTCAAGCGGGTGAGATACTTCACCTGGCGATCGATGATGTCCTGGCCCCAGTGGGGATCGGGCAGCGGGCTTTGGGAGCTTTGTTGCAAGGTGACGACGTTGCGCACCAGCGACAGCGGGTTGCGTAGCTCATGGGCGAGCGTAGCCAAGAACTCATCCTTGCGCCGGTCAGCCTCGCGCAGCGCCTCGCCGCTGGCGCGCAGGGCCTCGTCAAGGCGGAGTTTTTCCACCGCCAGCCAAGTGCGCTCAGCCACCAAATTGATCAGCGAGATTTCCCGTTCGCTCCATTGGCGCGGATCGGTGTCGGCCATGATCAAGGCGCAAACCAGCGCGCCGTCGCGGAGCAGCGGCGCGGCGACAAACGACTGAACGCCCACCGATCGGTAAGCTTCGATATGGTCCCTGGTCCGTAGGTCCAGGGTGACATTGGCAATGGTAGTGGTTTGGCCGGCGCTGCCGGTGTCGATCAAACTCGGTCCGAACATTCCGAGTGGGTAGCTGCCAACCAACGATGGGATATGCGGGTGGTAATCACGCTGCAAGGTGAACCGGTTGCTTGCCGTATCGATCTCAATAAACGCGCAACGCTTGACTTTGGCATGCTCGCCCAAAGCCACCGCGACCGCCCAGGCCAATTCATCGGCATTGGCGGCGAAACGGATACATTCGGCGAGATCGAGGAGAAATAGCGTGTCGGCTTCAGCCTGCTTGCGCGCGGTGATATCGCGCACCGCGACGTTGACGCCGAGCAGTTGGCCGCCCGGATTATGCACTGGGAAATAACTTGCCAGCCATGCGCGGTGCTCTCCCGGCTGGGTCATGATTACGCCTTTGATTTCCACATCGAGGATAGGCTGACCGCTTTCGATCACCCGTCGGTAGTGAACTTCGATGATATCGGCGAGTTCTGGAATCGCTTCGCGGATGGTTTTGCCGATATAATATTCCGCCGGCCGGCCGTTCATCTCGGCCAACGCGGCGTTCATCGATAGATAGCGTAAATTGAGATCGACGAAGCATAAGCCCACCGGCGCCGAGGAGTAGATGGTATTGAGCAGCGCCATGCGCTCGTTGGCGACGCGCTCGCTATCGCGCTGGCGGGCTTCAACCGCGTGATGACGCAAGCCCAAGGTTGTCACGCTCCAGACCATCAAAAGCGCGAACCCTTGATTGACCAATCCGACCCAGGTTGGCGAGCCCGAGTTGGAGTGGACGAAAAAAACGTCCGCCACCAGCATGACCGTACAGGCCACCGCCACGGCAATTTTCTCCCTTTTTCCAGGCAGGGCCACGGCTAACACCAGCGCGGCGACGTAACTGATATGAATCGCGATATGCCCAGGCGTCCACAGATCGATCAAATAAAATAACCCAACCAACAGCACTGCGAGTATCCAAAGGTAACGCGACTGGACCGCCGGCTCGGATCGGGGTGTTGACGAACTATTGCCGAGACTGGAGGAAGGCTTGCTATGAGTGTTGGCCATTGCGACGAATCTGCTCAGATAAATTCGGTAGTGAAACGCTAGTGTACCAGACCCGGTCTAGCTCTAACAAGGATATCTTGTTGCGTTCAGCCCTCAGGTTCGTCCTCGCGTTCACCGGCCAACGCTTGACAACCTCGGTGGCCCAGACAATAGATGACGGGAGTACCAAGGACAGGGAGATTCCGATGGCCAACAGCGTGAAATATTATCGTGACTTTCGTGAGCATTTAAAGGCGCTTGAAGAGCGCGGCAAACTGATTCGCATCACCCGGGAAATCAACAAAGACACCGAGCTGATGCCGCTGGTGCGCTGGCAGTTTCGCGGCCTGGAAGAACGCGACCGGAAAGCGTTCATGTTCGAGAACGTCATCGACTCCAAGGGCAAACGCTATTCGATGCCGGTAACCGTCGGCACCCTAGCCGCGACTACGGAAATCTACGCCATCGGCATGATGTGCGAGCCCGAGCAAATCGCCGAGCGTTGGAGCCAAGCGCAGTTAAACCCTTTCGACCCGATAAAAGTAACTTCGGCGCCTGTCCATGAGATCGTCTGGCAGGGCCAAGATATTCTCAATGGCCACGGCCTCGACATGATCCCGGTGCCGATCTCGACGCCGGGATTCGACAACGCACCGTATTTAACCTCGGCCAACTGGATCACCAAGGATCCCGAGACCGGCATTTACAACATCGGCAACTACCGCAGCCAGATCAAATCGGCCAACCGCACCGGCGGTCTATTTACCTCGCAACATATGGGACAGCATTGGCGCAAGGCCAAAGCCAAAGGGCAGCGCTTGGAAGCCTGCATCGCCATCGGCGTGGTGCCGAGCATCGCTTATTCCGCTACGGCGAAAATTCCCTACGATTTCGACGAATATCGTCTAGCCGGCGGCTTGGCCGGCGCGCCGGTGGAAGTCGTCCAAGCGAAGACGGTGGACTTGCTCGTGCCGGCCACCGCGGAAATCATCATCGAAGGGACCATTCCCACCGACATCGTCGAGCCCGAAGGGCCCTTCGGCGAGTATCCCGGCTACATGGGCCATCGCACCGAATCGCCATTCCTCGAAGTCACCTGCATCACCCACCGGCAGGGCGCGATTTACACCGCGCTGATGAGCCAGTTTCCGCCCAGCGAATCGAGCAAGATCAAGCATACGGGAACCGAGAAAATTATTTACAAACTCTTGCGCCAAGACAGCGGCAACTCAGCGGTCATCGACGTCGCGCTGCATGACGAAGTGAGCGGCAGCGGCCAGGCTTTCTGCGTGATCAAGATGCGCAACGCGACTAAAGCTGAGGCCTGGCGCGCGCTCCACGCCACCGCCGGCTTCAACGGCAGCTACGCCAAAGTCTGTATCGCCGTGGATGAAGACATCGACATTCAAGACCCGGCGATGATCAATTGGGCGCTGTGCTACAACATGCGCCCGGGCGAGGATGTCGAGATCTCCAAAGGTAAAATGCCCGGCCTCGATCCGTCGACATACCCACCCGGCTCGGAACATGAGGACCGGCGCGCGTCGTCAACTTCGGCCCTGCTGATCAACGCTATCCGCCCCTGGCCCTACACGCCGGTGTCCTTGCCGAAAAAAGAATTCATGGAGCGCTCCAAACAGATTTGGGAAGAGCTCGAGCTGCCGCCGCTCAAACCGCGCATGCCCTGGTTCGGCTACAGCCTGGGCGCCTGGACCAAGCAGGACGAAGAGGAAGCAGATCTGGCGGTCAAGGGCGATTATTTTGAGACTGGTAAGAAGCAGACCGGGCAGAGGAAGAAGTCGTAATCATGGGACTGTCTAGCGTCTGGGGTCTAGCGTTTGGAGTTCGGAACTCCAGACCCGAGACGCTAGACCCTAGACCGGTTTAGAAGAGTCCCGGCAGCCAGCGTTTCACGTTGGTGAGATATTCTCGGTAGGGCTGGCCCAGCCGTTCGACGAGTTTCCCTTCGTCGCCGACCACGCGCCAGTGAAACCAGATCGCCGTGCCGATGGTGATCAACGCCGCGAGCCAGGATTTTAACGTCAATGTCAGGCCGATGAGAAAAATAATATGGCCCAGGTACATTGGATTGCGGGTATAAGCGTAAAGACCGCTAGAGACTAAACGTTGCGGCGGGGTTTCTAGTCCCGGACCGCCACCGCCGATGCGCACCCGGTAGCGGCCGCATAGGCGGTATTGCAAATAGCCCCAGAGCATCAGCGGCGTGAACCACAGATTGGGTTCCAACTGTCGACCATGCAGCGCCAGCTCCCATAGCAGCGTAACCGCGGGATAGATGATAAAACTGCGCACCGGCGTGCGGCTAAAAAATCTCATAGTCTTCGAACCACCATGCCTTTCGATTTAACTTACGTTCTGGTCGGCGTCGCCCTGCTGTTCGCCGCCTTCGTCAAAGGCGCCACCGGTTTAGGCTTTCCGCTGATCGCCACGCCGACGGTGGCGTTGCTGCTCGACATCCGCATCGCGGTGACGATCCTGATTCTGCCCAATCTGTTGATGGACGTGACCCAAGTGTTTCGCGACGGTTCCCCGAGCGCGATCCTGCGCCGCTTCAAATCGATGATCGGTCTGACCATGATCGGGGTCTTTCTCGGCACCATGGTGCTGGTGATGCTGCCGCTCTGGGCGCTCAATCTTTGCCTCGGCATCATGGTTATCGTCTTCGTGATTTCCAACCTGTTGAAGTTTGACTTCACGGTGTCGCCGGCGGCGGAAAAGTTCCTCTCGCCAGTGGTGGGATTCTTGAGCGGCTTTTTGAACGGCATGACCAACGCCGCCGGACCGGTGCTGGCGATTTATTTTTACAGCCTGAAGTTGGAAAAGCGTGACTTCGTGAAGTCCGTCGCGACCATTTTCATGATTACCAAGGCCACTCAATTGATCGCGGTGTCGACCTGGAACCTGTTCAACTGGAACACCTTGACGCTATCGCTCCAGGTTATTCTCTTCACCACCCTAGGCTTCTACGCCGGCTTGAAAATCCAGGACCGGGTAAACCAAAAAACCTTTAGCCGCGGCCTGATGGTGCTGCTGTCGATCATCGGCGTGATTCTCATCGCCCGGGCGCTGATTCAAGCGCGATCCTAGTTTGGCATCGATCTAAACCGAACCTATCACAGCGCCGGCGCGTAGAGATTGTTCGGCAGCGCGCGCACGTAATCAATCGCTTCTTTCAATGGAATCACATCGGCGTATTTCATCGCCATGTCGAATAAATTGATCTTGTGCGAGGCCTGGCCGCGGTCGAAGACGCATTCTTCGACCACGGAAACTTTTAAGTTATAGGAAAAAGCATCGATGACGCTGGCGCGCACGCAGCCGCTAGTGGTCGTGCCGCAGACTAGCAAGCTATCGGCATGAACTTCGGTCAGCATGCTCATGAGCGGCGTGCCGAAAAAGGCGCTCGGCTTTTGCTTGCGCACGACGATGTCGCCGGGCTGGGGCGCGATCTCGTCGACGATTTGGTTGGCCTTTTCCCATTGTTCAGTGGTGTCTTCGGTAGCCCGGTTGCTTTTGGCCGCCCAGCCGCCGACGAGCACAGTGGAATTGGCGCGGTTCTCCTCGGCGGTGGTGTAAAAGGTCGGCATATGCTTTTTGCGCGCTTCGCCGAGTAGCTCACGAATCGCGTGGACGCCGTCCCAACCTTCTTCGCCGCAACTGGTGCGAAAGCGCTTCACCGATTCCAATATCGGCTCGGGTTTATCGCCGGTGAAATTGTAATTGACGTCGATGATCAACAGCGCGGGCCGTTGGCCGAGACCGGCTTTTTTACCGAAACCCGAGAGCGCGAACACTTCCTTGTCGCGCGGCGTCAAAATATCGTCCCAACTGGCCATGTGAATTCCTCCTCGCAATCGCAATTTTGCCGATGTTCATAACAAACCGGCGATGATGTCAAGGCAAACGTGGTGCCGGCGCATTGACCCGAAGCTGGGGGCCGCTTATAACCTCCAGTGATGAAGCTCGTAAACCAAGTGAAAATTATTTTCGGCTTATTGATTTTGTCCGGCTGTGGCTCGTCGGTGGCGGTGTGGACCGACGGCGAAGTGCCGTTTGTCCGCTCGAAGCCGCAGGTGATCGAGCGCATGCTCGAACTGGCGCGGGTCAAATCTGGCGATGTGATTTACGACATCGGTAGCGGCGACGGCGCGATCATCATTCACGCGGCCAAGAAATACGGCGTCAAAGGCGTCGGTATCGAGATCGATGCCGACCTGGTCGCCCGCGCGCGCAGCAACGCCCATATCGAAAAGGTCGAGCACCTGGTCGAGTTCCGCGCTCAAGACGCTTTCACCGTCGACATGTCGCCGGCCACCGTGCTGACCCTTTACATGCTGCCCGAGTTCAATGCCAAGCTACGGCCGATCATGGATCGCCAGTTGAAACCCGGCACCCGGGTGGTCTCGCACGACTATCCGGTGGAAGGCTGGGTGCCGACGCGCCAGGAGTCGGTGCCGGGTACTTTCGTCCATGACCATTCGGTGATGCTTTTCGAAATTCGTTAGAATCGCCAGCGATCCGGCAAGGGGCAAGCCCTCCGCAGTGAAGCCAAATGGGCCTCTGCTTCTGAGCGACGTTTTTAGGAAACTGCGGTTGGGGAATGACTTTGCGATTGCACAGTCGGGTGGCTTCACTGCTGCGGGCTTGCCCCTTGCCGGGCATAGTGCCGACTGTGTAATCCACACAAAAACACAAAAGGCCCCGCGCGGGCGGAGCCTTTTGTAATATTTATCCAATAACAAACTTATTCGCTGGCTGTGGTCGGAAACATCAGCGACTTGACCGTCACCGGAATGACTTCGGTGATGCCCAAGCATTCGCCGATGTCGATGTAGTCCAAATCGCCGACTTCGATGCCGTCGATGGCGATGATGTCGCGGGTAATTTTCAGCTCCTCGCGCAGGATCGCGCCGAGCGACTTGGCGATGTCTAAGTCCAAGGTCAAGTAGAGCGGGCAGTTGGCGTCGTCGGCGCCCTTGAGGATCTCAGCGACGCCTTCGGCGATGCGCCGCACCGATTGATAGTCGGGTACGCCGCTGACGGTTAAAGACAACGCCAGACCGGAGGTAAAACAGCCGAGGTCGAACTTGCGCAGCGCCTGTTTGATGCCGTCGGCCACCGATGCGCCTTCGCGTACCGGTGCTTGGATAACTTTTAAGCCATGCACCGGCAAAGCTTTTTCATTGGAGACGTAGCTGGTGTTGCCGCTGGCCTGGATGGTGTACTCGCCGGCGCCGATGACCGTGGCGCGAATGCCCTCGATGGGTTCGCGCAGGACATCCTTGGGCAGCTTTTTTAGATAATCGCGCATGTTCCGGCCCAGCACCGGGCCGATGTCGCCATAGGACTTCGCATCGCGGTCGTAGACATGCTCGGAGACGCCGCCGGAAAAAACTAAATGCTGTATCTGCTTGAAGCCGCTGTAGTTGACGAACGGCGGCGTCACCATGAGCGAGGTCGCCATCGGCGATTTAGGCCCGGTTTCGATGACCTCGTAGAGAATCTTCGCCATATAGGCGCCGAAGTCTTCTTTCATTTTCTCGCTGATTTTCTGGCCGATCTCGACTTTATGGCCAAGCTCTTTCATCATCGTCCGGCCCGGATCTTCAATGCGCGTGATCTGTTCCTTTTCGTCGTAGGCGATCAAGCGCGCGCCGATGCTAATCGCCGCGGTCTGCGTCACCACGCCGTCTTCCACCAAAGAAAATTTAGTCGTACCGCCGCCCATGTCGACGTTGAGCACGGTCTTATGCTCGCCCTTCGATAGATCCACCGCGCCACAGCCGTAGGCCGCCAGCAACGCTTCGTGATTGTGGCCCGCCGACGCGCAGATAAACTTACCGGAGTATTTGGCGAAGTTCTCAACGATCGGCTGGGCATTTTCTTTTTTCAAAGCTTCGCCGGTGATGATCACTGCGCCGGTGTCGACATCCTCCGGCGTCAAGCCGGCTTCTTTGTAGGCGTTGTGGATGAAGTCATTGATCTTGTCGGTGTCGATCTTGGTCGCCGAGATATAGGGCGTCAGCATGATCGGCGAGCGGTAGAGCACCTCGCGGCCGGTGACGCGGAATTTTCCCGACAAGGCCGCGCCTTCGCGGCGCAGTGTGATATGCGAGAAAATTAAATGCGAAGTCGAAGAGCCGATGTCGATGCCGACGCTTTTGAGCGAAAACATCTCCAATCCTTCGATGTCGGTAACGATCTCATCCTCTTTGATAATGAAATTATCCGGATGGTCGTGATCGTAAATATCGTCGTGCATCTGTAGCCTCTGGATTGCGTCCGCCATTTTGTCCTACCCCAATAACAGGAATCCCCGCTCGCTGGAGCGGGGATTCCGTAATCGAATTTCTGGTTAATTATGATCTATTGCTTGCCCATCGCCTTGGACCAGTCGTAGTCCGGGTTGGAGTAGGCTTCGGCCGGCATGATGCTCTCGATGCCGCGCTTGCCCAGCTCTTCTTCGAACTTCTGACGAATGAACGGATCCTCGTTGGGATACTCGATCTGATCCTTGGCCCGGTCTTCGATCTTCTCCGCGTGGCCATGGAACTGCATGGGCGGATGGAGCGCCAAATAACGCGCCATGTCGCCGCCGGCATTGAAATGCTGGTGGAACCATTTGTCTGGCGGCGTGATCATGCTGCATTCATGCCATGGGCAAACGATTTTCTCTTTGCCCTCTTCCCACATAATCGAGTAACCCTCGCCGGCGGGAATGATGATCGCCCGGCCCGGACCATGGCGGTGCGCTTTCTTATAAGTCTTGGGCGCGAACACCGACATATGGGCGGTGAGTTCGGAGTTGGGGAACTGCATGAACACGCTCTTGCCGCCGGCGCCGCGCCGTTCGTTGGCGTCGAGCTTGTTCCAAGCACGCATGTCAGGGAAAAAGTTGCCGTACCAGAAAGCGCGCATGCCCAAGCCTTCGTCGGCGTCCTTGGCCTGAACCATCTTGGCTTCGGAATAGAAGTCACCCTGATCGGCGGTGATCTTCGATTCGTAAGGATTGTTGAAATACATGTCGGGTTCGGGCAACGCCGACATCGCCATCGGCATATAGCTATAGTGAAATAGCTTAACCGGTTTGTCGCCGGTCATGTTGCTGAACACATGCCAGTGGTTACGCGGGATGAGAAACATCGAGTGCTCTTGCCATTCGAAGTTCTTCTTGGGCTTGCCTTCGCCAGACCAGACGGTGGTCAAACCGCGGCCGGCGCAAACGTAGACCACTTCGTCCAAGGCGAACTTCACTGGCGGCAAAGATTTGCCGGGAGGAATTTCGGTGACCCGGGCGGCGCTGACGCCTTCCTGGCCCCAGAGCTGGATGAAGGCGGCTTTGCAGCCTCGTTCTTCCCACCATTCCAACTCGACGGTGCGGAGATCGGGGATGAAATAACCCTTGTGGATTGGGATGCCTTTGGACTTCATCCAGCGGTCGTAGGTGAATTCCTTGCTCCACATGGTGATTACGGGTTCTTGTTTTTCTGCTTCGGCCATAGAACTTCCTCCTTGACTGCTTTCGCTTTACTTATTTACTTATCTTCTTGTTTCTTTACTAGCAACCTGGAGCCGGGCCAGGGCGCGGCGCTGGGCTTCTTCCAACTGCGGGTATTCGGGGTCATCGAAATTAACTTCGCCCATGCGCTTCTCAGCGCGCTCCTTGGCGCGCTGGGCGCGTGCGCTGTCGATCTCGCCGGCGAACTCCGCCGCCGAGGCGAGGACGGTCATGACGTTGTCGAGAACCTCGGCATAGCCGCCGCCGACCACCAAAGCATGACGGGCGGCGCCCTGCTTGTAGCTCATCTCGCCGGCCACCAGAGTCGACAGGAACGAAATATGATCGGGCAACACGCCGAACTCGCCCAGTTCCCCCGGCGCGCTGACCTCGTCGACGTCCTCTTCGAGAACCAGCCGGCTCGGCGTGACCACTCTTAGTTTGATCTTGTCTGCCATGGAAAATACCAAGGCGCGAGGCGAAAGGTATGAGGCGCGAGTCCGAAGTCAGACTCAAGCCTCGCGCCTCGCGCCTCATGCCTAATTAAGCTGCTGCCATCTTCTTGGCTTTTTCTTGTACCTGCTCGATGGTGCCGACCATGTAGAAAGCCTGCTCAGGGATATCGTCATGCTTGCCGGCGACCACTTCTTTAAACGCGCGAATGGTGTCTTTCAACTCGACGTAGGCCCCAGGAATGCCGGTAAACTGCTCGGCGACAAAGAACGGCTGGGACAGGAAGCGCTGCACTTTGCGGGCGCGCGCGACGGTTAGCTTATCGTCTTCGGACAACTCGTCCATGCCGAGAATCGCGATGATGTCTTGTAAATCTTTATAGCGCTGCAACAGCAGCTGCACCGAGCGGGCGACATCGTAATGCTCCTGGCCGACCACCAAGGGATCGAGAATCCGCGAGGTCGAGTCGAGCGGATCCACCGCCGGGTAAATACCCAACTCGGCGATTTGCCGGGAGAGAACGGTAGTCGCGTCCAAATGGGCGAAGGTGGTGGCCGGCGCCGGGTCGGTCAAGTCGTCGGCCGGGACGTAAATCGCCTGAACCGAAGTGATCGAACCTTTGCGCGTGGTCGTGATCCGCTCTTGGAGCTCGCCCAAATCGGTGGACAAGGTCGGTTGATAACCGACGGCCGACGGCATGCGACCGAGCAAGGTGGACACTTCCGAGTTCGCTTGAGTGAAACGGAAGATGTTATCCAAGAACAACAACACATCGCGGCCTTCGTCGTCGCGGAAGTATTCCGCGAGAGTTAACGCGGTCAAAGCGACCCGGGCGCGGGCTCCGGGCGGTTCGTTCATCTGGCCGTAGACCAGCGCCGCTTTGTTGATAACTCCCGATTCTTTCATTTCGAGCCAGAGATCGTTGCCCTCGCGGGTACGCTCGCCGACGCCGCCAAAGACCGAATAGCCGCCATGCTTCATGGCGACGTTGTTGATCAGCTCCATCAAGATGACGGTCTTGCCGACGCCGGCGCCGCCAAACAGGCCGACTTTACCGCCGCGCGCGTAGGGCGCCAGCAGGTCAACGACTTTGATGCCGGTTTCGAACGCCTGAATTTTGGTTTCCTGATCGACGAATTCGGGCGCCGAACGGTGGATCGGTGAGGTCTTGGTCGAATTGACCGGACCCATCTCATCGACCGGCTCGCCGATGACGTTGAGAATGCGCCCCAAAGTCGCTTCGCCCACCGGCACGCTGATGCCGGCGCCGGTGTCGAGCACGTCCATGCCGCGCACCAAACCTTCGGTGGTGTCCATGGCGATACAGCGCACGGTGTTCTCACCCAAGTGCTGCGCCACCTCGACGACCAAATTCCACTGCGCGTCGCTGATCGCCGGATTGGTGATCTTGAGCGCATTATAAATCGGTGGCAACGCGCCGTCGGAAAACTCCACGTCGACGACCGCACCCAAAACCTGGGTGAGTTTACCCATACTCATTGTGTTAACTCCTCCGAAATTCGTGTTCGTGCTCGTGGTTCGTGCTCGTCAATCCGTGTTCCCAGTCTTTACGAACACGATCACGAGCGACGATCACGATTTTTATTTCAGCGCTTCCGCCGTGCCGACGATTTCCAATAGCTCGCGGGTGATTGACGCTTGGCGCGCCCGGTTCATTTGCAAAGTTAAAGAGCCGATCATCTTGGCGGCGTTGCCGCTGGCCGATTCCATGGCGGTCATGCGCGCGCCATGCTCGCTGGCGGTGGCTTCGAGTAGCGCCCGCTGCACGGCGATTCCAGTAATGCGCGGTAACAAGCTCGCCAGGATCTGCTCGACGCCGGGCTCGTATAAATACTCGGTCTGCTGCTGCGCCTGGGCGTCGTCGGTTTGCGCCAAGGTCACCGGCAATAACTTCTCCACCGTCGGCACCTGTGACAGGGCGGAACGGAAGCGGCTGTAGACGATGTAAACCGCGTCCGCTTCGCCGCTGACGAATCGACTAATTTGTTTTTCCGCGATCTCGCCGGCCAGTTCATCGGCCGGTTTGTAGAGAATGTCGACGTAGCGCTCGGAAATTTCCGCGCCGCGGCGGCGAAAATGATCGGCGCCCTTGCGCCCGACCAAGGTCAATTTAATTTCCCGCTCGCCGGCATGCTGGCGAATAAAAGTCTCGGCGGCGCGGATCATATTCGTGTTGTAACCGCCGCATAGGCCGCGATCGGAAGTGAACAGCACCAGCTGAACTTTTTTCTCCTCGCGCGGGGTCAACAGCGGATGGGCCTCGCTAGCCACCCGGGCCGAGACGTTTTTCAACAACTCGGTCATCTTCTCGGCGTAGGGGCGGGCTTGCACCGCAGCTTCCTGAGCGCGCCGCAGCTTGGCCGCCGAGACCATCTTCATGGCCTTGGTGATCTGCTGGGTGTTCTTAACCGAGCTGATCCGTTTACGTATGACTTTGAGGGTAGCCATGATTCGATAGTTTCTAGTCGCTAGTTGGCAGTTGCTAGTGGTTCGGAACTAACAACTGGGAACTGGCAACTAAGCCTTAAACACCCCTTTGAACTCTTCCAACACTTTGTTGAGCTTGGCGCGCAGGTCGCCGTCCAATTCGCGCTTGGTCAGGATGTCGGAGAAGACATCGGGATGGCGCGAGTTGATGAAGGCGAATAGTTCCTGCTCATAGCGCTTGAGCGAAGCCACCGGTAGATCGTCGACCTGGCCGGTGGTGCCGGCGTAAAGGATGACTACCTGTTGCTCGACTGCCAGCGGCTGGTATTGGCCCTGCTTGAGCAGTTCGACCAGACGCGCGCCGCGGTTCAGCTGCTTTTGTGTCGCGGCATCGAGATCGGAACCGAACTGGGCGAAGGCGGCCATTTCCCGGTACTGGGCAAGATCCAAACGCAGCGTGCCGGCGACTTGCTTCATCGCCTTGATCTGCGCGTTACCGCCGACCCGGGAGACCGAAATACCGACGTTGATCGCCGGCCGGACACCGGAATAAAAGAGATCGCTTTCGAGAAAAATCTGCCCGTCGGTGATCGATATGACGTTGGTCGGGATGTACGCCGAAACGTCGCCGGCTTGGGTTTCGATGATTGGCAAGGCGGTCAGTGAACCGCCGCCGCGGTCGGCGCTCATTTTCGCCGCGCGCTCGAGCAAACGGGAATGCAAATAGAAAACGTCACCGGGATAGGCTTCGCGTCCGGGCGGACGGCGCAGCAGCAAGGACAATTGCCGGTAGGCCACGGCGTGTTTGGACAGATCGTCGTAGATCACCAGCGCATGGCCGCCGTTGTCGCGGAAAAATTCGCCCATGGTGCAGCCCGAGTAGGGCGCAATGAACTGCAACGGCGCGGATTCAGACGCGGTGGCCGCGACCACGATGGAGTATTCCATGGCGCCGGCTTCGCGCAAACGGTCGACGACCTGCGCCACGGTGGAACGTTTCTGGCCGATGGCGACGTAGATGCAGATGACGTTGCCGCCCTTTTGGTTGATGATGGCGTCGAGAGCGACGGCGGTTTTGCCGGTTTGGCGGTCGCCAATGATCAGCTCGCGTTGGCCGCGGCCGATGGGGATCATGCCGTCGATGGCTTTGAGACCGGTCTGCAGCGGCTCTTTGACCGGCTGGCGGGCGACGATGCCGGGGGCTTTGAGTTCGATGCGCCGCCGCTCGGTGGTTTCGATGGGACCGCGGCCGTCGATGGGATTGCCCAGGGCGTCGACCACCCGGCCGATCAAGGCTTTACCGACTGGAACTTCGGCGATACGGCCGGTCCGTTTGACCGTGTCGCCCTCTTTGATCATGTGAGTTTCGCCGAACAGCGCGGCGCCGACATTGTCTTCTTCCAAGTTGAGCGCGATGCCGAAAATCCCATGGGGGAATTCCAAGAGTTCGCCGGCGGCGACCTTGTCGAGGCCGTGAATACGCGCGATACCGTCGCCGGTGGACAACACCGAGCCGACTTCCTGGATCTCAACCGTCTTATCGTAATCGCGAATCTGCTCTTTGATGATTCGGCTGATTTCCGCTGTTCCGATCTCCATCTCTTACTCCTTAACTAATAACCGCGCGCGATGCGCTGTTTCATCTTTGCCAATTGCGTGCGCACGCTGCCGTCGTAGATCTTGCCTTCGAGCTCCACCTGCAGGCCGCCGAGTAAATCGCCATCGACGACCTGTTGGAGAATCACTTCTTTGCCGGAAATACTGCGCAGCTGGGCGCGTACGCGCTCGACCATCACCGGCTCAAGCGCGGTGGCGCTGACCACTTTGGCATCGACCCGGCCGCGCGCTTCGTTGAGCAGGCGGCGGTAACAGTTGACGATGCCGGTCAAATGGCTCAAACGGTCGCGCTCCAGAAGCAGCGACAAGAATCGAACTGTCAATGACGAGAGCTTCTGGCCTTGCGCGACCTGATTGAGGATTTGCTTGCGGCTGTCCAGCGCGAAGGCCGGATTGGTGAGCACTTGCTGGAGCGCGGAGCTCGTGTAGTCGGCGTAAAACTGCCCCACTTCGACGCCCACAGCGTCTTCCTGGCCGCCTTCGCGCGCCAGCTGAAACAGCGCCCTGGTGTACCTGCGTGCTAAGCTGCCTTCAATCATCGCGTCTGCCCAATGCTTTGAATAAATTCATCCGCCAAACGGTTTTGATCGTCCACCGATAGATTGCGTTGGAGCAATGCCCGCGCGCTGGCTTCGGCTTGGAGCGCCATCTCTTCGCGAATCTGCTGGCGCGCCATTTTCACTTCTTGATCGGCCAGCACCATGGCGTCGGCTTTGATCTTCGCCGCCATGGCGTTGGCATCGCTAATCAGCTTGGCTTTGTCGCGCTCGCCCTCGTCGCGCAGCGTCGCTTGCAGGGTTAGCACTTCCCGGTCCACGCCGGTGAGTTTGGTTTTGTAGTCATCGACCAGCGCCTGGGCCGCGGCTTTCTTGGCCGAGGCCTGGGTCATAGTGGCGATCACTTCTTCGCGCCGGCTCTTGAGAAAACTCCGCACCGCCGGCAAGGCGTATTTGACGATGATGAAAGCGTAAATGAGAAAATTGAGGGCAGGGAAGATGACTTCGGAGATCGACGGCACATGGTGCGCCGCGCCATGACCGCCGGCTTCGGACGCCCATGCCTGCGCGACGGCGAAAAGGTTGAGAAAATCCTGGCTGTTCACCCGACTTTCCTCCCTAAAACTTTATTCACCATGTCGGCGGCTACCGCGCTCACTTCGGCGGCGGCCAACTGTTTTTCCAGCTCCATGGCGGTGGCGACTTCCTGTCTAACCTGTTCGAGGCTGCGGGTCGCCTCATCGCGCGCTTGGCTAAGAATTTTTTCCCGCTCCTGGCGGGCGGTTTGGTTGATCGCTTCTTTAGCCGCGTAGCCGGCGGCTTGCCCCTGGGCCATTTTTTCGTCGAACTGGGCCTTCAACTTGGCGCCTTCATGCTCCAAATCGACGGAATCATGCTGCGCCCCGGTGGTCTTATGCTCGCGCTCTTCCAACAAGCGCAAATAGGGCTGGAACAGTAGCTTGTTGAGGATCAGCCAGAGGACGACGAACAGGACGACCTGATAAATTATACTTTGATCGAGATGAATCATGGGTCAACGACCGATAATACAATAATTTTGTCCGATATCGCCGCACATGGCATGGCCAATCCCGGTAGCCAAGCAATAAAAAACCCACATTCCTTTGCGAACGCAGGATCTTTAGGACCGAGGAAGTGACGGACAGCGAACCAAAGTCTATGACTTAAATCGACCTACGCCTTAGGCGCCGACGCCGCGACTCCACCCTGTTGTTTGGCCACTCCCATGGAGCAGTCACCGTCAAATATCACGCCTTCAGCAATGATTAGTCTAGGTGCGTCGATATTACCGGTCATACGCGCTGGCGCTAACAGCTCAATCCGTTCCTTGGCGCTGACGTTGCCTTCGACCTTGCCGCGAATCACCACCACCCGGCCGGTAATCTTGGCTTTGACTTCCGCGCCCTCTCCGATGGTCAGAGTATCCTGGCAATTCACTTCACCATCGACGATGCCGTCGATGCGCGCCGGTCCTTGGAAACTCAGCTGACCGCTAACCCGGCTGCCTTTATATAGATAGCCGACTAAGCCCGCCGTCGTTGGCTCCGGCCGCGGCGCTTCCACCTTGGGCGCAGGCTGCGGCGCCGGCGCGGCTACGGTGGCCACGGGTTCGGGCGCCGGTTTGGTTACTGGTGCCACGTTTTGCGGTTCCGTTTCAGTTTTTTTTCCGCCAGGGCTTTTATCAAACCAAGCCATTATTTGGTTCTCCCCCTGTTTGGGCCGAGTTTCCTAATAACATTCGAGAATCTCATTGTCAAAACGCAGTGGCGAATACCAGCAGGGTGGACGAGCGGGTTTTGGGCTGTGAGGTTGGCAGTGCGATTGGAGAAGATGAAACAGCGCCAATAGTCCGCCACGCGGCGCGGAAAAATCGACAAATTGGCGCGTCTTCTTGACCGTCTGAGCCACTTTGTTTAGCTTAAGGCGACACTTCCCCGATATGATCGATTATTCTCGGTTCATTAAGCTCGCACTGCTGCTCTGTGCCTGCGCAGCCCAGCCGGCCGCGGCGCAAACCCTGTTGCGGGTCGCTACTCCGGGCGCGCTCACCGGCGCCTTGCCGATTTATCTCGGCGCCAAGCGGGGCGTGTTTCAGCGCTATGGCCTGACCGTCGAGGTGATCGCCACGCGTAACGAGCAGATGAACATGCAGGCGCTGATGTCCGACAGCGTCCAGTTCCTGACCTCCAGCTCCACCGGCCTTTTTTACTTGGGCAAGCAGGGCTTGGACGCGGTGGGCATCGCGTCGTGGAACAACGCCTCGCCCTACAGCGTCGGCAGCCGGATCAAGATCAAGGACATTAGAGAACTAAAAGGCCGAAAGATCGCCTCCAGCGGCGCCGGCGGACGCGCCGAAGCGTTTATCAATTTCATGCTGACTAAAGCCGGCCTAAATCCCAAGACCGACGTGCAGATCTTGCCGTTGTCGGGCGGCTCGCCGGTGCGCTTGGCCGCGGTAGTCTCGGGCAACCTCGACGCAACCTTGATCTCGTCCTTGCAAGGGCGCCACGCCGAGAAGCTCGGCCTCACCGTGCTGCCGATCCCGCTGGAATATATCTGGGGCATCAATGTTACTCGGCGCTCCTACATGGCGAAGAACCGCGACACGGTGAAAAATTATCTGCGCGGCTTCGCCGATTCCGTCCGTCTGATGATGAACGACAAGGAATCGACGCTCAATGTAATGTCCCAAGTGTTGAAAATCGACGACCGCGACAGTTTGGAATATTCCTATCGGATCATGAAGGCGGATGCTCGGCCCGACCTGTTTCCCACCGAAGAAGCGATCGTCAACGTCTTGAAGACCATGGTCTACGAAGATCCGGCCTTCGGCCAGATCCCGCCGTACAAATATTTCGATCTGTCGTTGATTCAAGAACTCAAAGGGGAGAGCAAATAGTTTATGGCATTGTCCACTATCGCGCTGCTCGCAGCGATTCTGTTCAGCCCGCTCGCTGCCAGTGGCGAAGTCGTCCGCGGCGCCTATCCGTCGGCCAACGTGCAATTTCTCCCCGCCTTCGTCGCCTTGGAAAAAGGTTTCTACAAGCGTGAGGGGTTGGACGCCGAGTTAATTTCCGTCCGCAACGCGGTCACCGCGGTGCAGGCGCTCCTCGGCAATCAGATTCATTTCATTTTTTCCGTCGGCCCGCAGATGCCGTCGATCTGGGAAGGCAGCGACATTATTCTCCTGGCCCAGCAAATCGGCCGGCCGACTTTTTCCATGATGGTGACCCAAGACATCAAGACCGTCGCCGATCTGAAGGGCAAGAAAATCGGCGTCAGCTTCGGCGGCTCGACCTTCGCCGGCACCAAGGCGCTGTTGGAACTTTACAAGATGAATCCCGACAAGGACGTGCAGTATGTCAGCATCCCGGGCAGCCAGCCGAAGATCGCCGCCATGCAGCAGGGGATCATTCAAGCCGCGCTGTTGGCGCCGCCGGCCGACTACGTCGCCTTGAAGGCCGGTTTCAAACGGCTGGTTAACTTGGCCGACATCTTCAAAGAGACTTCCTTTAGCGGTCTGGCGGCGACGGGTAAGACCATCAAAGAAAACCCGCAGTTCGTCAAACGCATGGTGCGCGCCATGGTGCGCGGCGTGATTCATACCCGCGACTATCCCGAAGACGCGATTCTAACCATGATGAAGCACTGGCGCATGGAGCGGGAAGTTTCCGTCGACGCTTACAACTTAGTCAAGGAAGCGCTGCAGCCGGTGCCGACGGAAAAGGGCGTCGAACTGATGGCCCAGTGGCAGGCCGTGGCATTGAATACCAAACCGAAGCGGCCGGTGCGCGAATATATGGATCTGCGATTCGTCAATGAAGTGATGGCCGAGTTAAATCAGAAATAAATCTCAGGAGGCAAGAGTGAAAAAATTATTGATCGGCGCGCTGCTATGCGCGGTTTTCGGATTGACTGCCAACGCCAACAGCCAGGAGAAAAAAGGGCCGCTGTACGCGACCATGAAAACCAGCATGGGCGACATTGTGATTCAGCTGTTCGACGACAAAGCGCCCAAGACCGTCGCCAACTTCGTCGGCCTGGTCAGCGGCACAAAGGAATGGACCGACAGCAAGACCAATGAGAAGGTCAAAAAGCCGCTGTATAACGGCACGATCTTTCACCGCGTCATCCCCGGCTTCATGATCCAGGGCGGCGATCCCTTGGGCAACGGCACCGGCGGACCGGGCTACCGCTTCGAAGATGAATTCCATCCCGACCTGCGCCACACCAAAGGCGGCGTTCTGTCCATGGCCAACGCCGGACCGAACACCAACGGCAGCCAGTTCTTCATCACCCTGGCGCCGACACTCCATCTCGACAACCGTCATAGCGTGTTCGGCGAAGTGATCAAAGGCCAAGAAGTCGTCGTCGCCATCGGCGCCGCGCCGCGCGACGGCCGTGATCGGCCAATCAAAGAGGTGGTGATCAAGGAAATCGTCATCAGCCGCGGTAGTTATTAATTTTTCTAGCGCGCTCCAGCGCATGGGAGGAAACGATGCGAAGAACCAAGCTCACAACGATCTGGTCTTTACTGTGGGTGTTCCTCCTGTGCGGCTTGAGCCGCGCCGCCGAGACGCCGCTACTCCAGGCCACCGCGGTCTACGGCGTCATCGCCACCGATCCAATTTATTTATGGATCGCCCAGGAGCGCGGCCTGTTTAAGAAAAACGGCCTCAACATCGATCTCACCCATATTCCGACCACTCAGGCAGTGCAGGCGCTGGTCGGCGGCAAAATACATTTTACCACCGCCGGCCCGCAGATCATCGAAGCCAATCTCGCCGGTGCCGACACGGTTTATATTTTAAATCCGGTCAACACCTTCGTCTTTTCCATCTACAGCAAGCCGGAGATCACGAGCGTGAAAAGCCTCGCCGGCAAAACCATCGGCGCCACCAACAAAGGCACGCCCACCGACATCGCCGGCCGCATGGTGTTGACGCAAAACGGCTTGAAGCCCGACGTCGATGTGAAGTTCGTTTATCTGAAAGAACTGCCAGCGCTGGTGGGCGCCTTGCAGCAAGGCATCATCGACGCGGCGATCGTCTCGGCGCCGAGCACGCTCACCGCGCGCAACCTGGGTTTCAAGGAGCTGGTCGATATCGGCGCGCTGAAAATCCCCTTCGTCCAGCACGCCATCGGCACCACCCGCTCGTTCATCAAGGAGAATACGGATCTGGTGCGCCGCTTCGTTCGCAGCGCCGCCGAAGGCATCGACTACGCCCGTAAAAACCGCGCCGACGCGATTTCAATCATGTCCAAATACACCAAGATCACCGACCCCGCCCAGCTGCAGGAATCGCTCGCCACCAACGAGCCCGGCTGGGAACGCATCCCCACGCCCAACCAACAAGCCATCGAAGCGGTGCTTGCCGCCTCGGAAAATCCCAAAGCGAAGAGTGCTAAGTGGGATCAGTTCGCTGACGATCGGTTTGTGAAGGAATTAGTGGCGGCGGGGGTGTTCAAATAAAGGAGGGCGGACTTTCCAGTCCGCCAGGCGGGTTGGAAAACCCGCCCTCCCTTGAACCCGCAAGTCTCTTCTACTCCAAATCATACGGCACGCCCAACTCGGTGCCGACATCGCGCAAACCTTTGAGCACCGAGCTATGCAGTGGAATGCCGCGTTCGCTTCTCTCCTCGGCGGTTTCGAATTCGATTTCGCCGGCGACGTAGACGCGGCTTTCGCCTGCGATGGGCGGGGTCGATTTTAGTTCGCGGATCAGGCGGTCCATGTCGGCTTTGAATTCCGCCACCGGGCGAAAGGCTGCTGGATCAATAGCGCCAAATAAATGCCCGCGCGGTTCTTGGTTGGCGTTAAGTGCCGTTACCGTGCCGGTGAGCACGCCGCAGAGAATTTCCACGAGAATTCCTAAGCCGTAGCCCTTGTGACTGCCGCTCTCGCGCGTGCCACCCAGCGGCAGCAGGCGGCGCGCTGACTGGGCAATCTTCGGATCCGTCGTCGCTTCGGCTTTTTCGTTCAACGCCCAACCGGTCGGCACCGGCTTGCCTAGACGGATCGCTAATTCCAATTTTCCCGCCGCCGCGGTCGTCGTCGCCATGTCGAGGACGAAGGGCTGTTCGTCCTTGGCTGGGATAGCAAACGAGATCGGGTTGGTGCCGAAGCGCGCTTCGCGACCGAAGGTCGGCACCACTTGGCGGCTGGCGTTGGTCATGGCGATGCCGATCATGTCGTGTGGCAAGGCGAGCATGGAATAATACGCCGACATGCCGTAGTGGCGGCTGTTGCGAACTGTCACGATGCCGACGCCGGTCTGTTTGGCTTTCTTGACCGCTAGCTCCATGGCGCGGTGGCCGGCGACAAAGCCCATACCGTTATCGGCATCGAGGAGCGCCGTGGACGCGGTCTCGGTGATCACGCGAATGTTCGGCTTGGCGGTCATGACGCCGTCGCGCAGCCATTTGACGTACCAGGCGTTGGGATTGAAACGAATCACGCCGTGGGTGTCGACGCCGCGCAAGTCGGAGGCGACCAATACATTTGCCGCGATCTCGGCGTCGCTCGTCGGTACGCCGAGTTTTTCAAACGAACGGGTGACGAAGCGAATCAGTTTCTCGTGATTGATGCGGGTCATGCCGGTGGTGTCGGTTGCCATGAAGTCCTCCGAAACTGTGATGATGGCCCAACTAACTGCGATGGCGCGCCGCTGTCAACCCGGCTTGACGCTCCAGCGGCCTTTCCCTATGGTACCGCCAACCGAAGGAGCATTAATGAAATCGCTACTGCTAATCGCAATTCTCTGCTGGTCCAACCTCGCCGACGCCCAACAGCTCGACAAGATTCGCGTCGCCCGTTCGTCGGACTCCGCCACCGAAGCGGCGCTCTGGTTCGCCAAGGATGCCGGGCTTTACGAGAAGCATGGCTTGTCGGTGGAGCTGCTGCGCTTGTCCGGCAGCTCGCTGGTGGTCAGCACCATGCTCGCCGGCGAAATGCCCTTTAGCCAAATCGGCGCGGCGGCGGTGATCGACGCCAACCTCGCCGGCGGCGATCTGGTCATCATCACCACGCTGATTAAAAACTTCGTTTATTACATCTACAGCCGGCCGGAGATTCAGACCGTCGCCGACTTGAAAGGCAAAGCGATCGGCGTGACGCGCTATGGCGCTAACTCCGACTTCGCCGCCCGCTTCGCGGTGGCGAAATTCGGCTTGCAGCCGGAAAAAGATGTGGCGATCCTCCAAACCGGCGGCCCGGCGGAAAGCGTGTCGGCGTTGAACACCAACCGCATTCAAGCGGTGGCGCTGACCGCGCCAGCGACCATCCGCGCGCGCAAACTCGGCCTGCGCGAAATCCTCGACGTGTCGAAGCTGGAAGCCAACTTTCCGTTCAACGGCATGGTGGCGACGCGCAGCTACTTGCGCACTAACGGCGCCGTCGTGCGCCGTTTCCTGATGGCCCAGGCCGAAGGGGTCGCGTTGGCCAAGCGCGACGCCAACTTCGCGAAGAAAGTTATGGCGAAATATTTTCGCAACGACGACAAGGAACTGCTGGACGAAAGTTACAATTGGATCGTCAAGCAGAATTACATTCTGCCGCCCTATCCAGCGCTCGCCGGGCTATCGACCATCCTCAAAGCCACTGAGGCGCGCAACCCCAAGGCGAAAAGCGCCAAGCCGGAGGATTTCGTCGACAGCCGTTTCGTCCAGGAGCTGGATAGGAGCGGGTTTTTCGCGGAGCTGAACAAAGCGCAATAATATCGTTCGACCGACAGGTAAGGAGGTTTCGTTCAATGAAATCGATCCGATTACCGTCCCGAAAGTTTTTCTTGCTAGCGCGCGGTTGCTTGCTGTTCATGGCAATCGGCGCGCCCAGCCAAGCCGCCGAGTTGCCTTTAGTCCGTATCGCCCATGGCGCCTTCAGCGAAAAAGTCGTCGCGCTCTGGCTCGGCGCCGAACAAGGGTTGTTTCGCAAGCATGGCGTCAACGTCGAGGTCATCAATATTCGCAGCGGGCCGCAAACCATGGCGGCGTTGGTCTCGGGCGACATCCAAGTCGCCTACACGATTCCCGGCTCGGTGGTCAGCGCGGCGACCAGCGGATTGGACGTCGCCTTCTTCGCCGGCATCGTCAATAAAGCCGACGGCGATTTCATCGCCGGCACGAGCATTCGCGGCGCCGAAGATTTGAAAGGCAAACGGATCGGCGTGCAAAGCATCGGCGGCGGGGTTTGGTCGATGGCGATGCTCGCCATCGAGCATTTAGGATTGGAACCGAGCCGCGACAAAATGACCATCATGGTCGTCGGCGACTCGCCGGTGTTGGCGCAGTCCCTGGAGCAGGGCAACATCGAAGCGACCTATTTAAACTACACCCACAGCCGCGCGCTCAAGGAAAAAAGTTTTCCAGTGTTGCTCGATCTCGGCAAAGCGCCGATTCCCTATCAAGGATTGGCGGCGGCGACTCGGCGCGGCTATCTGAAGCAAAATCCCCAAGTCATCGACTCGCTGATGCGCGGTTTCATCGATACCGTGGCGTTCATTCATCGGCCGGGAAATAAAGACATCGTCACCAAATCGCTGGTCAAAAACCTGCGCCTGAAAAGCGCCCAGGACGCCGAAATCGGCTACGCCGCGCTGCAATGGTTGTACAACCTCGATATCAAGCCGACGATTCCCGGCATTCAAAACATGGCGCGCTTCCTGGCCCTATCGAATCCCAAAGTGAAAACCGTGAAAGTCGAAGACGTAGTCGACGACGCGCCCTGGCAGCGGTTGGAGAAGAGTGGGTTTTATCGGGAGGTGTTGGCGGCGAAAAAATAGCGGCTCCGAAGGGTATTTCTATTTCACTGTAACTGCCAGGTGTAGCTGCGTTCACTACGGCGGCGATCTGTTCTATATGCAATTTGACCTGTGACCATTTCGTAGTGCCGGTCAAAATCACCAGGGCGATTTTCCTGCCGCCTAGATTTTGCTGGTAGCGGATTCTCCGGTCGGTGGTGACCAAAAGATCAATGGCCGCTTCCTCCGCGGCGTTGAGCAACGCGCCATTGTTTAGCCGGTCCTACCCTCGCGCTTGGGCGGTAGTCACTACGTGGCCGGCGAAGGCGCGGGCCAGTCCCTTGGGAGTTCCGTGGTCAAACAGTATGAGCATCGTCCGCTGCCGCCGAAGCTGGAGCCTTCAGACTCTCGGCGACGAAATCGAGGACCGCTTTGATCTGTTCCCGGGTGACATCGAACTGCTCGATCACTTCGTCAACGCTTAAGTCCTCAAGATTCTCAATGACCGTCGCTACCGGCAGCCGGGTGTCACGGAAAACCCAGGCGCCGCTAACTTTTCCGGGGATGCTCTCCACGGCGGGACATTTGGACCAATCCAGAGCTGCCATGTTTTCACCCTCCTTTCACCAGGTAATTTGTCACATGGTAGCAGCGTCTTCATAGCCGAGCTTCGGCGGAGGGAGCAACCAGCCCGTCGACTCTACCGAATCCCCAGATACTCGTTAAAAACCTTCATGTACTTATCATAGCCGCCTTCAGCGCGGATGACATGAGGATTAGCTTCCATCAGTTGATCGATGTCTTTGGACAGGCTTCTGACGCCTTTGCGCAGCGGGATTTTTCCTGCCGCCGCTAGTGCTCGCTGTCCTTCGGCGGAGAGATAAAAATCGATCAGCAGCTGGGCGCCGGCCGGATGGAGCGGATTTTTTACCATGGCGATGGTCGAGATGGTCGCCAACGGCTGGGATGCCGGCAGCCAATCCACCGGCGCGTCTTTGCGTTTCATCGCTTCGAGCTTGGACACCTGCATGAAACCGGTGAGTGGGTATTCGCCCGCCGCCATCATGTTGATGGTGTGGCTATAGCCTTCGACCAAGCGTAGATCCTGCTGGCTAAGTTTCTTGAAATAGGCCACACCTTGCTCGTCGCCGCGCAGCGACACCATTCCAGTCAACGGGTAGGGCACGCCGCGATTGACGGCGATCTGGCTTTTGAACTGCGGTCGCAAATAGTCGTCATAGCTCTTCGGCACCCCCGACTTCGCCAGCATGCGGGGATTGAATCCAGTCACCAACAAATCCGTCGTGATGCCGGACCAGAAGCCGTCGGGGTCCCAGGCGCCGGATAATAAATTCTTCGCCTCCGGCGAGCGATACTGGCCGAGCACGCCTTGGGACTTGAGATAGGTCAACGGCTCGGGACTGTTGCCCAAGACATCGCCCTGCACCCGGCCGGCGCGAAACTCCTGCATCACCCGGGCGGTCTGGCGCGATGAGCTCAAGTACACATGGCGCAGATTGACGCCGGAATATTTTTCGCTGAACGCTTTGCCGAAATGGGCGAAGTCACCGACGGTCATGGTGGTGTAGAGAATGATTTCGCCGCCTTCTTTCTTCACCTGGCTGAGCAAATCCGCCGACTGCGCCCAGGCCAGCGACGGCAACAAAAGCGCCAACAGCGCGAGAGTTTTCATGGTCATAATAAACTTCCTCATCTACCGTACTCCCAGATACTCGTTGTAAATCTTCATGTACTTGTCGTAGCCGCCGTCGGGGCGGATGACGTGCAGGTTGCCGCTCTCCAGCACTTGATCGATATCTTTCGACGGGCTCTTCACGCCTTTTCTGATGGGAATTTTTCCTGCCGCCGCTAACGCCCGTTGGCCCTCGACGGAGAGATAAAAATCGATCAATAGCTGGGCGCCCGCGGGATGGAGTGGATTTTTCACCATGCCGATGCTGGCGATGGTCGCCAAGGTTTGCGGTGACGCCACCCAATCCACCGGCGCTTCTTTGCGTTTCATGGCATCGAGCTTGGAGACTTGCATGAAGCCGGTGAGGGAATATTCGCCCGCGGCCATCAGGTTAACCATGTGGTTGAAGTCGCCGATCAAGCGCAAATCCTGCTGGCTGAGTTTTTTGAAGTAGGCGACGCCTTGTTCTTCGCCGCGCAGGGAGACCATCCCCGTCAAGGGATAGGGCACGCCGCGATTGACCGCGATTTGGCTTTTCAGCTGCGGCCGGAGGTAATCGTCATAACTCTTCGGCACCGCGGCCCTCGATAGCAAGCGCGGATTGTAACCGGTGACCAACAAATCGGTCGTGATGCCGGACCAGAAGCCGTCGTTGTCCCAGGCGCCGGGAAATAGGTTCTTGGTCTCTGGCGATCGATAGGCCCCCACCACACCTTGTTGTTTGAGGTAGAGCAGCGTATCGGGGCTGTTACCCAAGACATCGGCCTGGACGCCGCCGGCGCGAAACTCCTGCATCACCCGGGCGGTTTGGCGCGACGAAGGCAAGGAGATATGACGCAGGTTGATACGAGGATATTTTTCTTTGAAGGCCTTGGCGAGATAGGCGAAGTCGGCCACCGACATGGTGGCGTAGAGATTTACCTCTCCCTCTTTCTCGGCTCTACTTATCAGCTCCTGGCTCTGAGCGAAGCCGAGCGCCGGAAAGATGATCAACGATACCAGCCACCAGACATCCGCGATTTTCATAAGCGCCCTCGCAACTTGGTAAAAAATCGTCAGCGATCGCCAGGCTATTTCTTGTTCACTTGCTCGATAAAGCCGCTCGCCTGAATCTTCTGGACGATCGAGTTATCGAAGAAGTCTTGCGCCTTCATGGATTTCGCCTTGGGACTCTTGGCAACGTCGAGCACCGCTTGGACCTCCGCCGCGGTCATCAATGGAGTAGTCGGAAAGACGTTTTTGTATTCTTCGTAGGTCGATTCCAAAGCCTCGCGGTCGGTGCTTTTAAGAAACTTGCCGATCGACTTGATGGTGATCTCCTTGTCGCGCCGGATCAGCGCCATCGCTTCAATATACGCGCGCAGGTAGCGGGTCAGCGCTTCGTTCTTTTCGCGCACGACTTTGGGCGACGACAACATGCCGGTGAATAGGAACGGAATCTTCAACTCGGTGATGTCGACCAGCGTGCGCATGCCGGCGGCCTTGAGCTTCAAGGCATTGGGATGAGAATTGATGCCCGCGGCGGCGTTGCCGGTGATCACCGTATTGATGACATTGATGCTGTCCTGGGCGTAGAGAATTTTTACGTCTTTGTCCGGGTCCAAGCCATTTCTGCGCAGCAGCATGCGGGTGGCGTAGTCGGTCGACGCGGCGGGTTGAGTCACTGCGATCACTTTGCCCTTGAGATCGGCGATGGTTTTGATCTCGGGCCGGGAGTAGAGCTGAAAGACGAAGGTCGGCAGGCCGCTGGCGATGTAGACCAAATCGGCGCCTTCGATCTTGGCGTCGATGCCCTGGTTGCCGACGAAGCCGACTTCCTCGCCGCCGCCGACCATCGCCTGCACCGCCGAGGTCGCGGCCAAGTATTTCACGTCGACGGTGACGCCATGCTTGGTGAACAACCCGGCGTCCGCCGCCACCCAGAGTGGCGCCATGACGCCGCTCAGCGCGTTGTACACCGCGCGCAAGGTCAAATCTTGGGCAGTCGCTGCACGAGTAATGAGCATGGCCGTCAACAGCGTCAGCACGGCAATTCGATTACGTACTTGAATACGAGTCATCGTAAACCTCCACGGCGGGGATTTTCCCTACATTACCAATGGCCCAAGCCAATTGCCACTTTAATTTACTCCGCGGCATCGCCATTGCTTGTTAACGCCGGAATGTTGTAGAAACCCAGGATGGAAAATACCATGCTAATGATCGGTCTGTTATTAATCTTCGTCGTCGTTCTGCTCGGCCCATTCTTGAATAAGAAGGTTGAAGCCAATCTCGAGGCGTTCCTGTTCGCCATGGGCGTGGTCAGTGCGACCATGTCCAACGCCTGGAGCAGCGAAGTGATCCACGAGGGCTTCGTCGCGCCGATCAGTATCACGCTTGCCGTCCTTGGCGCCGGCGTGCTGTTTCACTACCTGCGCGGTTATCTCGACCACCTGATGCGCCGGGTGCTAGTCACGGTGCCGCTGGCGGTGATCGTGTCCGTCGGGATTATCTTCTTGGGGCTTTTCTCCAGCGTGATTTCGGCGATCATCGCGGCGTTGTTGTTGGTGGAGTTCATCACCGTCCTGCCGCTCCATCGCCACGCCGAGATCAATCTGACGATCATCGCTTGCTTCGCCATCGGCTTGGGCGCCGCCTTGACGCCGTTGGGCGAGCCGCTGTCGACCATCGCGGTGTCGAAACTGCGCGGGCCGCCGATCCACGCCGGCTTCTTCTATCTAGCTAACCTGTTGGCTTCCTATGTCGTGCCGGCGGTCGTCGTGCTCGGTATCGCGGCGATTTTTCTGGTGCACGAAAAACTTGAAGACACCGAGGCGTCACTGGCGGCTGAAGCAGAGGAAGAAAAACTCAGCGAGGTATTTGTCAGAAGCGGCAAGGTTTACATTTTCGTCATGGCGCTGATCTTTCTCGGCGCCGGCTTCAAGCCGCTAATCGACGCTTACATTATCAACTTGCCATCGCAGATTTTGTTTTGGGTCAACATGGTCTCAGCGATCCTTGACAACGCCACGCTAGCGGCCGCCGAGATCGGCCCGACGTTAAGCGAAGCGCAGATCAAAAGCGCGCTGTTGGGCTTGCTCATCGCCGGCGGCATGCTGATCCCGGGCAACATCCCCAACATCATCGCTGCCCATGCGCTGCACATCAAAAGCAGCGAATGGGCCAAGCTCGGCGTGCCACTGGGGCTGGTGATGATGGCGGGCACCGCCGGGCTCTTGTGGCTCGGGATAATCTAGCGGCCAGGGCGACCGCCGGTCGCGCCTATTTCTTCCAGAACAGTTCGCGGAATTCCTTCTCGTAGTCGGCGACTTTGCGGAACATGTCGGCGGGGACGTAATGGATTTTTAGCGCCGATTGATCGAGCTTGGCGATGCTCGGTTTAACGCCAGGACGGATCGGCACGCGGGAAAGATTCCTGATAATGGTCTGGCCTTCTTCGGACAGCACGTAGTTGATCAGCAGCTTGCCGGCATTCGAATGCGGCGCTTTGGCCGACAGCGCCATGACATTGATCGACGTAACGATGGGATCGGAGGTGGCGGCCCAGTCCACCCGCGCGCCTTTTTGTTTGAGCTGTTCGATCTCAAAGGGAAAAACGATGGCGGCGTGGAACTCGCCGGCGGCGAGCAGCTGGGCGAGCAGACTATGGCCGCGCCGCAGTTGCGGTTGCTGGGCGACGAGAGCGCGAATGAATTTGCCGGCTTTTTCCCGGCCCCAGTAGTCGACCAGCGTGCCGAACCATTCGAACTCTTCTTCGTCCATGGCGAACTTGCCCTTCCAAAAGGGCGCTAGCAGTTCGGGCCAGTCGCGCGGCCGCTCTTTGTCGCTCAGCATGGCGGTGTTGTAGCCGATGACGAAGTTGCGCGCGTAGATCGCCGTGAAAGCTTTTTCCTTGTCCCGCGCGTTGGCGGGATAGTGCTCCGCTTCCGGCGCGTCGTAGGCTTGCAGCAGATTGCGCGACTTGAGTAGGCCCATCTCCATGCTGCTAACGCTCATGACATCGGAGAAATACTGCCCGCCCTGGGTTTCCGCCAGGACGCGCTGGCGCAGCTTCTCGCCGGTGCTGCGCAGCACTTGGACTTTTAGAAACGGATACTTTTTGTTGAAGCCGGCGACGATGGCCTGGTTGTCGCCGGCCGACGTGGTGGTGTACCAGACGACTTCTTTCTCGTTACGCGCGCCGGCGATGAGCGAAGACAAATCGGTCTGCGCCCAGGCTTCACCGATGAACAAGCCGAGGCCAGCGAGTAGGCAAAATATTTTCATTAACAATCCAGTCTAGGCGTACTCGCGGTAGAGCCCTTCGAACTTGCCGAGCTTGATGCGCACCATGTACTGGGCGCTCTCGCGCACCAGACGCTCTTCGCGCGGCGTCTTGACCATCTTGGCGATTAACTCGGCTGAGCGCGCGGTGTGCTCCTGGTCGGCGACCATGTGGACCGTGAAAAAAGTCAGGTCGCGGTCCGACAGGCCGTAATGCTTGCGGCCGGCGTTCAAAAACTCTTCCGAGTAGCGGCACACCATGCTCTCGCTGGTCAGCGCCGAGGCGCGGTTCTGCGGCGCGTAACCCATTAACGTGTTATAAACCGTGCGCGCCGAGTGGATCTGGCACTCGAACATCTGGGTCGCCTCGGTGAAATCTTCTTCCTTCAAACCGATGGCCAGGCCGAAGCGTTTGGCGAGATCGGGATGGCTCTGCTCTTCGGTGAGCTGCTCGATGAAGTAGTCGAACATCACCGGTTCATGGGCGTTCTTTACCATGCCGAGGGCGAAGGACTTCAAGATCGCCTTGTTGTGCAGATAATGCTGGATCGCCCAGCCCTGCATTCTTTTGATCGATAGCTTGCCCTGGCGCAGTTCGGTGAAGTACTGCGTGTCCATCAATTTTTGAATGCCTGGCTCGATGATTTCTTTTCTAACTGAATCGACGAGTGCTTTGCCGTCTACCATAAATAACTCCTTGTTCTGTGTCTCGCGTCTCGCGTTCCGTTTCAACCACGCGCTGACTGCTGGCAACTTAACATGATTATTTTCCCGCTAATATCTGGTCAATTAAGGTGTAGTCGGTGACCGCGGCGACGTTGACCGGTGCGGGGATCTGTTTTTGGCTGTAGGCGAGGTCGAAATATTCCTGCATGTCCTTGATGGCGATCTTGCCGTCGGCGGTGAGGATGCTTAACCACTGATCGTAGACCGTCTCGGCGGTTTTTTGTTCGACCTTCCACTTGTCGCGGATGTAGCCGACCATCCAGCTTCTTTCTTTACGGCAGAAAGCTTGAGCGTCGAGCATGACCCGGATAACGTTTTTGATGCGCGCGCTGTCGCTCTTTAACTGTTTCTCGTTCACCACCAGGCCGCTGGTGGGAAACTGCATTTGCAACTCGTCCGCGGCGCCGACCTGGCGAAAGCCTTTTTGCCCCATGATGACGTTGTGCGGCCCGGACAACACCGCGGCCGACACCGCGCCCTGGCCGAGGCTGCTGACGGTGTTGGACACCGAACCGGTCTGAGTGAAGATTGCCTTCTCCGGATCGGCGCCTTTGGCGCGCATTAACAACCGGACCACCAGGTGCTGCAAGCTGCCGATACGATCGACGCCGATGCGTTTGCCGGCGAGATCGTTGATCCGTTGGATACTGGGCTCGGCGACGACGTAGAAAGGCGGTTTGCGCAGGGCGATCATGATGCCCTTGAGCGGCGCGCCCTGGCCGGTGGCGATAATGCCGGTGGTGTAGCCGGTTAGATAATCAATCTCGCCCGAGGCCAGCGCCGCCACCGGCAGCGGTCCAGCCATCTGAATCAGCTCCGGCTCCAGACCATGTTTTTTGAACAGGCCGGCGTCGCGGGCGACAAACAGATTCAAAAACGACACGCTAAAGGCCGAGTAGGCCAGGCGCACTTTGCGCTGATCTTGGGCTTCAACGGGCGCGTTCAAACTTAAAACTAATAGCGCGCTGAGGATGGAATTGCCTGTGAGTCGTTTCACCGGAGCAACTATAAAGGGCGGTGGGAAAGCTTGTCAACGCGTCGCCCGGTAATCGCTGGGCGAAAGCAAAAAGGCCGAGCTCCGCTGGGGAACTCGGCCTTGTTTGTACAAGACTTGCTGTTGATGAAGCTAACTTTAAGCCACCGGAATGCGCAAGGTGATGCCGGCTTGGACCAGGTTCGCCCGGCGGATTCCATTGGCCTGCAAAATCCGCTGCACCGAAGCGCCATAGCGCAGGGCGATCTGATGGAGAGTCTCGCCGCGCTGCACCCGATGATGAATGACTTGGGCCTGAGCGGCGCGCGGCTGGGCGGCAGCGACCCGGCGCGGCGTGGGAGCCGGCGCTTGATAATTCAACTGGGCGACCTCGGTGATCGGTTCGGCCGAACGGTTGGCCGGTAATTTCACCCGATAACCGGCCGGCAGCACGCGAACCCCGGCCGATAGCGCCGGATTCCACTCCATGAATTCCTCTTGGCTGAGACCGGTTGAGCTGATCGCGGCGCCCAGCGAGGTGTTGCTGGCCAGAGTGAGCTCTTGAATCTTGCGTGGCGCATCTTGCTCGATACCGGGGAAGTAGCGACTGAAGTTCTGGCCGATCTCCACGGCGGCGAGAAACTCGGCGTAGAATTGCTTGGGCGCAAAGCCCCAGTAAGGATGATTGTAGCGCTGAATCAAATCGACCAGATTGCTTGAGCCGATTTCCGCCACGGCGCGTGCCATGCCGGCCTGGCCGTAATTGTAGGACGTGATCGCTAGCGGCCAGCTGCCGAGATAACCATAGGCTTGATCTAAATAGGCGGCGGCGGCGCGGGTCGATTCGAGTGGGTCGCGGCGCTCGTCGATGAGTCGGTCGACGCGCATGTAGCTTTTGCCGGTGGCTGGCATGAACTGCCAGATGCCGACGGCGCCGACAAAGGAGCGGGCGCTCATATCGTAGGACGACTCCACTACCGGCAGGAATGTCAGCTCGGGCGGTAGGCCGCGGTCGATGAAGATTTGCTGCATCTGCGCCAACCAGCGGCCGGCGCGTTTCAAGCCATCGGCGGTGCGCTCGCGCACGCCGCGCTGAGCTTTGACACGCTCGATATCGACGCCGTTGGCGGCGGCGATGCGCGAGCGCTCGCCGTCGATGTAGCCATTGGGCCGGCTTTCCTCGCCGACCTCGATGACTTCATAGATCTTGGTCATGTCGAGGGGATCGAAGAAGATCAATTGCGCAAAGCTGTATTCAGTGAAAACTTTTTTCCAAAACTCGACGGCGGGTTCGAGCCCAGCGGGCACTGGGAACGGCTTGGCGGCGGAGCTGGTCCGCTGGGCCGATGCCGGAGCTGGCAAGAATGCCAGATGGGAGATCAAGAGGGTCAGTAGCCAACGTGACAAATGTTTCATCGCCACCTCCTTTATCTTGTACCGGCAGTTAAAGTGAGCAACCGATATGCCATCAATCAAACTGCTGCGCTCGCTGCATTCTAGAGAAGTTCCTTGGTAGAAACAATCAATCGCGAGTAGTTTGGCGGACAGTGCCGCGCCCGACGACGGCTCTCTGGCAATCGCGCGCTCGGTGACGGTGCCCGCGATTGTCCGTTTATGGTCCATGCGCGGCGGCAATTTGACGCTCGTGCCTAGGCTGACTATAGTGCGGCGAAATTTCTTACTCTAACTTTAGGAGGCTGGATCGCTTGGATACTGCAACATTAGTTTTGGTCGCGGAGGCGCTATTGCGGGCGGTATTGGGCTGGCGCATGTTGATCAGCGGCATCAGCAACGTCGCCCGCTGGCCCAACCCGGTCAATACCGCGAGCATTCTTTTTCCCACCGGCGCGGTATTTTTCGGCTTCATGGCGACCTTCTTGATGGTCGTCGGCGGCTTTGGCCTGATGGCCGGTATCCAGACCCCCATCTGCGCCGTGATGGTGGTGATCTTCTTGATCCCGACTTTCGGCCTGCACTGGCATTGGCTGAAAGTTCTCCCAACCATGGTGCCGGTGGTCAAGGCGGCGATCAAAGACGACAAAGCGCAAGGCTATTTCCGCTCCTTCGACCGGCAGTCCTATCACGCTCATGAAGTTGGCCTGCGCGATAATTTTGTCTTTCTCATCGCGGCGATTTACTTCGCGATCAAAGGCAGCGCGGCCTATGGCGTCGATAATTGGTTCAGCGGGTGGGTGGTGCGGTTTTTCTAAGAGGGGAGTTGGCCGCAAAGAACGCAAAAGGCGCAAAAAAGATTTTGAAATGTCGGGGCGGGTTTCAAACCCGCCCGCGCCGAGTTCCGCTATATCCCGCCGATGAATCGTCCGGGGTTGAACAGTCCCGCTGGATCGAATTCTTGCTTGATCTTTCGCATGAGCGCGTGGGCTGGGGGTACTGGGCCCCAGACATCAGTAGTTCGCTTCAATTCAGCGGGGGTGTTGAAGATGGTCGCGTGACCGCGTTGTTGCTGCGCCCAGGCGATCAGGCGGGGAAATAAATCTCGCGTCGTCTGATTCGCTGGCATCTCAATCCAGATGGTTCCCATGGCGAGATCGGCGCAGAGCTGCGGCGCTAGATCAGCGATCGTCGCAATGGTTCGCTGGACCGCGCCGCGTGGCACCGTGACGCGGTAGATCACTCGGTTCTGGCTGACCGGCAGGTCGGCGATCTCCTGCCAGTACTGCCGTTGTTTTTCTCCGTGGATGACTTCCTGGCTGAGACCGAGCGGCTGGGCCATCGCACTCAACTCGTTCACTTGCCGCGCGACGGTTTCTTCGAAGCCGTCGAAACTGATCGCTAGTTGCCACGAGCGGTTTGCACCGGGGTTCACGAGAAACATCGCGCTGGGCAGTAGTTTCGTCCCCATGAGTTGGTTGGCGCATTGCGCCGCTTGGGCCCATGTCCCGCTGACGATGACGGTGGAGGAGTGGGCTGGCAGCGGCGCCACGCGCAAGGTGACTTCGGTGACGATGCCCAGAGTTCCCAGCGCGCCGGTGAAGAGCTTGCACATGTCGTAGCCGGCGACGTTCTTGACCACTTTGCCGCCGGCTTTGATTATTTCTCCCGACGCGAGCACCACCTTCATCCCGATGACCAGATCGCGCACGCTGCCGTAGCTCGATCGCCGCGGGCCGTTCAAATTGGCCGCGACGATGCCGCCGATGGTCGAGCGCTCCGGCAGCGGTGCGTCGATGGGCAGGAACTGCTTTTGTCGCGCCAAGACGGCTTGCAGGGCGTTGAGTGTGATACCGCTTTGCACCGTCGCCGTCAGGTTGGCGTGATCATGTTCGATCACCTGATCAAGGTGGCTGGTTTTTAAGACGACATCGAGAGCGCGCGGCGGATTGCCCAAGCTCATCGCCGTGCCGCCCCCCCAGGGCGCCATGGCGGCTTGCGCGTCGGCGCAGATTTTCACGGCGGCGGCCAATTGCTCGGCCGTGGACGGCGCGCAGATCAATTTTGGCGTGACGCCGTCGATGGCGTGGGCCGCTAGTCGAAGTTCATCGGCGCTGACCGCGTCGGCGCCGAGGTCGGCGGCCAAGCGCTGGCCGAGCTGTTCGGTGGCTAGCTTCATCGCTATTCCGCCACCTCGCCGTAGGCGCGGTCGAGCAAGTCCATCAGGTGGTAGACCGGCAGCTGCGGACCATAGGTTTTGCCGCCATAGCGCAGTTGCAACATGCAGCCGGGATTCGGCGCGACGATGGCGTCGGCGTTGGCGGCGCCGACGCCGCGCATTTTTTCCTTGAGCAGCTCCTGCGACATGCCGGCGTGGGTCAGGTTGTAAATGCCGGCGCTGCCGCAGCAGCGATCGCTGCCGTCCATCTCGACTAATTTCAATCCGGGAATCGCTTGCAGCAGCTCGCGCGGTTGGCGGCGAATTTTTTGCCCATGGGCGAGATGGCAGGGGTCTTGGTAGGTGACGGTCAAATTGATCGGTTGCAACCGACCGACGAGACCAAGGCCGGCGACAAATTCGCCGGCGTCTTTGACCAGGGCGGCGAAGCGTTTCGCTTTGTCGGCGTACTCGGGGTCGTCGCGCAAAAGAAAGTCATATTCCTTCATTGCCGCGCCGCAGCCGGCGGCGTTAACGACGATGGCGTCGACGTCGGCTGCGAGAAACGCGTCGATGTTTTTCCGCGCCATCTGTTTGGCGGCCACTTGCTCGCCGTTATGAATGTTCAAGGCGCCGCAGCAAGTTTGCTCAGGGAAAATCACCTCGCAGCCGCTACGCCGTAGCACGCGCACCGTGGCTTCGTTAACATCGCCAAACAGCAGCGGCATGACGCAGCCGTTCAACATGGCGACCCGGGCGCGGCGTGGGCCGATGGCGGGTAAGGTATTCGCGGTGGGCTGAAAAAACTTTGCCGGAATCGCCGGCAGCATGGCGTCCATGGCGCGCAGTTTTGCCGGCATGAGCAGGCGGGCGACTGTTTGCAGGCCGGTGCGCTGGTACCAGCGTAGTAGCGTGAACGCCAGCTTCAGCCGGCCGGCGTAGGGCAGCAGTTGGGTGAAGACGAAATTTAAAATTCTCCGAACTAGCGGCGAGCCCGGCGGACCGATCAGTTCGCGGGCGGTCTCGGCGATGCGGCCATACTGAACGCCGGAAGGACAGGCGGATTCGCAGGCGCGGCAGAGCAGACAAAGTTGCAGATGTTCTTTGAAGCGGTCGTTCAACTCGATGCGGCCGTCAGCCGCCGCTTTGACCAGATGGATGCGGCCGCGCGGCGATTCCGCCTCAAGCCTGGTGACGCGGTAGGTCGGACATTGGTTCAGGCACAAACCGCAGTGAACGCACTGGTAGAGTTCGGCGAGGTCGAGGCTTGGCACTTTCGCGTTGTTAGTTTGTTCTTGTGTGGGGTGGATATGGGCCAACGGTATTCTCAAATCTGTTTCGAGTTACGGGTTTCGAGTTTCGCGTTAATAACTCGAAACCCAAAACTCGGAACTCGAAACGAATTAGTCATTTCCACAATCCCGCGGGAATTTTCCCCGGTTCTAACCGAACTTCGCCGCAGCTCGCCGGCGTCGGAAAAAGTTTTGCTGGGTTAAACCGGTTGTCCGGGTCGAAGGCGTGGCGAACGCGGGTCATGGCGGCGAGGTCGGCGTCGTTAAATAACCAACCGATGTACGCTTTCTTTTCCATGCCGACGCCATGTTCGCCGGTGATGCTACCGCCCAGTTCGACGCAGGCGCGTAGGGTCGCGGCGCCGGCCTCGATGACCCGCTCCAGCTCGCCGGGGTTGCGCATGTCGAACAAAATATTCGGGTGCAGATTGCCGTCGCCGGCGTGGAACACGTTGGCGATGGTTAGATTAAATTCTTTGCTGATGGCGGCGACCCGGCGCATCATTTCCGGCAATTGGCTGCGCGGCACCACCCCGTCTTGGACGTAATAATTAGGCGCCAGCGTGCCCATGGCGCCGAAGGCGCCTTTGCGCCCTTTCCATAATAGCTGGCGCTCGGCGTCGTTCTTGGCAACCTTTACTTCTCGCGCACCGTTGCGCCGGCAAATTTCACTGGCGAGCATGATCGACCGCTCGGTCTGTTCGCTCAATCCTTCGACCTCGACGATCAACACCGCGGCGGCGTCGCGCGGAAATCCCACCGGCGCGCCGCGCTCCACCGCTTCGATGGACATATGGTCCATGATTTCCAGTGCTGCCGGAATAATTCCTTCCGAGGTAATCTCGACCACCGTGTTGGTCGCAAAATCCATGTCGTCAAAGATTGCCAGTAATGTGCGCACCGACTCGCGCGTCTGCATGAGTTTGACGGCGATTTTTGTCACGATGCCCATGGTCCCTTCGGAGCCGACGAAAACGCCGCAGAGATCGTAGCCCGGCGTGTCGGCCACTTCGCCGCCCAACCAAACGACTTCGCCGTCGTCGAGGACGACTTCGATGCCTAATACATGATTGGTCGTGACGCCGTAGGCGAGCGTATGCGGGCCGCCGGAATTGTTCGCGACATTGCCGCCGATGGAACAGGCGGCTTGGCTGCTCGGGTCGGGGGCGTAGAAAAAGCCGTCCTTGGCGACCGCCTTGGTGACGTCGAGATTGATCACGCCCGGCTCGACGATGGCAAGGTGATTCTCCAGATCGATTTTCAATATGCGGTCGAAGCGGGTGAGCGACAGGATGATACCGCCTTCGGCCGGCACCGCGCCGCCGGCGAGACCGGTGCCCGAGCCGCGCGGGACGATTGGAACGCTCGCGCTTCGCGCCGCTCGCACCACCGCTGAGACTTCTTCGACATTGGCCGGCACGACGACAATCTCCGGCATGACCTGGAAGATCGAACCGTCCTGCTCGTAAACGATGACATCTTCTTTTTCGATTAGAACGTATGGCGTGCCGACAATCCGGCGCAGCTCAGTAATCAATTCCCGCTTATCCATGTGCGGCAACCGTAACCGAGAGCTAAACCGGGTGTCAACCTGGCTGGTTTCAAGATTGACTAAATTGAGCCCGCCGTAATATAAGCTTACAACGTTTGTATTCTTTAGGAGGCAGACCATGACCGAAGATACCAAGATTGACGCGCCGGCAACGAAACCGATTTCACGGCGCAATGTTTTGAAGGCGGCGATGGCGGCGGGCGGCGCGGCGGTGCTGGGATTCCCCAACATCGTCAAGGCGCAAGGCGTGACCTCGATGCGCTGGCAGAGCACCTGGCCGGCCAAGGATATTTTCCACGAGTTTGCCAACGACTTCGCCAAAAAAGTTAACGACATGACCGGCGGTGATTTGAAGATCGAAGTGCTGCCCGCTGGCGCGGTGGTGCCGGCCTTCGGTCTGCTCGAAGCGGTCTCCAAAGGTACCCTCGACGGCGGCCATGGCGTGCTTGCTTATCACTATGGCAAGCAAAACGCTCTGGCGCTTTGGGGATCCGGCCCGGCCTATGGCATGGACGCCAACATGCTGCTCTCCTGGCACAAGTACGGCGGCGGCAAAGAGTTGCTCAATAAGCTCTATGCCTCGATCGGTGCCAACGTGGTGTCTTTTCCTTACGGTCCGATGCCGACCCAGCCGCTTGGCTGGTACAAGAAGCCGGTGACGAAACCGGAGGACTTCAAGGGCATGAAGTTCCGCACCGTCGGCATCTCTATCGATCTGTTTCAAGGCATGGGCGCTGCGGTGAACGCGCTGCCGGGCGGCGAAATCGTCCCCGCCATGGACCGCGGCCTGCTCGATGCCGCCGAGTTCAACAATGCGTCCTCGGACCGCTCGCTCGGCTTCGCCGATGTTTCGAAAGTTTGCATGTTGCAGAGCTACCATCAGAATGCCGAGCAGTTTGAGATCCTGTTCAACAAGACCAAGTATGACGGTCTGCCGGAGAAAATGAAGGCGATCATCGCCTACGCCGTCGATGCGGCGTCGGCGGATATGCTGTGGAAGGCGATCGATCGTTACTCGAAAGACTACATCGAGCTGCAGAGTAAAGACAAAGTCCGCTTCTATAAGACGCCCGATTCAGTGTTGCAGAAGCAGCTGGTCGTATTCGACCAAGTCGAGTCGAAGAAGGCGGGCGAGAATCCGCTCTTCAAGGAGATCGCCGACTCCCAGCGCGCTTTCGCCGCCCGGGCGGTCAAGTGGGATCTCGACACCAATGTTAGCCGGCGCATGGCGTACAATCATTACTTCGCCAAGAAGGGTTAACTTCCAAAAGCCCTTGCCGCAGTATGCCAGTCATCCGGCGCTGACCGGATGACTGGCTTTTTTTCGAGACCAATCATGGATGCCAAACCGCTGCTCCGCATCGTCGACCAGATCAGTTACTGGACCGGCAAAGCGTTCGCCTGGCTGATCCTCGGACTGACCCTGGTGGTCTCCATCGAGGTGTTCAAGCGCTACATCCTGAACGCGCCGACCTCCTGGATCTTCGATCTGAACAATATGCTTTACGGCACGCTATTCATGATGTGCGGCGCTTACACCTTGGCGCTCGCCGGCCATGTGCGCGCCGACTTTGTTTATATCTATTTGAAGCCGCGCGCCCAGGCCTCGCTCGATCTATTATTATATTTTTTGTTCTTCATGCCGGGTATTTTAGGACTGGTCTACGCCGGCTACGGCTACGCCGCCGACTCCTGGCGCATCGCCGAGCACTCGAATGTGACCGCGGAGGGGCCACCGATCTATTACTTCAAGACCGTGATCCCGGTCGCCGGAGCGTTTGTCATGCTTCAGGGTTTCGCGGAAATCGTCCGCTGCATCGTTTGTATTCGCAGCGGCGCTTGGCCGGCGCGGTTGAACGACGTCGAAGAGATCGACGTCATCGAAACCCAACTGTCGCACAGCCAATTTATCGACGAAGAGTCGCGCTTGGCGACCATGCGCTCGGCCCACGCCATTGACGACGCCGCGCGTCATCGCAGCTCCATGGACATGGACGAGGAAAAGAAAAAGCCATGAGCGATCCGATCCTCGGCTTAACTATGTTGGGGCTGGTTGTGGCGGCGATCATGATGGGGTTTCCCACCGCCTTCACGCTCATGGGCCTGGGCATGATCTTCGGCTATGTCGCTTTTTGGGATCCGGCCCATCACTGGTGGCAGAATCGGATCTTCGATCTGATGGTCCAGCGCACCTACGGCGTCATGACCAATGACACGCTTTTATCGGTGCCGTTGTTCGTCTTCATGGGCTACATCATGGAGCGCGCCGCGCTGGTCGACCGCATGTTTCATAGCGTGCAGTTGGCGTTTCGCCGGGTGCCGGCGTCGCTGGCGGTTACGACATTACTGGTCTGCGCTTTCTGGGGCATCGCCTCGGGCATCGTCGGCGCAGTCGTCGTGCTAATGGGCGTCATCGCCATGCGGCCGATGCTCAACGCCGGCTACGATGTGCGTTTAGCTTCCGGCGCGATCACCGCCGGCGGCACCCTCGGCATACTCATTCCGCCGTCGGTGATGCTGATCGTCTACGCCGCCGTCGCCGGGCAGTCGATCGTCAAACTCTACGCCGCGGCGATGATTCCGGGTTTTTTCCTGACGTTTCTCTATCTCGTTTATATTCTCGGCTGGGCGATGATCAATCCGAAGATCGCCCCTAAGCTGTCGCCGGATCAGTACCGCGTCGCGGTGCCAGAATGGTTGCAGCCGCTCGAACGGGGCCCGTCAAAGCGCGTGTTCGGCGCCATCCTCTCGCTATTGTTTCAACCTGGCAAACTGCATGGCGTGGCGCGACCGGATGGCCAGCCGGTCAGTTACGGTTTCATCGTTAACAATGTGATCGCGTTGCTGGTGCCCTTGGCGTTGACGGTCGGCACCTACGCCGGCACTTGGTGGTATGTGGTCATTCACAGCGCGCCGGCGGCGACCAGCGTGACAGTCCCAACGCCACAGCCCGCGGCGCCGCCGCAGGTTGCCGCGCCCGCGCCGTCCGAAAAACCGCAGGCGCTTGGCGGCGCGGATGACAAGCCGCAGGAGTTGGGCGGCGTTGAAACCAAGCCGCAAGAGCTCGGTGCGGCGGAGAGCACAGTCGAACCGACGGAACCGGTGCGCCCGGCCGATGCGCC
This sequence comes from Syntrophobacter sp. SbD2, assembly GCA_945889495.1. Taxonomy (GTDB): domain Bacteria; phylum Desulfobacterota; class Binatia; order UBA9968; family UBA9968; genus DP-20. Next base: position 20,915 of record CAMDBU010000003.1, on the reverse strand, counting down.
GCCGCAAGAGATGGGTTCGATCACCGAGCCAGCCGCGGCCGGTGGCGGAGGTAAAGTACCGGCGCAATTCTACACTTGGTTTTGGGCGTTGGTCGGGCTCTCGACGCTGCTGTTGATTTATTACTACTGGCGCATGGACGGCGAGCAGTTCGAGATCCTCAAAGAGATGGCCATCGCCGTGGTGCCGTTGGGGGTGCTGACCATCGTCGTGCTGGTGGTGATTCTCCTGGGCATTTGCACGGCCACTGAGTCCGCGGCGATCGGCGCCTTGGGCGCGCTTTATCTTGCAGTGTTAGTGAAGTTCCCGCGCAGCTGCGGTTGGTGGAGTCTATTGGGTGCGGTGATCGGCATCGTGCTCGGCATGCAGCGCGGCGACATCGCCACGTTGATCGTTTCGGGATCACTGGGTGCGGCGTTTATTGGCACCGGGATTCCGCTCATAATTGGTCTGCCAAAGTCGCCGGAGCTCCGGCGTAATCTTCAAGAAGCAACTTTTCTCACCGCCAAGACCACGGCGATGGTGTGCTGGCTGTTCATCGGCTCGGCGCTGTTTTCCGGCGTCTTCGCGTTGCACGGCGGCCAGGGATTGATCGAACGCTGGGTGTTGAGCCTGAACCTCTCGCCGCTGGGCTTTCAGCTGGTCGCCCAGGCGATTATTTTCATCCTCGGCTGGCCCCTCGAGTGGACCGAAATCATTGTCATCTTCTGTCCGATCTTCATTCCGCTGCTGAGCCATTTCAACGTCGATCCGATTCTCTTCGGCACCATGGTGGCGGTGAATCTCCAGGCGGCGTTTCTGTCGCCGCCGGTGGCGATGTCGGCGTTTTATCTCAAAGGCGTGGCGCCCAAGCATGTCACGCTCAATCAGATTTTCGCCGGCATGATGCCTTACATGTTGATCGTCTGCTTATGTTTGGTCTGCATGTACATATGGCCGGGCATGACGCTGTGGTTGCCGGAATTTCTCTATGGAAACTAATCGGAAAAGGCAGAAGGCAAAGTGCAAAGTGCAAAAGGCAAAATGAAGAGTCCGGAATCTCCGGAATTTTAACTTTTGCATTATTCATTTTGCATTTTGCCTTGGAATCTCCGACGCCCAAATGGATTTAAGCAATCTTCATCTGCTGTCAGCGACCGAAGCGGCGCGACTGATTCGCGACGGTGCGATCAGCTCGGAGCAGCTGGTCGAGGCGTGCTTGGCGCAGATCCGCGCAGTCGATGACCGGATTCACGCCTGGGCGTTTCTCGATCCGGCGTACGCGCTGAGCCAGGCGCGGGCGCTCGATCAGTATCGCCTTGAAGGCAAACCGACCGGGCCGTTGCACGGCGTGCCCATCGCGATCAAAGATATTTTCGATACCGCCGATATGCCGACTGAGTATGGCTCGCCGATTCATGCCGGGCGCACGCCGTCGCGGGATGCCACGCCGGTGGCTTTGCTGCGCGGTGCCGGCGCGGTGATCATGGGCAAGGCGGTGACCACTGAGTTCGCTTTTCTAAGTCCCGGCAAGACACACAATCCGCATAATCCTGAGCACACGCCGGGCGGCTCATCGAGTGGTTCGGCGGCGGCGGTGGCGGCGCATATGGTGCCGCTCGCCATCGGCAGCCAGACCGCCGGTTCGACGATTCGTCCGGCGGCCTACTGCGGCGTCATCGGTTTTAAGCCGACCCATGGGCTGATTTCCCGCCATCGGGTGTCGCCGCTATCGCGCACCCTCGACCATGTCGGCCTGTTCGCCCGCACGCTTGACGACATCGCGCTGCTCGCCGAGCAGTTGGTCGCCTACGATGAAAACGATCCCGACACGCGGCCGGGCGCGCGCATTCCTTATTCGACACTTTCCGCCGAGGAGCCGCCGCTGCCACCGATGTTTGCATTCATCAAGACGCCGATGTGGGAGCGCACTGACGAGGATACGCGAGACGGCTTTGCCGAGATCGCCCAACAGCTGGGTGGGCAAGTTGAAGAAGTGGAATTGTTCCCGTCGGCCAACGATGCCTGGCAATGGCATCAGACGATCATGGGCGCCGAGGTGGCGCATAATTTCGAACGGGAATGGCAAAACAACCGCGCGCTGCTATCCGAACAGCTTCGTGGCCAGATCGAACGCGGCCGCGAAGTGCTAGCGGTGGATTATCAACGGGCGCTCCGACAGATCGCGCCCATGCATGACAGCTTCGCGGAGCTCTTCGAACAACGCTACGACGCGATACTCACGCCGGCGGCGCCGAGCGCGGCGCCCAAGGGATTGTCGTCCACTGGCGATCCTTCTTTTTGCACATTGTGGACGCTGTGTGGTATGCCGAGCATCACCTTGCCGCTGTTGCAAAGCAGCGATGGCTTGCCGATGGGCGTGCAGCTGGTCGGGCCGCGCGGTGGCGATGGGAGGCTTCTCCGCACGGCGCGCTGGCTTTCTAAGAAGATGGCTGAGGTTTAAGCGCCAGCGATATTTAGTTCACATGGCTCCAGGCGTGGTAGGAGCTGCGCACTAGCGGGCCGGACTCGACATGGCGAAAGCCAAGCTTATCGGCTTCGGCTTTAAATTCCAAAAATTCATCCGGGTGCAGATAACGTTCAACCTTCAATAACTTCGGCGAAGGTTGCAGGTATTGTCCCAAGGTCACGATGTCGACATGGTTTGCTTTGAGCTCGTGCAGCGTCGTCATCACTTCTTCTTTGCTCTCGCCGACGCCCAACATCATACCGGTCTTGGTTAGCACTTCCGGCCGCAGCTCTTTGGCGGTTTTCAAAATATTCACCGAACATTCATAGGTGTGGCCCGGCCGGACTTTGCCGTAGAGGCGCGGCACGGTCTCAATGTTGTGATTCAAAATCTCGATGCCGGAGTTGACCACGGTCTTGAGCGCGTCGAGGTTGCCTTCAAAATCGGGAATCAGCAACTCAACGCGGATGCCCGGATTCAAAGTCTTGATCCAGAAAACCGTCTTGGCGAAATGGTTGGCGCCGCCGTCGGGCAGATCGTCGCGGTTGACCGAGGTGACGACGATATGATCCAGGCCCAAGTCCTTGACCGTGAGGCCGACGTTGCGCGGCTCTTCGGGATCGAGCGCCAGCGGTTTGCCTTTATCGATCGCGCAGAAACGGCAGCCGCGGGTGCAGGTGTCGCCGAGAATTAAAAACGTCGCGGTCTTGTTGCCCCAGCACTCGCCGATGTTCGGACAGCGCGCTTCCTCGCACACCGTGTGGAGGTTTTTCTCGCGCATGAGTTTTTTCAGCCGCAGGTAGTTGGGATTACCGGGAGCTTTAACTTTGATCCAATCGGGGTGTCTTCGAGGCATGTTAGGACAATTGAGAATGGAGAATTGAAAATGGAGAATGAAGATCCTCTATCTTCGATCCTCCATCGTCGATTCTAGTATCTGTGTAGCCGAAGATAGCGGCGAAATTTTCTAGAAATCGCTGCCTCACTGCGCTCATGCTCGGCACCGCACCGAGTTCCTTTTCCATCGAAGTTACTTGAGCCCAGCCAAGGCCGCAGGGAATGATGCGCTGAAAATAACTGAGATCGGTGTTCACGTTGAGCGCTAGACCGTGATAGCTGATGCAGCGCCGCACGGCAACGCCGATGGCGGCGATCTTTCGGTCATCGATCCAGATTCCCGTGTGCGGCGGACGGCGTTTGGTGGCGATGCCAAAGTCGGCCAGCGTCTGGATCGCGCTCTGTTCCAAATTCCGCACATAGCGATGCACGTCTTTGCGCAGTTTCGAGCGCAGATCGACGATCGGATAGACCACCAATTGGCCCGGTCCATGGTAAGTCACATCGCCGCCGCGGCTGGTACGGTGGACGGGGACGTCTTGTGCCGAGAGGACATTCAATTCATTACCGCCGCGGCCTAGCGTGTAGACATGGGGGTGTTCGACGAACAGTAAGATGTCGGCCAGTGATTCCTGCTGCTTGAGCGCGACGAGCCGTTCCTGTAATTGGACGGCAGCGAGGTAATCTACGCTTCCAAAACTTTTGTACAGCAGGGTCGACATCGCTTTCCCACTATTATCGTCCATCATCCGAGGTTTCAAGGTGAGTTGTTCGAGCGCGGTTTGACAGCGTTGACCGTCGACGGCTACAGTCGGCGAAATTTCCCGGGAGATTTCTTCACCCATGGCTCAAACTGCTACGCCTCCACCCTGGTTCGTGCGCAAGGATCTCGACGGCTTTTTCGGCCTGATGATCGACAATCTGATCCAGCTGATCCTCATCGTCGGTTTATGCCGCGGCTTAATCGGTCTGCCAGACAGTTATATTTTCGGCAAGATTCTCCCCGGTGCGGCGATTTCGATTTTGGTCGGCAACTTTTTCTACGCTTGGCAGGCGCGCCAGCTGGCGCGGCAGAGCGGCCGTGACGATGTCACGGCGTTGCCCTACGGCATCAATACCGTGAGTCTGTTCGCCTTTGTGTTTTTCATCATGCTGCCGATCGTTCAAGAGACCAAAGATCCGGTGTGGGCCTGGAAGGTCGGTCTGGTCGCCTGCTTTCTCAACGGCGTGATTGAAATTCTCGGCGCCTTCGTCGCCGAGGCGGTGCGCCGGGTGACGCCGCGGGCGGCTTTGCTGTCGGCGCTGTCCGGCATCGCGATTACTTTCATCGCCATGGATTTCACGTTCAAAATATTCGCCCAGCCGCTGGTGGCGCTGGTGCCCATGGCGTTGATTTTTGTCGCCTACTTCTCCCATCAGAAGATGCCTCTCGGCCTACCCGGCGGCATGGTCGCCATCGCCGTCGGCACGCTGCTCGGTTGGTCGCTGGGCACGATGAACGCGCAAGCGCTGACGCTCAACTGGTCGCTGTCGTTGCCGGCGTTTAGCGGCGACTCGCTCTGGGAAGCGCTGGTTCATCCGGCGTTCTTGAATTATTTCTCGGTAATTCTTCCCATGGGGATTTTCAACGTCGTCGGTTCGCTGCAAAATATCGAAAGCGCCGAAGCGGCCGGCGACCGCTACAAAACATTTCCCTCCTTGATGGCCAACGGCATCGGTTCGGTGGTCGCGGCGCTGTTCGGCAGCGTGTTTCCAACGACGATTTATATCGGCCATCCGGGCTGGAAACGGTTGGGCGCGCGCTCCGGTTACTCGTCGCTCAATGGAATATTTATCGGCTTTCTCTGTCTGACCGGGACGATTCAATCGGTGCTCGGGGTCATCCCGTTAGAAGCTGGCATCGGCATTCTTCTCTACATCGGCATCATAATCGTTGCCCAATCGTTTCAAGAAACGCCCAAAGAGCACGCGCCGGCGGTGGCGTTGGGATTGGTTCCGGCATTGGCCGGCTGGGGCTTGATGATGGTCGAGACCGGCGTGCGCGTGGCGGGGAAATCGCTCTACGAAGTCGGGTTGGGAAAATTCAGCCAGGAAAGCGTGGCGATCCACGGTATGATTTCACTCGAGCGCGGCTTTATTTTCACGTCAATGATACTAGCCGCTATCGGTGTTGCCTTGATCGAACGAAAGTTTGCCCGGGCCGGCATGTGGTCGGTGGCGGCGGCGCTGTTCTCCGCTCTCGGCATCATTCATGCCTATGAACTGACGGCTGGCGGGATCACTAGCCGCTTTGGCTGGATGGCGGCGCCGGAGTTTTTCATCGCCTACCTGGCGGTGGCTGGGATATTTTTTCTGATCGGCTATTTTGTCGAACGCGAGTGATTCGAGCATCAGGCGGGAATCGCCCGGCCGCGATGCTGGTCAAACTCGTCGCCGTTGATATGGGTGACCTGCCAACTGCCGTCGTCGTTATGCTTGAGCCGGCTCATGCCGCAGGGGTCCAAGTGATAATTGCGGTAGTCGTTCAAAGGGGTGCCGGTGATGCGGCAGACGATGCCGACAATGGGGAAGTTGTGGCTGACGATGACAATGGTGTGCGCCGGTTCATGGCGCGCGACGATTCGGTTCAGCCCCAGCCAAGCGCGCTCGACGACGTCCGCCAAGCGCTCGCCGCCGGGCACTTGCAGCTCCGCCGGTTGGGTACGCCAGCGAGTGAGAAAGTCGCCGTAGCTCTGCTTGATCTCGTTGAAGGTTAATCCTTCCAAATGGCCATGATCGAGTTCGCGGATGCTTGCCTCGACGACCACCGGTAGCTTGTGGTGTTGGCTGATGACCTCGGCGGTGCGCCGCGCCCGACGCAGATCGCTGGAGTAGACGGCGTGAATGGTCTCCTGGCGCAGCCGCTCGGCGATCTCTTCGGCCTGGCGCAGTCCGACTTCGCTCAAATCGCGATCGGTGGCGCCTTGGCAGCGATGTTCAAGATTCCAATCGGTGGCGCCATGGCGCACGAGGACGATTTGCACGTTGAAGTTCCGCTTAGCTCGCTTCCAGGAAATCGTTGTTGAACTTGATCGTCGCCTTGGCTTTGAGGCTTTCGAGATATTTCGCCAACGCGCGCTGGCGGTTTTCCACGATCGCTTGCTGCTTCAAGTTCGCTTTTTCCCGCGCGTATTGCTCCATGTCGGCGGGCTGGCTTTCCTTAAACGCCAGAATGTAAGCGGCGTCCTTTTGCGTGTAAAGCTTCTCCGCCACTGGCTTATGCGCCGACAGCGATAGACCGCCGCCGCGTAGCTCGGCCAAATCGCCAATCTTGGGCAGCTGCGGCGCGTTGCGCTGGAACCAGCCGGTTTCCTCGGCTTTCAGGCCGTTGGCGCTGGCCAGCGCTGGCAGATCTTTTTCCTTCTTCAGCTGATCGAGCAAGCTGTTGCCCTTTTGCAAGGCCAATTCATAAGCTTTGGCTTCCTTGGCGCCTTTCTCGACTTGCTCCTTGACGCTTTCCAATGGCGGGATGGCCGGTTCCTTGCGCTGTTTGAGGCGCAGGAAAATATAGCCATCGTTGATGGTAACGATCTGGCTCACGTCTTTCGCTCCAAGAGCGAAAGCGATTTTATAAATTTCTTGGTTCTGGCCGAACTCCGGCTGGATTTCTCCGGCGGCGAATAGTTTGGTCTCCTTAACCGTCACGCCGCTCTCCTGCGCCAGTTTGGCGAAATCGGTACCGGCGAGCGCTTTGACGCGCTCGTTGTCGGCGACCTTACCGGCCTCTTTTTTGGCCTGTTCGGTCTTTAATATCTGGGTGATCTCCGCGCTGGCTTCCTTCAGGGTGAGATTCTTTTCATCGCGGACGTCGTCGATTTTGAAAATCTGCACGCCGCCGGGAGTCTCCACCGGATCGCTGACATCGCCCTTGCCGATACCGAAAATCAGTTTGTCGACTTCCGGCGGCAACTGGCCTTTGACCACCCAGCCGATCTCGCCACCTTTAGCAGCGGTTGGATCGGCCGATTGTTTTTTGGCTAGTTGGCCAAAGTCTTTGCCGCGGCGCGCTTCCTTGACGACCGCTTCGGCCTTGGCCATCACCGCCTTTTTCTCCTCCGCGCTGGCGTTGGCCGCGCTGGCCAGCGCGATGTAGCGTAGCTTGGCCTCGCGCGGGCGATGAAATTTGGTCTTCTGATTGTTCTGATAATACTCTTCGATCTCCTTGGCGCTCACCTTGGCGTTGGCGGAGAACTGCTCGAAGGGGAAGGTCAAATATTCTAGCTGGATTTTAAGCGGCTCCTTGAGCGATTCCTTATTGCGGTCGTAGAATTTTTTTATATCGTCGTCGGTGAGTTTGACCTGAGTGGCGAACTCGCTGACCGAAAGTTTCACATACTGCAGGTTGATCTTCTCTTGGTCGAGCCGATAGCGTTCGCGCACCTCGGCGTCGCTCACCTGAACCGAATCGAGAATGATATTGTAGAGCCGCTGCAAGGTGATCTGGTGGCGTTGGTCTTCTTCGAACTGCGCCGGTTGTAAGCGATTGGCTTGCAGCAGCTGCAAATAGCGCTCCTTATTGAAGCGCCCGGCGACTTGGAACTCCGGCACCTTGGCCAATTGCTCGGCGACTTCATCGTCGGTGGCAAGTAGCCCGAGACTGCGCGCTTCCTGGAGAACGAGCTTTTTTTGCACCAGCCCTTCGACGATGTTGCCTTTGATATTGAGCCCTTTGATCATGTCCTCGGTGAGCTGGCCTTTGAGCATCTCACGATAACGTTCGACGGCCCGTTGATACTCGACGGCAAACTCGCGTTGGCTGATTGGCTCGCCGTTGATCATCGCTACTTCCGAAGTGACCGGGTCGCCCATCTTGTTGCCACCGTAAAACGCGACGAATACAATGATGATCAGCACCAGTAGAAAGAGGATCGCCCAGTTTCTTTTTCTTTTGCGTAAAAAATCTAGCATCGATGGTCGAACCTTTCGTGAAAACGACGTAAAACTAGTCCACGCATGATAAAAAATGGTGTCTGGTTATGCAACCCGCGGTGGATCGATTAAAACGTATTTTTTGTAGATTTTTCATTACCTTGCCAGCATCCGGAAAATCTGGTATTTTTCCCAACTCAAGCCATTGCCGTCGCTCATGAGAAGGAGTTACTGATGTTCGATGCCCTCTTTGGCGTCTTCTCCAACGATTTAGCCATCGATCTTGGGACCGCCAACACGCTAATTTACGTCAAGAACCAAGGCATCGTTTGTAACGAGCCGTCTGTGGTCGCGGTCCAGCAACGCAACGAGCGGGGCGGCAAAAAGGTCCTTGCCGTCGGCGCCGAAGCCAAGCGCATGTTGGGACGCACCCCCGGTAGCATCGTGGCGATCCGGCCGCTCAAAGATGGCGTCATCGCCGATTTCGAGATCACCGAAGCGATGTTGCGTTACTTCATTCAAAAGGTTCACAACCGGCGCACCCTGGTGCGGCCGCGCATCATCGTCGGCGTGCCCTTCGGTATCACCGAAGTGGAAAAGCGCGCGGTGCGCGAATCGGCGGAGTCGGCCGGCGCCCGGGAAGTTTATTTGATCGAAGAACCGATGGCGGCGGCGATCGGCGCCGGCCTGCCGATCACAGAGCCCACCGGCAACATGATCGTCGATATCGGCGGCGGCACCACCGAGGTGGCGGTGATTTCGCTCTCAGGCATCGTGTTTTCCCGCTCGGTGCGGGTAGGCGGCGACAAGATGGACGAGGCGATCGCCCAGTTCATCAAGCGCAAATATAATTTGCTGGTCGGCGAACGCACCGCTGAGCTGATCAAGATTACCATCGGCTCGGCCTATCCCGGCGATGAAGTCCAGACCATGGAGATCAAGGGGCGCGATCTGGTCGCCGGCGTGCCCAAGACGGTGGTGATCACCGACGAAGAGATCCGCGATTCGCTGCTCGAACCGATCAACCAGATCGTCGAGGCGGTGCGCTTGTCGCTTGAGCGCACGCCGCCGGAGCTAGCCTCCGATATCGTCGACCGCGGCATCGTGCTCGCCGGCGGCGGTTCGCTGTTGCGCAATTTGGATATTCTCTTGCGCGAAGAGACCGGTTTGCCGGTGATGATGGCTGATGACCCATTGACCGCGGTGGTGATGGGCGCCGGCAAGGCCTTGGATGAGATCACGCTACTGCGCGAGGTTGCGGTTCACTAGCGTCTGGGGCCCTGATGGATTTCGTAGTTCGGGGACGATCGACCTGCCATGCTTGCTTTCCTACGCAGGAATCAAATTTTTTTTAGCTCCTGTGTCTGTCTCCTTGTTTCGCTTTATATCTTAACCGCGGCGGCGCGCGGCCAGATCAAGAACGAACCGGTCGGTGCCCTGTTGATGTGGCTCTTGCGGCCGTTGCAGATCGCCGGGCAAAGCACCGCCGACTGGATCAAAGGTTTTCGCGACAACTACGACACGCTGGCCGGCTTTCGCAGTGAAAACGAGCGGCTGAGAAAGCGCGTCCAAACCCTCGAGATCGAGCGCCAGCGCTTGCTCGAAGCCGAAGCGACCAACCGCCAGCTGCAAAAACTGCTCGACTTTCGCAACGAGCTACCGAGCGGCGCGATCACCGCGACGATCATCGCCGGCAGCGCCACGAGTTGGTTTCAAAGCTGCGTGCTCAATAAAGGCAGCACCGACGGCGTGCGCAAAGGTATGGCGGTGGTGACGCCGTTGGGCGTCATTGGCAAGGTCGTCGCCGTCACTGGCCGAACCGCCAAAGTGCTATTGCTCACCGATCCCAACAGCGGCATCGATGTCTACGTTCAACGCACGCGCAGCCGCGCCATCGTTTCCGGTTCGCTCGACAGCGGCACCATGCTAAAATACGTCAAGCGCAGCGAGGATGTTCAGGAGGGCGACCGGTTGGTGACCTCCGGCATGGACAGTGTTTATCCCAAGGGCCTATTGGTCGGCACGGTGATCAAAGTGCGCAAACAAAACCGTGGCCTGTTTCAAAGCATCGAAGTCTGGCCGGCGGCGCAAGTCGCGCGGGTCGAAGAAGTGCTGGTGGTCGGCGTTGAAACCGAAGCGACGAAAAAGTAGCGCGAAGCAGCGCGCTTAATCTACCATGAAACTGTTCCTGATGTTTTTTCTCGCCGGGATTTTTCTCGTGGTCTTGCAGACCACGCTGTTTCATCTATTGCCGATCGGGCCGGTGGTGCCCGACTTGATTCTGGTCCTCTGTGTTTACCTGGGGCTGTACCATCCGTCGGTGGGCGGAGTGTTGGGCTCGTTTTTCTTGGGCTATTCCATCGATATCGTGTCGAGCCCGATTTTAGGCTTTAATGCCTTTGCCATGTCGTTGGTCTATCTAGCCGTCTATCTCTGCGCCCGTTCGATCTGGCTGCATCATCCGATGGTCAGTTCGGTGGTGGTTATGTTAGCGGCCTTGGTCAAAGGCGCGGCGATGGTGGTGATCTGGGCGATCTTTCTTAGCGTCGACGGCTTCTGGAGTGGCGCGGCGCGCTACGTGCTGTGGGAGGCGACCCTGGCGGCGCTGCTCGCGCCGGTGTTGTTCGCTTTGTTGCGGCGCGGGCAAAAAATCATCGAAAGACTCGATCCGGCAACCGCATAAATTCATGGCGACACTGGAAATCAATAAACAGGATGGCGCTCCGGAGATTCGCCGGCGCGCCGCCTTTATTTACGGTCTACTCGCCATCGTGTTCATCGGTTTGACCGCGCGTTTGGTCTATCTGCAGCTGGTTCACGGCGAACGCTACACCTTTTTGTCGGAGAACAACCGGGTGCGGCTCAAGCGCGTGCCCGGCACTCGGGGCATGATTTACGACCGTAACGGCGAGTTGTTGGTCGATAGCCGGCCATCCTTCGATCTGATTTTCGTCCCGGAAGACACTAAAGACCCCGAGCAGACATTGCGCGCTTTGGCCGGCCGGCTAACCTGGGATGTCGACGAGCTGTTGCAAACCTACGAAGATAACAAGAGCCGCTCCGCCTTCGATGAAATCGTCTTGGGCAAGGACATCGAGTGGGCCGCGGTGGTGGCGGTGGAAACCCATCAGCTCGATTTGCCCGGCGTCAGCTTGCGTATCCGGCCGCGGCGCAATTATGCCGACGGTCCAGGGGCGGCGCATATTATGGGCTACATGGGCGAGATCAATCAGCGACAGTTAAAAAATTACAAAGAACAGGGTTATCTAGTCGGCGATGAGATCGGCCAGTCGGGGCTCGAACGGCGCTGGGAAGAAGTCTTGCGCGGCCAACATGGCGGCCAGCAGGTGGAAGTCGACGCGCTCGGCCGGCGCGTGCGCGTACTGCACCAGGTCAACGATGTGCCGGGCTACACGGTACACTTGACCTTAGATCGTCAAATGCAGCAGGCAGCGTTCGAAGCGCTCAGTGGCAAGCAAGGCACCATCGTCGCCATCGACGTCAACTCGGGAGCGATCTTGGCACTGGCCAGCACGCCGGCCTTCGATCCCAATGTATTTGCCCGAGGCATTAAGGGGCCTGAATGGAATGCGCTGATCAACGACCGCATGCGGCCGCTCAGCAATCGCGCCACCCAGGGACAATTTCCACCCGGCTCGACATTTAAAGTCGTCATGTTCATCGCCGGTCTCGAAGAGGGCGCGGTCGACCCCAACGCGGCGATATCCGATCCCGGTTTCTTCCATTTCGGCAACCGAGCGTTTCGTGACTGGAAACAGGGCGGCCATGGCTCGGTCAATTTGCACCATTCCTTGGTGATCTCCTGTGACACGTATTACTACCAGCTCGGCAACAAGTTGGGCGTCGACAAGATCGCCAAATGGGCGCGCGCCTTCGGTCTCGGTGAGAAAACCGGCATCGAGTTGGACGACGAGCGCAGCGGCACGATTCCCGACACCGCATGGAAGATGAAACGCTACCGCCAGCCCTGGTACGCCGGCGAAACTCTCTCGGTCGCCATTGGCCAAGGCTATGTCACCGTGACGCCGTTACAGATGGCCAACATGATGGCCGCGGTGGCCAACGGCGGCAAGCTTTTCCGCCCGCGGCTGGTCAGCAAAGTCGAATCGGTGGATGGCGCCACGGTGCGCGAATTCGCCCCCGAGCTGATTCGCCAGATCGAAATGAAGCCGGATACGCTCAATCGCGTGCACAACGCGCTCGCCGATGTCGTCAAGGGTGGCACCGGTGGCATGGCGCGCTCGCCGTTGATTGAAATCGCCGGCAAGACCGGCACCGCCCAGGTGATCGAAATGAAAGGCGCCTACTTAAAGAGTGAACAGTTGAGCCAGTTCACCCGCGACCATGCCTGGTTCGTCTCCTACGCGCCGGTGCAATCGCCTCAGGTGGCGGTGGCGGTGCTGGTCGAACATGGCGGCCATGGCGGCGACGCGGCGGCGCCCATGGCCAAGAAAGTTTACGAGAAGTTCATCGAGCTGCAAAAAAAGGCCACCGATAAACAGCATGTCCAAGCGCCAGGAGTAAGCCGTGCAGATTGACCGGCGGCTGATCTCGCACTTCGACTGGACGCTTTTTTTGCTGGTCCTGGCCATGGTCGGTGTCGGTATCACGACCATCTACAGCGCCAACTATAATCTCGCCACCGGCCATGCCGGCGTGTTGCCGATGCGCCAGTTTACCTGGCTGGGTCTCGGCCTGATCGCGATGTTCGTCGCCATCAGTTTCGACTATCACTATATCGATCGCTTGGCCTATCCGTTTTACGGCTTGATGCTGTTCTTGTTAATCCTCGTCATCATCGTCGGCCATTCCGGCGGCGGTTCGCAGCGCTGGATCAATCTAGGGTTCTTTCGGCTGCAACCGTCGGAGCCGGCCAAACTCGCCATCGTGTTGGTCATGGCGAAATATTTTCAGAGCGACGAGCCAGCCAAGGGATATTATCTGCGCGATCTCGTGGTGCCCTTCGCCATGGTGGCGCCGCTGATTTTCTTGACCCTGATCCAACCCGATTTGGGCACGGCGATCATTCTCGGCATCGTGTTCATGAGCATGGTGTTGATGGGCGGTTTGCGGCTGCGCTCGTTTTCATATTTAGTCGCCGCCGGCATCGCCTTCATGCCGATCGCTTGGCAATTTCTCAAGACCTACCAGCGCAATCGCATCTTGACCTTTCTCGATCCCGACCGCGATCCATTGGGCGCCGGTTATCATGTGATTCAATCGCAGATCGCCATCGGCTCGGGAAAACTATTCGGCAAGGGTTGGCTGCACGGCACCCAGAACCGTTTGAACTTCCTGCCCGAGCAGCACACCGATTTTATCTTCGCGGTGTTCTCCGAAGAGTGGGGTTTTGCCGGCTGCGTCCTGCTGTTGCTCTTGTTCGTGATCATGATCGGCTATTGCCTGCGCGTGGTGCAGCGCGCCAAGGATCGCTTCGGCGCGCTACTGGTGTTCGGCATGCTGTCGATTATCTTCTGGCATGTGACCATCAATGTCTCGATGGTCACCGGCGTCATGCCGGTGGTCGGCGTGCCGCTGCCGATGGTGAGCTACGGCGGCTCGGCGCTGGCATCGATGATGTTCGCCGTCGGCGTCATCATCAACGTCAGCATGCGGCGCTATGTCTTCTGAAGAATGGAGTGATGGGGTGATGGAGTACTGGAGTGCCGGGTCGGATTCGGGAACCCAACACTCCAGTACTCCATCACTCCAATCTTACTGGAGGGCTTTGTCGATGGCGGCGACCAATTTGGTTTTTGGCACCGCGCCGACAATTTGTTCCTTAACCGCGCCGCCTTTTAAAATAATTAAATTGGGAATGCCGCGGATGCCGTACTTGGCCGCGGTGGCGGGATGGTCGTCAACGTTGAGTTTGGCGACCTTCAGCTTGCCGGCGTATTCGCCGGCGATCTCCTCGACCATCGGCGCGATCGCTTTACAGGGACCGCACCAGGGCGCCCAGAAGTCGACCAGCACCGGCACGGTGGATTTGAGCACTTCAGCATCGAAATTGTTATCGCCCACTTCGGTAATGTTTGCCACGATAGCCTCCTTACAGACCGGTTAAAAATTTAATCAACGTGCGCACGCCGAATCCCGTACCGCCCTTGGGGCCCAACAGGGATTCGCTTTCGGCGAAGGCCGGCCCGGCGATATCGAGATGGGCCCAGGCGGTGTCGCCGACGAACTCCTGAAGAATCAGCGCCGCCGTGATCGCGCCGCCATGGGCGCCGCCGATGTTTTTCATGTCGGCGACGCTGCTCTTGATCAGCTCTTTGTATTCTTTCACCAGTGGCAGCTGCCAGAGTTTTTCGCCGGCGTCCTGGCTCGATTGCAGGAGCCTGTCGGCGAGCGGCTGGTTGTTACTAAATATCCCGGCGACCTGAGTGCCGAGAGCGGTCATGAAGGCGCCGGTGAGAGTCGCTAGGTTGATCATGTAGTCGGGTTTTTGCAGTGCCGCCAACGCCAGCGCATCGGCCAAGATCAAGCGCCCTTCGGCGTCGGTGTTCAACACCTCGATGGTCTTGCCATTCATGTAGCGAATCACGTCACCCGGCTTCTGCGCGTTATGACCGGGCAGATTGTCGGTGGTCGGCACGTAACCGGTGACTTCGATATCGAGGCCGAGCTTGGGTAGGCAGCTCATGGTGGCGATCACCGCGGCGCCGCCGGCCATGTCGAGCTTCATGGTTTCCATCGACTTGGACGGTTTAAGCGACAGGCCACCGGAGTCAAAGGTGATGCCCTTGCCGATGAGCGCGACATGCTTGCGCGCTTTGCCGGCCGGGCGGTAGTGGATGCGAATGAAGCGCGGCTCTTCCAAGCTGCCGCGATTGACCGCTAACAGACCGGCCAAGTTCATCGCGGCGATTTTTTTCTTGTTCCAAACTTCCACGCTTAGACCGCGGCCCTGGCAGACCCGCTGGGCCTGGGCGGCCAAATATTTCGCGGTCGCTACCGACGGCGGTTCGTTAACCAGATCGCGCGCCAGAAAAACTCCCGGCGCGGTGGTTTGCGCCAGGTCAACTGCCTTTTGCAGCGCGGCGGTTTTCTTCAGCCCCGTACGGAACAGCGTCAGCGACTTCGGTTCCGCCACCGGCTTGCCGTTGGAGCGATATTTATTGAACTGATAGCCGGCCAGAGCCGCGCCTTCGACGATGGCGCCGGCGGCGGCTTCGAAATTCTTTTCTGTCGTCAGCTGCAGCGCGAACTCATTGGCGCCAATCGCCGCGGCTTCTTTGCGCGCCTTGGCGCCGGTCTTGCGCCAGGTATCGCCGCTGGTTTCGCCGGCGCCAACGCCGATGAATAGTAAATAGGCCGCCGGCAACAATCCGGCGGTGGGATGGAGCAACACACTGCCTTCGGCGCCGGTGAATTTGCTTTTGCCCATGCGCGTGCGCAGCTCGCCTTTGAGCCGGCGGTCGAGGGCGCGCAGGGTTGCGCCGTCGAGTTCCTTGTCGCGCACCGGGATCGCCACCAGGTCGGATTTCACCCGGTCAGCGCTACTGTCACGAATACGGATTTCCATCATGGCGGTCTCGCTCAACTCTTGCGTCCGATCAGGTTCATGAACTCGGCGCGGGTTTCCTGGCGAGTGCGAAAGGCGCCGAGCAGACTACTGGTGATGACATAGGAATTCTGCTTTTCGACGCCGCGCATGCGCATACAGAGATGCTCGGCTTCGAGCACCACGGCGACGCCCAAAGCGTCGAGCCGTTCCATGATCGTCGTGGCGATCTGATTGGTCATGCGTTCCTGCACTTGCAAGCGCCGGGCAAAGACGTCCACCAGCCGCGCCAGCTTGGAAATGCCGACGATTTTGTGGTGCGGAATGTAAGCGACATGAGCCTTGCCGAAAAACGGCAACATGTGGTGCTCGCACAGAGAATAAAAGTCGATGTCCTTTTGCACGATCATCTCTTCATAGTCTTCGGTAAACAGCGCGTCGTTGATCACCTTCGCCGGGTCCATGTCGTAGCCCTTGGTAAGAAAGGTCAATGCCTGGGCGACGCGCTGCGGCGTTTTCAGCAAACCTTCACGCTCGGGATCTTCGCCGATGGCTTTGAGAATTTGCCGGATCTGTTCTTCCATGATTGCTCCGCGACAGGCGGGATCGATAAGCCTGGAGTAAAGTCTCAAAAAGCTAACATTTAGCCTGTGGCGGGTCAATCAAAGCGACGGCTAGAGCCGTTGCAGCAACCAGGTGGGCGTGAAGCGGAGCACATAGGCGTTCAAGTAAGTCATGTAATCGGTGATCAGCAGAATGCCGACGACGATCAGCAAAATGCCGCCGATGACATGAATCGCTTGAATGTAGCGGCGCAGTTTCTGCGAGAAGGAAAAAAACGAGTCGATGGCCAGCGCGCTTAAAAAAAACGGCAAGGCCAAACCGGCGGCGTAGCTCATTAGCAAAAAAGTACCGCGGCCCACTTCTCCGGAAGTGCTGGCCAGCGCCAAAGTCGCGCCCAGGATCGGCCCGACGCAGGGTGTCCAAGCGACGGCGAAGGTGATGCCGACCAGCACCGAGCCCAGATAGCCAGCCGGCTTGTCCTTCAAGTTAAATTGCAAATAGCGGTCAAGCGCGGCGATTTTAAACGCGCCGACCAGATAGAGACCGACGAGCACGATGAAAATTCCGCCGGTGATGCGAATGCCATTGCGGTAGCCCATGAACAGGCCGCCCAAGAAACTCGCCGACGCGCCCAGGGAAACGAATACGATGGAAAAGCCCAAGATAAACGCCAGCGAGTTGAGAATGACGCGCCAACGGACTTGCGCGCGCGCCTTGTCGCCGCGCATTTCGTCGAGCGAGACGCCCGACACGAAGGAAAGATAGGACGGAATCAACGGCAGGACACAGGGAGATAGGAAGGAAAAAATCCCGGCGGCGAAGGCGACGAATGCGTTGACGTCGGTCATCGCTTGCCGTCAACCAGGTCTTTGATCAATTTACGCGCGTTGGCGCTATGCCAATCGGCCGGTCCCCAGCCGCGCGCCAGACCTTCGCCCTTGGGACCGATTAAATACGTTGCCGGCAAACCCCACGCGCCATATTCTTGACCGACTTTGGCTTCCGGATCGAGGGCGATTGGATAAGTCAGCTTCAGTTCTTTGGCGAAATCGGCGGCGTCCTGCTTGCGGTCTTTCACCGCCACCGCGAGGATGACGAAATTTTTATCTTTGAATTCTTGATAGAGTTTTTCCATGGCCGGCATCTCTTCGCGGCAGGGAACGCACCAGCTGGCCCAGAAATTCAACATGACGATCTTGCCGCGGTAGTCGCGTAGGGAAATCTTTTTGCCGTCCGGGGTGGTGAGATTGATTTCCGGCGTCGGCGCCACCTCTTTCATGGGCTGGAGGATCGGCACCGCTTTGTAATCGACTTTGGCCGCCGACTCGGCGCCATCGGTGGTCGCGCTCCAGCCCAAAAAGATTAGCTGCACCAGACAAACAATGAACAACATATTCAGTCGCTGTTTCCTTATCATGTCGAATTACTCTAGCTAACCGCACTAAGCGACGCAATACAGGTGTTGAGGTAAGCGTTAGTCTGGCCAAATGGTTCCCGCCGGCAGGACCACGCGGAAAATCACGGTTCGAAGTAGGCGATATGCCGTTCTGAGCCGTGCGCAGACCCTGGAAACGAGGTTTCTAAAAGCAGAAAGCCCCCCGGATGATCTCCGGAGGGCTTTCTGTGATAGATAACCAGAACGGTTATCTGGTCGCCTGAGAGTAAGGAGGGTTTATATTACCACCACAACAACCCCACAACTCAAATAACTATTTCTTCTTTTTGGCTTTCTTCTTGGCCTTTTTCTTAGCTGCCATAAGCACCTCCTTGTAAGATTAAACGGGCGGGCATGATCTTGATAGGGTTAAAACTTGACTCAGGCGAAGACAGTTTACTATCAGCAACCCTCCCATATTTTGTATCTGTGCCGAGTATACTGACACAATTAATGGTATGTCAAGAAAAAAATACTATTCTACAATTTTTTTTCAAAATATTTTCTTCGCGCGTGAGCTGGAACCACGATGTCATCATGGAGTTTGCGCGCAACTGCGCACTACAAACTAACAGCGCGCTGTTCTATTCATGGAAAATCACTGCACGACGCCTGGTAAAAGCGATTGCGCGACGATGGCGCGGCGTACTCGACAAAGATTACGCTTTGGCGCGCCTGTTGTTCTGCGTCAAGCCAACAGAAAAAGAGTTCATGGCTTCTGCGAATCAGCTGTGACAGGTAAATTGCCGGGCGAGAGCTGAAATGGTCGCGTCGATGACGACGTTGCGCTGCGCGTTAGGCTTTGGCGGCGACGATGTTAAAAACTTTTACCGGGCGGCTCAGCCCCTTTAACTGAAATTCCTCGAAGGCTTCGCTGTCGAAGGAATCTTCCAAGCGGCTCATGGTTTTCTGATCGGTGAGGATCTGTCCACCTTTGGCTTCATTGCACATGCGCGCGGCTAGGTTCGGTAAATTGCCGACGGAGCTGTAGTCCATGCGTCCTTCGAAACCGATGGTGCCGAGCGTCGCGTAGCCGGTGGCGAGGCCGACGCCGAGATCGAGATCGTAGCCTTTCTTGATCCAGGCGACGCGCAGCTCTTTGACCCGGTCGCGCATCTCCAGCGCCATGGTGACTGCTTTGCGGCCATGGTCGTCGCAGGGCAGCGGATCGTTGAAGATCACCACGATGCCGTCGCCGACAAAGCGCTCCAGCGTGCCTTCGAATTTGAAAATCAACTTGCCCATCTCGGCGTGATAATCGCGGAGAAGGTCCATAACTTCCTCTGGCTCCGCGTTGTCAGAGAACGCCGTGAAGCCGCGCAAGTCGAGAAACACGATGGTGATCTCACGGCGATGGGTTTTGAACAGGTTTTCTTCTTTCTCCAGGATGGTCTCGGCGATCTGCGGCGACAGGTAGCGTTTCAAGCGCTCCATGCGTTTCAGCTCGCCGACCTGTTGCTGTACCTTCTCGGCGAGTTTTTGGTTCCAGCCTTCCAGCTGATCGTGCAGCTCTTTGATGCGCAGCATGGCGCGCACCCGCGCGAGCAATTCAAAAGAGTCGAACGGCTTGGTGACATAATCGTCGGCGCCGGCATCGAGCCCGGCGACCTTGTCCTCCTGCGTCGCCTTAGCGGTTAGGAGAATCACCGGCACGCTCTTGTGGCGCTCGCTCTGGCGCAGCGCCCGCACGACTTCGAGACCGTTCATCTTGGGCATCATGTAGTCGAGCAAGATAATGTCCGGGCTGAAACTGTCAGCCTTCTCCAGCGCGTCGACCCCATCGGTGGCGCGCTCGAGCACGTAGTCGTAATCCATCAGCTCCTGTTCGAGCAGATCGAGGTTAAACGGTTCGTCGTCGACGATTAAAATTTTATTTGCCATTAATCACCCGTTACTATTTTGGATTTTGGATTGCCGTCTGCGGGGCCGCTTTTGGATTATCGGATTGTCGGAAACAACAATCGCTGACTTAGCCATGTCATCTTCAAGCTCATTTCCCATTTGTCCGAAACTCTTACTGATGCCTGTTGCCTCGTGCCTTCCCATCACCGAATCACCCGGTCCGCCCGCACCAGCACGTTGGGCGGAATCGTCAGGCCGATCTGCTTGGCGGTTTTCAGATTGACGACGAACTCGAACTTCATGGGCTGCTCGACTGGCAAGTCAGCGGGCTTGGTACCTTTGAGAATTTTGTCGACGTAGGTCGCGGCGCGGCGGAATAAGTCGGCGAAACTGACGCTGTAGGTCATCAGGCCGCCGTCGTCGACGTACTCACTTTGCGAATAGATCACCGGCAATCGGCTTTTGGTTCCGAGCGCGACCAGTTGCTTTCGCTCGGCGCTGAAAACCGCGCTGCTTAACATGAGTATGCCATCGGCTCGTTCCTTGCCGATCTGCTTGAACGCCGCTTCGATATCTTTGACAGCGGAGACTTCGACGATGCGCACCTGGACGCGAAAAGCTTTGGCGGCTTGCTCCACTTCTTTCAAAGCCTGGCCGTAACCGGGCTCGCTGGCGCTACCGAGGACGATCACGCGCGCGAGTTTAGGTATGACTTCCTTGAGCAGCTCCATGCGTTTACCGGCGATTTCGGGTGCGAGGGTGGAGAGGCCGGTGATGTTACCGCCGGGGTGGGCTAGGCTCGCGACAAAGCCGTTGGCTACTGGGTCGCTATCCTGGCCCATGATGATTGGGATCGTGTTTGTTGCTTCCTTAGCGGCGCGGGTATCTCTTGGACCGCTGGTGACGATGGCGTCGACCTTCAAACGAACTAACTCCGCGGCGAACTCGCTCTGGCGCTCAAGCTTTCCTTCGGCGAAGCGCCACTCAATGGCGATGTTTTTTCCCTCCACGTAACCAAGCTCGCGCAGTCCTTGTTTGAACGCCGCGATGCGCGCGGCACGGATGGTCTGGGATGCGATAGTCGTGAACCCGATGCGAGGAATCTTGGCGGCCGGCTGTGCATGAGCGGCCGGGACAGCAGCTAGCAAGGCAGTGGTCAGAAGCCAAACGGTCGAGATATTCGTCATCGATGATTCTCCGGTATCTTTACTGATTCTGCTGAAAAACCCCATTGTAAATCGCACTGTGTCGGCGGCTGTAGTTCTGCCAGTGATAGATTTCATCATCGCCTGCCGTAGCTGTGAAAAAACCTCACTCTTTGACCCTTATGCGGGGTGCACCGCGGCCATTTCAA
>CAMDBU010000002.1 GCA_945889495.1 Syntrophobacter sp. SbD2 | reverse complement strand
GGGAAAATTCCTTCCTTCCCCAGCACATTCGCAAAAAACTCCCTTTCCAACTCCACTTATTGCCATTCTTCGTGCCCTCAAAGCCCGCTTAACCCCGTGCCGTTACGGCGATGCAGAGACTGAGATTGGGGTTTCCGGTCAGGCACTAGGTAACATTGTTAGCCGCGAGATGAGCGCCGATATCGCCGGAAAGATCGAGTTGCGGGCCGATCTAGACAAAATCGCCGACCAAGTTGCAAAATCTCCCTGGAAAGCAGATTCCGCGGTGCTGGCGAGCTTAGGCGAAGCGTGGGCGGAAGCCGGCGAATTCGACAAAGCGATCACAAGTTACAGCGCCGCGCTCAAGAGCCGCGACGCCACCATCCAGGTTAGGGCCGTCGAGCAACTCGGCAATCTTGAAGTCCGTCAGGGAGCGAGACTGATCGATCAAGCGGCAAAATTGGCGGAACTTATATCACCTGAGCTGGAAAAACAAAGCCAGGCGTTGATCGCCAGCGGCAAACGCCGAATTGAGGCGCTGCTTGAACTTGAAGCCACCGGCGAGCGCCTTGCTCTGAGAGCTAAGACCTACAAAATTGCAGCCACACCGAATTTGTCTGCCAACGATTTTCTCAAGGCGCTCAAAGAGATGCAGTCAGCCTACTGGGCCGCCGCCGACTACAAGAGGCAAAAGAACGAAAGCGATCTTTACTATCCTTTGACCAATTGGTTGGACGCGACAATTCTACTCGGCGAAGCCGCTGGTGAGTCAAAGCAACAATTTGTTGAGGCGCTGAGCCAGGCACTGGAGTCGGCTAAAAAAGAAGCCAAAGAGAAGGCCAGCTTCTGGAATCGCGTAGCCCAACCCGATTTACTACTCAGGCAATACCTTGCCGACGGCACACTTGAGCAGAACCTAAGCGACCTGATTCGCGAATACACCGAGGTAATCCACTTCGTCGGCACTGCAAAAGACCAAGATTCGGTATTCAACGGCATCAGCTTTCTTGAGCAAAGCTTGCGTAAACTGCAGCGCGACGACGAAGCCGAGAAATTAAAACATCTAGCTGAAACTCTTAAACAAAAACTGGGGTAGAAAAGACTGCCCATTCAACCACGGCAACTTATACCATCCAAAAAAACACGCGTTGGCGCATGCGCTGACCTAGCGGCAGTGTCTGCATTGCACGGGTCACTGCGCAAGCAGCTCCACCGGATGCTTCGCCTGGCGCGCCGCCAAATGCTCGATCTGCTGGCGGCAGGAAATTCCTGGCGCGGCGACTTCGACTTCGGTGCCGAGCGCTTTGACCGCCGGCGCGAGGCGGCGGTTACCGATCTTGACCGACAAGTCGTAGTGCTCTTTTTCGAAGCCGAAGGAGCCGGCCATACCGCAACAGCCGGAGTCGACTTCGCTAACTTCATAGCCGGCGGCTTTGAGCATCGCCACCGTCGGCGCGGTACCGACTAGAGCTTTTTGATGACAGTGGCCGTGCAATAAAACTTTCTTGCCTTTGCCGTTGGCGGCGAGTGTCAACCGGCCGGCGTCGACTTCGCGCATGACGAACTCTTCGAACAGGAAACTGTTTTTCGCGACGCTCTTCGCCACCTCGGTGCGAACGAATTCGGGATACTCGTCGCGCAGCGTCAGCAGGCAGGACGGCTCCAAGCCGACAATCGCGACGCCCTTCTCGGCGTAGGGCGCCAGCTGCGCGATATTCCACGCGGCGTTTTCCTTGGCCTGGCTGAGCATGCCTTTGGAGATCATCGGCCGGCCGCAGCATTTTTTGTCGACCAGCAGAACCCGGTAGCCGGCCCGTTCGAGAAAACGCGTCGCGGCGCTGGCGACCTTGGGCGTGTTGTAGTTGTTGAAGGTGTCGTTAAAGAGAACCACGTCGCCTCTAGCACCGTCGCCTTCCGGTTTGTGGGCGCGGAACCAATCGTCAAAACTCTCGCTGGCGAACACGGGCAATGGCCGGCGCCGGTCGATGCCAGTGAGTAGATCCATCATCCAGCGGTTGAGCGATGAACCGGCGAGCCAGTTGGACACCGGTGCCAGCGCTGAGCCGAGCCGGCTGAGATTGGCGATAGCGCCGAATATGCGATTGCGCAGCGGCAAGCCGTTGGCGCGGTGGTAGTGATCGAGGAATTCATATTTCAACTTCGCCATGTCGACGTTGGACGGGCATTCGGCTTTGCAGGCTTTGCATTCCAAACAAAGATCCATGACATCGTGCAAGCGCTTGCCGGTGAACTCCGACTTGGGCACCAAGCCGGAAAGGACGTTGCGCAAGGCATTGGCCCGGCCGCGGGTGGAGTGCTCTTCGTCGAGCGTGCCCATGTAGGACGGGCACATGGTGCCGTCGAGTTTTTTTCGGCATTCGCCCATGCCGCTGCACATTTCCACCGCCCGCGCGAAACCGCCCTGCTCGGAAAAGTCGAGCGTCGTTTGCGGCTCCCAGGTCTTGTACTGCGGGCTGATTTTTAACGACTCGGTCATCGCCGGCGCGTCGACGATCTTACCGGGATTGAATAAATTATTCGCATCGAAGGCACGCTTGATCTGGCGAAAGCCTTCATAGATAGCCGTGCCGAACAGTTTCTGGTTGAAATGGCTGCGCGCCAAGCCGTCGCCATGCTCGCCCGACATGGCGCCGTTGAACTCCAAGACTAAATCCGAGATCGCGTTGGCGATGGAGACCATCTTAGCTTTCTCGCTGCCTTCCTTAAGATTAATCAACGGCCGAATATGCATGCAGCCCACCGAACAGTGGCCGTAGTAACCGGCCACGGTGTCGTGGCGCGTGACGATCTCGCGAAATCGTTTGATGAACTCGGGCAGCTGCTCCGGCGACACCGCGGTGTCTTCGACGAAGGCGATGGGCTTCTTGTCGCCCTTCATACCGAGCAATAGTCCCAAGCCGGCCTTGCGCACGCCCCAGATCGATTTCACTTCTTCGGCTTTGAAAGCCAACGTCGAGGCGTAGCCGATCTTTTCGCGCTGGCGCAGCGCTTCGAGTTTTTCCACTTGATCTTTGACTTCCGCTTCGGTTTCGCCGGCGTACTCGACCATGAGCAACGAATCCGGCGCGCCCTGGACAAAGCCCAGCTTGCGCGACTGCTCGATATTGCCGCGGGCAAGATTCAAGATCATCTTGTCCGTCGACTCCATGGCGTAGGGCTTGGTTTGGAGAATGGTCTGGGCGCATTGGAGGGCGTCGATGTCGTCGTGAAAATGGATCACGTCCATGGCCGTGAACTTGGGCTTGGGCACGAGCCGCATCTTGGCCTCGACGATGGCCGCCAGCGTCCCCTCCGAGCCGACGATCATGCGCGATAAATTAAATGGCTGCGCTTTGACGAACTCGTCGAGGTTGTAGCCGGAGACGCGGCGCATGATCTTCGGATAGCGCGCTAGGATTTCGCTCCTATGCTGCTGCGCCAAACGCGACACTTCGCGGTAAGCGCGCCCCTCGACGGTGTCGGCCTTGCTCTTGCGCTCCACTTGATCGGGCGCGAGATCCTTCAAGACCACTTCGGAACCGTCGGCCATCAGCACGGTCAGCTCGATGACATGATCCAAAGTCTTGCCGTAGGTCAGCGAATGGGCGCCCGATGAATTGTTGCCGATCATGCCGCCGATGGTGGCGCGGTTCGATGTCGAAGTGTCGGGGCCGAATTGCAGACCGACGCCGCGCACGTAAGCATTCAGTTCATCTTGCACCAAACCGGGCTGGACGCGGCACCACAGCTCTTCCTGGTTCACTTCGAGCACGTTCTGCATGTACTTGGAAAAATCGAGCACGATGGAATGGCCCACCGCCTGGCCGGCCAAGGACGTGCCGCCGCCACGCGACAGGATCGACACGCCCAAGCGGTTGGCCACTTCGATGGCCGCCTGAACGTCCGCCTTATGGCGCGGCACCACCACGCCGATGGGTTCGATCTGATAAATCGACGCGTCGGTGGAATAAAGCAGCCGCGAATACTTATCGAAGCGCAAATCGCCCTCGATGCGCTTTTTCAACTCCGCTTCGATCTCAAAATAATCCCTGCCCACCTGCATCGTTATCTCCATGTAATCTCGGTTAATTTTGCCTTTACCTTTTTCCTTTTGCCTTATTTCATCCCAGCCGCAACACCAACACCCCGGCAACGACCATCACCGCGGCCACGCCATCGCGCCAATTGACCGCCTCGATACCTTTGAGCGTCGTCTTGGCCAAGAAAAAACTGACGATCGGCTGGGCGCTCCACACCGGCGCCGCCACCGATGCCGGCGCGTAGGTCAAAGCTTTGAGCGTCATGATCGAGCCGATGGCGTAGAGAAAGCCCGCGCTGACGAAACACACCACGCTGCTGGTGGCGATGCGCTCGGCTTTGAACTCGATCTTGAGCAGGCTGCCGAGCGTCACCAGTAAGAGCAGCCCGGTAGCGTGCATGACCAAAGCGCCCAGCACCGGCGTGCCGCCGTTTTCAGTGGCGAACTTTTTCAGCACCGGCACGATGCCGTAACAGACCGTCGCCATGATCGAAGTGAGGGTGAGAAGTTTCTTGGCGCCGCCGCCCGCCGCTCGATCTTCCGGCTCGGTGATAAAGAACACGCCGGAAATGATCAAGACCACGCCGACCAAGACCGTCAACGTAAGTGGCTCGCCGAGAAACAGCGCGGCCAGGAGTACGGTGATCAACGGCGAAGAATTATTCAGCGACTGCGCCCGCGCGGCGCCAATTTGATCGACGGTTTTAATAAACAGCGTGCGGCCGAGATAAGCGCCGACCACGCCGGTGCCGGCGAAAACCAAGATCGCCATGGGCGAAATATCGCCGGCGAACAGTTTGCCTTCGTAAAGCGCCGCGACGATCAAGGTGACCAGAATCGTCGCCTGCTGGTAAAGCGTCGCCGCGCTGACATCGGCGCGCACTAAGCCGCGCTTGACCAACACCGGACTGGTGCCCCAGAAGAGACCCGCAACAATGGCGTAGAAGATTCCGGTTTCCACGAAATCCTAGGAAGCTCGGAGGGCCGCCTTGGCCTGGTCGAAAACATTTTGAAACATGGTCCGGGTGAGCTTGCCGGTGAACGTGTTCTGCTGGCTCGGATGATAGGAACAGATGAGCCGCAAGCCATTGGTAAGTTGATAAGCCGCGCCATGGCCGAACTTGGGCCGCGGCTTGGCCAGCGCGCCGCCGTTCTCCTGATAGGCGGCAAGGAACGAATCGAAGGCGATCTTGCCGAGCACGATCACCACTTCAGCTGTGCGAAAAGTTTGCAACTCTTCCACCAAGTACGGCCGGCAGCGTTTGAACTCGAGCAGATTGGGTTTGTTCGCAGGCGGCGCGCAATGCACCGCCGCCGTAATGTAGCAATCGGTGAGCCGCAAGCCGTCGTTGCGATGATCCGAGTTGGGCTGGTTGGCGAAACCGGCCTGAAATAAAGCGCCGTAGAGCCAATCGCCGCTGCGGTCGCCGGTAAACATCCGGCCGGTGCGGTTACCGCCATGGGCGGCTGGCGCCAGGCCGACGATTAAGACGCGTGCTTGATCATCGCCGACCCCAGCCAACGGCTTGGCCCAGTAATTCTGGCCGACGAAGCGGCGCGGCGGTTTTTTCGCGCAGGCCTCGCGCCAGCGCACCAAGCGCGGACATTTGCGGCAGGCGACGATGCGGCGGTTGATTTCGTCGACGCGGTTCATGGGTTTTTCATCGGCACTCAGAGGTATCGCTGGAAGCTAACAAGCGCGCGGTTTTTTGTCCATCGCGCTGGCCGTGAACATCAAGCGCCGCGCCTAGATATTATTATCCTGGCAATTAGAGCATCCACCCGATTGCCGGGTATTTCCGCCGCGGCGTAACATCGCTAGTTGAGAGACTCAAAAAGGCTCACCGCAAAGCGCTTTCCATGGATGCTAAACCTTTGAGAGATCGAGCCAGCCTGCCAACTTCAGCGGCGCCAGCCAGCCGGCTCACCGCTCTACGTTCGCTGGCCGCGGCGGCAACTCAGGCACAGTCACCGAGCCAACTGCTGCAATTGGCCGCAGCGGTAA
This sequence comes from Syntrophobacter sp. SbD2, assembly GCA_945889495.1. Taxonomy (GTDB): domain Bacteria; phylum Desulfobacterota; class Binatia; order UBA9968; family UBA9968; genus DP-20. The sequence goes on along the minus strand of CAMDBU010000002.1, from coordinate 75,960 downwards.
TCAGCGAAGCGCTCAATCTCGACCGGGTGAGAATTTTTCTCCTCGACCCGCAGGTAGCGGCGCTGCAACTCGTAGCCAGCGTCGAAAACCGCTTGGCGGTCACGCCGCCACCGCGCGACCAACAGTCGATGGAAAGCATCCTAGGCATGGTCGCGCAGTCGGGCAAGGCGGCGATCTTCGAAAATATCCTGACCGACCCGTTCTACAATCGCTTCAGTCAAGCCACGCCGGCGCGCCGCGATCGTTATCGTTTCTTTGCCGCATTTCCGATTGGCGGCCAGGGGAAACGTCAGGGCGTGCTGTTATGCGCCAACATCCGGCCGCGCAAGTTAAGCGCCGGCGACGGCGATTTTCTCGAAGCAGTGGCCGACCAGATCGCCGCCGCTTTAGCCCATTTCGATTCGATCCAACAATTGGAACTCACCCGCCGGGAGCTAGCAGGCAAAACTGACGAACTCGAACGCCGCGCCCAGGCCCAGGCGCAGGTCAGTTCATTTATCGCCGGCGAAGCCGAGTTCCGGTTGAAGTCCATGGCGGCGACGATTCAAACCCTGCGCCAGCAAAACCTCGGCGCGGTCACGTTGGAACAGGCCAAGGCGCTGGAATCCATCGCCGGCGAATCGGACTGCTTGCTGGCGACCTTCAATACTCTTTTCCGCAACTAGCTTGCCGCCCTCGACAGCGCGCCGGATGGCCCGCCAGCCGCGTGCAATGGCAAATTTTTTCTGTTATAAAATCGCCTGGATTCGCGACCTCGAAGGAGTGCTAATGATCGAAAGACAGCAGCCCTATGTGCGCCAACTGCACGTCTGCATCAATGACCGTAAGGGCGAAAGCAAATCCTGCGGCTACGATGGCTCGGAGGAGATCGTCGAAGCGCTCCGCATGGTAACCAAAGAACGCAATCTCAAAGGCAAGGTTCGCGTCGTGCGCAGCGGCTGCTTGGATGTCTGCGCCTTCGGTCCCAACATGATGATCTGGCCCGAAGGTCTATGGTACATGAAAGTGACCATGCAGGACGTGCCGCAAATCGTCGACAAGTATTTGAGCCTCGAAGCCGCCGATCAGGCGAAGTAATCCAGCGACGCGCGCGCAACCACGCCGCGCGCCCACTTCCGATCGCAGCAGACATACAGCGACAGCATCGATCGCCGGGAGCGAAACCGCCGCGCCGGCGCGTGAACTCGGTGGAATTTGTCCGCGAAGTTGTCGGTTTGCTTGACACCGAGCCGAAATCCATATTAGTGAGTCAAAGTTAATCAACTTCACAAAGCAAAAGGAACGATATCGTGGCTGACAAAAGTCTCACTCTCGATCAGTATCGCACGCTGCGCAAAGATAACTGGTGGATGGAGCCGTTGATGGTCGTGGCGGTATTAGGCGGCTTCGGCATCTACGCCACCTGGGCCGCCCTGCAAAACGCCAACTACTACGCGGCGCCCTATCTTTCGCCCTTTTATTCGCCCTGCATCTCGGCCAACTGCGCCCATGTCACCTTGCCGCTGATTGGCAGCTGGTGGAATCTGTCGCCGGCCTTCTTGATCCTCTGGGTGCCCGGCGGCTTCCGCGCCACTTGTTATTATTATCGTAAAGCCTACTACCGCTCGTTCTTTCAATCGCCGCCGGCCTGCGCCGTGCGCGACGCGGCCAAGAGCTACAGCGGCGAGACCCGCTTCCCCTTCATCTTGCAAAACATTCACCGCTACTTTTTCTATCTGTCGCTGGTGATCCTGGCCTTTCTCTGGTGGGACGCGCTCCTGGCTTTCCGCTTCCCCGACGGCTTCGGCATGGGCGTCGGCACCATCGTGTTATGCGTCAACGCCGCGCTCCTGTCGCTGTTCAGCTTTTCTTGCAACTCCTGCCGCCATGTTTGCGGCGGCTATTTAAACTCGTTTCACCGCACGCCGAGTAAATTCAAAGCTTGGTCGTTTATCAGCGGCCTCAACGAAAAACATATGCAATACGCCTGGGTCAGCTTGGTCTGGGTCGGCTTGACCGATGTTTATGTGCGGCTGCTGGCGATGGGCGTGATTTCCGATCTGAGGTTTTTCTAATGGCTCAAGAAAAGTACGAAACTCATGAGTACGACGTCGTCGTCATCGGCGCCGGCGGCGCCGGCTTGCGCGCCGCGGTCGAGGCCTCGGCTCACGGCGTCAAAACCGCGCTGGTCTGTAAATCTTTATTAGGCAAAGCCCACACGGTCATGGCCGAGGGCGGCATCGCCGCGGCCATGGGCAACGTCTATCCCGAAGACAACTGGAAAGTTCATTTTCGCGATACCATGCGCGGCGGCAAGTTACTCAACAACTGGCGCATGGCGCAGATCCACGCCCAGGAAGCGCCCGACCGGGTGCTCGAGCTGGAAGAATGGGGCGCGCTGTTCGACCGAACTAAAGAAGGATTGATCTTGCAGCGCGACTTCGGCGGTCATCGCTACGCGCGCTTGGCCCATGTCGGCGACCGTACCGGCTTGGAAATGATCCGCACCCTCCAACAGCATGCGGTTCACAAAGGCATCGACGTTTACATGGAGTGCAATCTCCAGCGGCTGCTCACCGACGGCGGCAAGGTTAGCGGCGCCTTCGGCTACTGGCGCGAGAGCGGCAAGTTCATCATGTTCAAGTGCAAAGCCGTGGTGCTCGCCACTGGCGGCGGCGGCAAAGCCTGGAAGGTCACGTCGAACTCCTGGGAGTACACCGGCGACGGCGTCACCATGGCGGCCGATGCTGGCGCCGATCTGATGGACATGGAGTTCATGCAGTTCCATCCGACGGGCATGGTCTGGCCGCCCAGCGTGCGCGGCATCCTGGTCACCGAGGGCGTGCGCGGCGACGGCGGCACGCTTAAGAACACCAAGAACGAACGGTTCATGTTCAACTACATTCCCGACTTCTTCAAAGCCGAGACCGCGGAAACGATCGAAGAAGCCGAGCGCTGGTACGACGACAAGCGCAACAACCGGCGCACCCCCGACTTACTGCCGCGCGACGAAGTCGCCCGGGCGATCAACTCGGAAGTCAAAGCCGGCCGCGGCACACCCCACGGCGGCGTGTTCCTGGACATCGCCTCGCGCCGTCCGGCGGATTACATCCGCAAGCGGCTGCCGTCCATGTATCATCAATTTAAAGAACTAGCCGACGTAGACATCACCAAGGAAGCCATGGAAGTGGGCCCCACTTGCCACTACTCCATGGGCGGTGTGCGCGTCGACGCCGACAGCACCGCGACCACGGTGCCCGGTCTATTCGCCGCCGGCGAAGTCGCCGCCGGTCTCCATGGCGCCAATCGCTTGGGCGGCAACTCACTGTCCGACTTGCTGGTCTTCGGCCGGCGCGCTGGACTCTACGCCGCGCAGTACGCCAAGAGCATGAGCGGATCGTTGTCGGTCAACAACGACCAAGTGGAAGAATTCGCCCACACCATGCTGGCGCCCTTCGAGAGCAAGGGCAACGAGAATCCCTACTCGATTCATTCCGATCTGCAAGAATGCATGCAGGATTTGGTCGGCATCATCCGCGTCGAATCGGAATTGAACCAGGCGCTGGAGATTATTCAGAAGCTGAAACAGCGGTCCCATAATTTGAAGGTCGAAGGCAACCGCCACTACAACCCTGGTTGGCATTTGGCCCTTGACCTGCACTCGCTGCTCACCTTCGCCGAAGCGGCCACCCTGGCGGCGATCATCCGCAAAGAGAGCCGCGGCGGTCACACCCGCGACGACTTCCCCAACACCGACGCGAAATTCGCCAAGGTCAACATCATCACGCGCATCAGCAACGGCGAGATGACCCAGAGCCAAGAGCCGCTGCCGGAAATGCCCGACGAACTCAAAGCACTACTCGAGGAGAAAAAGTAATGGCTGAGCAACAAGTCCATATGCGGGTGTGGCGCGGTGACGCCAATGGCGGTGAGTTCAAGGACTACCGCATTGCCGTCGGCGAGGGGCAGGTGGTGCTCGACGTCATCCATGCGATCCAGGCCCAGCAGGCCGGCGATCTGGCGGTGCGTTGGAACTGCAAGGCCGGCAAGTGCGGCTCATGCAGCGCCGAGGTGAACGGCAAGCCGCGGCTGATGTGCATGACCCGCATGAATACCTTCGAGCCCGGCGAAACCATCACGGTGTCGCCCATGCGGACCTTTCCGATCATCCGCGATCTGGTCACCGACGTGTCCTACAACTATCAAAAGGCCAAAGAGATTCCGGCGTTCAAACCGAAGGCCAAGGAATCCGACGGCACGCGCCGGATGTATCAGGAAGACATCGACCGGGTGCAGGAATTTCACAAGTGTATCGAGTGTTTCCTGTGCCAGAACGTTTGCCACGTGATCCGCGATCACGAAGACAACAAGCCGGCCTTCTCCGGACCGCGCTTTTTCGTCCGGCTGGCGTCACTGGAAATGCATCCGCTTGACACCAACGACCGCATGGAGCTGATCAAGCAAAAAGCTGGGCTGGGTTATTGCAACATTACAAAATGTTGCACCGAGGTCTGTCCGGAAAACATTCACATCACCGACAACGCCATCATTCCCCTCAAAGAGCGCGTCGTCGACCGCTTCTACGATCCCATCGCCAAGCTGATGGGACTATTCTCCAGCAAGAACAAATAATTCGCGGGCGCGGCAGGGAGACTTTTGTCCTCCTGCCGCGCGCACGGAAAAGTTTTTTAGGAATTGCTCCGGCGCGGCGAGAATCGCCGCCAGGGGTTACTCTCGTTTGCCCCGCCGCTTGTACATTCTCACCCAGAAATCATACAGCGACGACACGGTGAATTTCTCGACGGTGGGACCTTTGCCGGCCGACTCGTACTCGATGACCAAGTCTAGATCGGTCTTGCTCACCGCCAAAAAACGTCCGCCCTTTTGTTCCACCAGGGCGCCGACGGCGCGCAGGATTTGCGACGGCGAATGGGCGTCCGAAGCGCTGACCTCGGCGCTCCGCTGGCGCTGGGCATTGGCATCGATGCGCTCTAGCTCCTCAATGGTGAAACGGAGATCGACGTTTTCAAACGCTGGCGGCGGCGGCGCGGGCTCGGAGCCCTCGCGAATGCGTTGCCACAAACTTTTTTCGACCTTTTCCTCGGCCGGTGGCTGGTAACGTTTGGTGCCGGTGCCCCGGTAACCATCCGCTTCAAGCCGAATGCTATAGCGCTCGATGCCCAGCCCTTCCAACCGTTGGCCCAGCGGTCGGAGTTGTTGTGAGTAACTCTGGAGTTCCGCCATATCGTCTATCCCTAGCACCGACAATTATTCAAAACCAGTCAACGCCCCCAACCCGCGGCGGCGCCGGCGCTGGATAGGATCGAGACCTAGGAAGCAAAACAAATTGCCCATGACGCTCAACTGCGGCGCAGGCGAAATCCGCCGGCCGCCTGCAAGGGTTCGGCTTTGCGCCCTTCGGTTTCCGCGGCCACCGGCTCTTCATCGACCTTGAGGCCCGCCAGCTTGATCTTCAGGCGCAAGTTGTTGGCGCTGTCGGCGTTGACCAGCGCCTGCTCCAAGACGATTTTGCCGTCGCGGTAAAGCGCGAACAGCGCTTGGTCGAAGGTTTGGTTGCCTTCCTGGATGCCCTGCTCCATGGCTTCTTTCAGAATATCGACATCGCCCCGTTTGATCAGATCCTTGATCCGAGGGGTGTCCACAAGAACTTCCAAGGCTGCCACACGCTTGCCGTCCACCGAAGGAATCAACCGCTGGGAGACAATCGCGCGCAGATTTAACGACAATTGCAGATAAATTTGCGCGTAACGCTCGGGCGTGAAAAAGTTCATGATGCGTTCGATCGCTTGGTTGGCGTTGTTCGAATGCAAGGTCGCCAAACATAAATGGCCGGTCTCGGCGAACGTGATGGCCGCTTCCATGGTTTCAGTATCGCGAATTTCGCCAATCAGGATGACGTCGGGGGCCTGGCGCAAAGTATTTTTCAGCGCCGCTTGGAACGAATGGGTATCGCTGCCAATCTCCCGTTGGGTGATGATGGATTGCTTATGCCGATGAACGAACTCGATGGGATCTTCGATAGTAATGATATGACCCGCTTCATTGGCATTGCGATGGTCGATCATCGCGGCCTGCGTAGTCGACTTGCCTGTGCCGGTGGCGCCCACCACCAACACCAGACCGTGCTTGGTCATGGTGATATCTTTTAGAATCGACGGCAGATCGAGCTCGTCAAGCGAGGCGATATCGGCCTTGATGCGCCGAATGACCATCGCCGGCGACCCGCGCTGGACCAAGATGTTGACGCGGAAACGTGCCACCCCGGGCAGCGACTGGGCGAGATTCATCTCCAGCGTCTGGGCGAACTCCCGGCGTTGCTTTTCCGTCATCATAGAATCGGCCAGGGCACGCAGATCGTCCGGGGTGAAGTTGGTTTCGCCGATGGCCTGAATTTTACCTTCGACCCGGTACATCGGCGGCCGCGCTACAGTGAGGTAGAGATCGGAGGCTTCGATCTCGACCATTTTTTTGAACATTTCTTGGAATTCCACGCTTGACGCTCCCTCTTTGTCAGTAGCGATCGTTTATAAACGACCACCGGCCACGGCCGCCGGCGCGGCGCCGAACAGATTCGGATTCATGCTTTTCGACTGCGCCTCCTCGCGGGTCACCAGGCCGCGGGTGACCAAAGTTTGCAGCGCCATGTCCATGGTCTGCATGCCATCTTTCTGACTCACCTGCATGGTGCCGGGCAGCTGGTGAATCTTGCCCTCGCGAATCAAGTTGCGCACCGCGGGGGTGCCGATCATGATTTCATGGGCCGCCACCCGGCCACCGCTTTTCTTTTTCAGCAAAGTCTGGGTAATCACCGCTTCGATGGACTCAGCGAACATCGCCCGCACCTGGGCCTGCTGGTTGGGCGGAAATACGTCGATGACGCGGTCGACGGTCTTGGGCGCGCTCGAAGTATGCAAGGTGCCAAAGACGATATGGCCAGTCTCTGCCGCCGTCAGCGCCAGCTGTATGGTTTCGAGATCGCGCATTTCGCCGACCAGAATAATATCGGGGTCCTCACGCAGCGCCGCGCGCAGAGCGTTGGAGAACGAGTGGGTGTGCGGCCCCAACTCACGTTGGTTGACCAGACATTTTTTCGACGGATGGACGAACTCGATGGGATCTTCGACGGTGAGAATATGGCCTTCGTAAGTGGAATTGAGATAATCGACCATCGCCGCCAGGGTCGTCGATTTACCGGAACCGGTCGGGCCGGTGACCAGAATCAGTCCCTTTTCCTTCTCGCAAATCTGCTTGAAGATCGCTGGCAAACCCAAATCTTCCATGGTGAGAATCTTGGTCGGAATGGTACGAAACACCGCCGCTTCGCCCTTGCGCTGCATGAACACGTTGACACGAAAGCGCGCCTTCTCCGCCAGGGCGAAGGAAAAATCGCACTCATGGGTCTCTTCGAAAACTTTGCGCTGGCCATCGCCCATGATGTCATAGATCAAGGCATGGACCTGCTCCTGAGTGAGCGCCGGGAAATCGAGTTTTTTTAGATCGCCGTCGATGCGGATCATCGGCGGCTCGCCGGCGGCCAAATGGCAATCGGAAGCCCCCTGCTCGACGCCGAAGCTTAACAATTCGATGATATCCATGATGACTCCTTTAGGACCGTGGCTAATTTTAATATGCCCAGGAGAAAGCTGTAAAGAAATTTGTCCGACTTGACCGGTTTTGATCAGCAATATCGAGACCAGCGCCGGGAGCTACCACCGGGGCTTCCCAGCGAAGCTCCAAGGGAACCAGTTCTGGATTGAATTGTCGTGCAACACCGGCTAGTTAACTGACTACAAGGATGGCAGGTTGGAAACTATGCTAAATGACAAGATCGCATTGATCACTGGCGGCGGCACCGGAATCGGTAAGGCCATCGCGGAGAAGTTGGCCAAAAATGGCGCCAAAGTCGCCATCGCATCGCGTAACCGCGAGCAGCTCGAACGAGTCGTGGCGGAACTCGAACAGAGCGGCTTGAAGGTGCTCGCGGTGCCGATGAATCAGCGAATCAAGGCCGACGTCGAGCGTGGCGTCGCGCAGATCGTCGCCCAATGGGGCGACATTCATATACTCGTCAACAACGCCGGCATCTCGGGCCTGAGCCACATCGACGACGCCGACGACTCCAAGTGGTACGACATTATCGATACTAATTTGAACGGCATGTATCTGCTCACCAAAGCCGCGCTGCGCCATATGCCGGATCAAGCCGGCGGCCGAGTGATCAACATCTCATCGGTGCTCGGCAAATTCGGCGTGCCCGGCTACACCGCCTACTGCACAACCAAACATGGCATGATCGGTTTCACCCGCGCCTTGGCCCTCGAAGTGGTCGGCCGCGGCATCACCGTCAACACCATCTGCCCCGGCTGGGTCGACACCGAGATGGCGACCCAGGGGATTAATGAAACCGCTAAAGCGCTCGGCATCACGCCGGAAGCCTTCAAAGCCCAAGCGGTGGCCGGCGTGCCGATCAGGAGATTTTTAGAAGCCGAAGAGATCGCCGAGCTGGTCGCCTATGTCGCCTCGGACGCCGCCCGCGGCATCACCGGCCAGGCGATGAACATCTGCGGCGGCCAGACCATGGTCTAGCGGCAAAGATTTGGCCGCGCTAAAGATTTTTTCGCGGCGCTCTGATAGCTTGCCGAACCATGAGCGAAACCATCCAAGTTCGCAATCCCGCCACGCTGGAGTTGGTCCAAGAACTTCCGGTCGCCACACCGGCTGAAGTTGCCGCGGCGGTAGCGCGAGCGCGCCAGGCCCAGACGGGCTGGCAAGCGACCAGCTTCGCCGAACGCGCCCGGCGGCTTTACCGGCTGCGCGATTTGCTCCTCGACCAGGGCGACCGGCTCGCCGATATCTTGACCAGCGAAACCGGCCGGCCGCGCGCCGAAGTTTACGGCAACGAACTTTTTTATCTGTGCAACGCCATCGGCGCCTGGGCCAAACATGCCGAGCGCTATCTCAAGGTGGAGAAAATTTCGCCGAGCTTTCCGCTGGTGAAATTCAAGAAAGTTATTTCCAGCTACGCGCCGCGCGGCGTCATCGGCATCATCAGTCCGTGGAATTTTCCGTTGACGATGACCTTGGGCGAAGCGCTGCCGGCCTTAATGGCCGGCAACGCGGTAGTGGTCAAGCCCTCCGAGCTGACGCCGCTGTCGGCGCTGTTCGGCGCCGAGTTGGCGCTGCAAGCGGGCTTGCCCAAGGATCTCTTCCAGGTCGTCGTCGGCGCTGGCGCGACGGGTGAAGCTTTGATCGATCACGCCGACATGATCGCGTTCACCGGCAGCGTCGAGACCGGCAAGCGGGTCGTGCGCCGCGCCGCCGACCGGTTGATTCCAGTGTCCTTGGAACTGGGCGGCAAAGATCCCATGATCGTCCTCAAGGACGCCGATTTAGAACGCGCCGCCGGCGCCTGCGTCTGGGGCGCGCTCATGAACAGTGGCCAGATCTGCACCTCCATCGAGCGCGTCTACGTCGAAGCGCCAGTGTATCAAAGTTTCGTCGACAAAGTGGTCGACCGCGTCCAGGCGATCCGCCAGGGGAAAAGCGCCGATACCATCGACATCGGTTGCCTGACTTCCGAAGCGCAGCTCAATAAAGTCGCGGCCCAGGTCGAAGAAGCCCGCGCCAAAGGCGGAAAGATTCTTACCGGCGGCAGGCGCAATCCCAACCTGCCGGGTTACTATTACGAGCCCACCGTGCTGGTCGACATCGATCATGCCATGAGCGTCATGACTGAGGAGACCTTCGGCCCGCTGATACCGATCATGCGCGTGAAGGATGCCCAAGAAGCATTGAAACTCGCCAACGATTCGCGCTACGGCTTGAGCGCGAGCATTTATTCGCGCGATAAACAGGCCGCGGCAGACATCGCCGATAAACTCGAGAGCGGCGCGGTATGCGTCAACGATAGTTTGGTCAACTTCATCATTCCCGAAGCGCCCATGGGCGGGCGCAAGGACAGCGGCGCGGGCTACCGCCATGGCGCTGAGGGCATTCGCAAATATTGCCAGCAAAAAACCATCGTCAGCGACCGCTTCGGCCTCAAAGAAGAATTCCCCTGGTACCCGGCGACGGCGAAAAAAGCCCAGCAGGTGCGCCATTTGCTGAACTTACTTTGCCACTCCGGTTGGGCCCATAAACTGCGCGCTTTCACGGCGCTGCTGCGGAGCTAGCTGGCTTGCACTCACGCGGCGATTCCTTTAAGTAGAAGTGATACTTTCCCCCGGTAAATAAATTTAGAGGAGAGATTCCATGGCCAAAGATCTGCCGAGTTTTATCGCCAAAGAGGGCGCCACCCGCGAAGGCGCGGTGATCCGTGAGAAAAATCACATCGACGCAAACAATTACGAGACCGTCGCTTACCTGAAACATCTCGACGTGCGCAACGAACCGAAGATGGTGCTGTTCGAGAATCTGCCGGCATTGAACGGTAAGAAGTCCGACTTCCCGATGTTCTACAATCCCTGGGTGTCGCGCCAGTACATCGCCGACTCGCTGGACATGGGCGATATCAAGTCACCCATGGAAGTGAGCCTGGAAGTCGCCCGCTTGGAACAGCAACAGGGTAAGATCGAAGTCATCCCCGCCGACAAAGCGCCGGTGAAAGAAGTGGTCTTGACCGGCGACAAAGCCGATTTGACAGTCCTGCCCATGCCAATGCATCAAAAGGGCGACTCCGGCCCCTATCACACCATGACCTGCGCCATGAAGGGGTTGAACCAGGAATACTACGACATCACCTTTACCAAGAATAAATTTCACGATCCCAAGCATATGAGCTTCTCGGCGCACAAGCATCACCATCTCGAAGCGATGGCCTGCGAGTACGAGGAAAAAAATCTCCGCGCCCCGGTGATCGTCATCCTCGGCCACCATCCGGCATTTTATCTGTCGTCTTGCGCCATGACCGCCATGGGCAACAACGACTATCTGACCGCCTCGGCATTCTTGAAAGAACCGCTGCGGGTCACCCCGTCGACCACCTGGGGCGATAAGTTCATGGTGCCGGCCGACGCCGAAGTGATCATCGAAGGCGAGATTCTCCCCGGCGTGCGCAAGGAGCAAAACCCCTTCGGAGAAATTCTCGGCTACGCGCAACCGAAAATGGACGTGCCGGTCATCGAAGTCACCGCCATCACCCATCGCCGCGGCGGCATCGTCGAGGACTTCTGGCCCGGCCACATGGATCACTGGAACCTGGGCTCGGTGCCCAAGGAAGGCAGCACCTACAACGTCATCAAGAAAAATGTCCCGGGCATCAAAGGCATTCATTTAGCTGCCTCGGGCTGCGGCCGCTGCATTTGCTACATCTCGATCAAGAAGGAATTCGAGAACGAGCCCAACAAAGCCGGCATGCAGGCCTTCGTTGAAATGCCCAACCTGAAGTTGGCGGTGATCGTCGACGACGATATTGACGTATTTAACGAACGGGAAGTCATGTGGGCGGTGGCCACCCGGGTCCATTGGGACAAGGACATCGAGATTATCCGCGAAGTGCAAAGCTTCCGCGGCTGGCTGGGCGACGCCGTGGCGATCATTGACGCCACCATCCCGCTCAAGTCGAAATCCGAATGGCCGGTGCGCAACGAAGTCGAAGCCGATGCCTTCGCGCGCGTGGCGAAGTTCTTTAAATAGGAAAACCGACTGGAGTGTTGGAGTAATGGAATGATGGAGTGATGGGTTTCGGATTCGGATTCAAGCCCACCACTCCATCACGCCAATTCCTCCGGGAGCCCGCCATGGCCGACAAACTACGCTTCATCTACAAAGCCACCTGAACCACTTGCCGTAAAGCAAGAAGTTTCTTGCAAGCAAAGAAAGTCGACTTCGAAGAAAGAGAATACGGCAAGACGCCCTTCACCGAGAAGGAGCTGCGCGAGATTATCGGCGACAGCCCCATCGAACTGTTTCTCAGCACGCGCACGGCGCTTTACAAAGAAAAGAACATGAAACAGAAGCCGCCGAGCAAGGATGAGGCTATTAAACTCATGTTGAAAGATGCCAACCTGTTGAAGCGGCCGGTATTCATCAAGGGCAAGAAAAAGTTAACCGGCTTCAAGGAAGCGGAAGTCAAAGAGCTTCTGTAAGCAAACCCTGGCGCATATCGAGCGCCCAACGCCGTTTCTCCATCCATCCCCGCGAGCCGATGAAAACCAAAGGCGAAATCGAAGCAGCCATTAGCCGCGCCATCGTTCAGTTCGAGATCGACTACATGGGCCGCGGCCCGAAAGAGACCCGCACTTTTATCGTCGAGGACCTGGTTATCGTTCGTCTTAAAGGCGTTTTAACCCCGGCCGAAGAACAGTTGAGCCAGTCTACCGACGGCAAAGAACTGGTCAAGAAAATGCGTGCAACTCTGATCGACAAAGCCCGGCCGCTTTTGTATCAGGTCATTGGCGATATCACTGGCACGAAGATTATCGATCTGCATACCGACATCAGCACCGAGAGCGGCGAACGGGTGTTTGTCTTTGCCTTGGAAAACAACTTAGAGAAAAACTTCCTCGGCAAACAAGACTCTTGACAATCGACCGCGCCGTTTCTATAAGTGGCGCAGTCTGACGATTTCCCGAAGGGTTAGTTTGAAACGAACCTAACCAGTTAGGAAATGGGCCGACCAGAAAACCAAAATTTCGGTCGGCCTTTTTTTTGGCTCGATCTTTCGCCACAGACGCAAATAAACAAGGGAGGTTTAGGACATGAACTCGACGACTTATATTATCGGCGGCGTGCTCCTCATCGCGGTGGGCGCTTTTGGTCTCTACAACGTTCGCGAATTTCCTGGATTAGGTCTCCTCGCTACGATCGGTCTACTCGCTGGCATCGCCTTAATTGGCAAGGCCACCAAGAAATTCTGAGGCCGTCTGGCCAGCCATTGCGGCTGTCTCTGCAGAAAAGTGCGATATCCGTGCGCTTTTCTGGGGAACCGTTTCCCGCAGTCTGCCAGCGGCACAAGGTCAAGCCCGCAGGTCGCCGTTTGCTCGTCGGCCTGAGCTAGGATTGGACAGGTAGTTTCGAACCAGGATCGATTTCTTGGATTAATCGCCGGTAGGCCGGGGAGGAAGTTGCCTTTTGCCTGGCGGCTTGCTCATCGGCAGGCCAGTTGATCCCGTGAGGGAGAAGCTGGCCTTTTTTTATTTTGTGCAAGAGCAGGCAATGGATGGCTGACGTGACGACAGTCGATTTGAAACAACATGTCCGTTGCGCGCTCGAAAAATTCCTTGAGCAAGGCATGGGTGGAAGATCGCCGGCAGAGGTCAGCCCAAGAGCGCACAGCGAAGCAATCAACACATTAGCCTTTCAACCGCCGAGACGTGCTTTGGCCGCCGCCGAAATCGCCACCACCGCCGGATGTTTTAGTTTGCGGTCCAGAGAAATTGCGTAGAACCGCTCTCGCACATCGTCGAGGTTGCCGACGATATTGACCGTGTACTGTTTTTGCACCTCCGCGGCGATCACGGAGGGCGCGAAGAATAAGCCCAGGCCGCGTTGGCCGAACACTTTCAACAAAGCGCTGTCTTCGAACTCCGCGACGATACGGGGAACGATATTCTTACCGTCGAACCACTGATCCAATGAGCGGCGCGCCGTGGTGTTTCGTGTCGGCATCAAAAAGGGCGCGCCGTCGAGGGAACCTGGGAAGCCGCGGCGGTATTGTGCCGCCAGCTTGGGAGCGCCAAACAGCACCATGCCACATTCGCCAAGCAGGTGATTGAACGCTTTGACATTGAGCGCTGGGTCGATCGGCGAATCGGTCAACACCACATCGACATCGTGCCGCGCCAACGCCGGCAAGAGTTCTTCGTTGGTGCCTTCCCGGCAGACAATGCAATAGGCGTCCTTTAGTGTGAGTGCCGGTTCGATGAGTTGAAAAGCGACGAGCTTGGGCAACACGTCGGCAACTCCCACCGTCAGCTGGGCCAGCCGGCCGGCGGGCCGCCCCTTGAGCGTGCCCATCATCTCCTGACCTAGGGAGAAGATTTCCTCGGCGTAACGAAACACCAATTTGCCGGTTTCAGTCAAAACCAGCTTACGCCCATATCGTCGAAAGAGCTTTTCGTCCAATGCGCTTTCGAGGGACTTCAACTGCGCGCTTACCGTCGCTTGGGTGAGGCCCGACTCTTCACCGGCGCGCGACACGCTGCCGATCCGCGCCACCGTCCAGAAATACAAAAGATGATGGTAGTTGAACCATTCCATAGGTTGCATCCTAATTCGGTTTTTTCTATCGATCATTCAAGTATTATGAATTAGTCTAAAAAGAGAACCCGCTGTATGTTGTCCGGACTCAACGGAGTGGACTATGATGAGTTTCGCACCCAGGCCCTACGCACCTCAAGAGATCGGCAAATTGTTCGAGTCCGACACGTCGCTGCCGGAGCGTTATTATTCCGCCCTGCGAAATAGCCATCATAGCGACCCTGAGCGGCGCTTGTTGGCGGCGGTGTTAGAAGAAGTTGTCGCCTGTTTGACCATAGATCCACGGCACGCCTCAAGCCGCCAGCGGCGCGATTTTCGCGACGCAAAAAATTGGCTCAATGCCGCCGATGACAGCGAGTGGATATTTTCTTTTCGCAATATCTGCGATGCGCTCGGCATCGACCCCAGTTACCTGAGGGCAGGACTGAACCGGTGGATCCCGGCCCGTGGCGATTGCACCAACCCAACGCTGCGCCCCCTACCCAATCTAGGCGGGATCCACCACAAACATGTCCGATTAAGAGCATGAGTGGATCGTTGTCAGAGAGCTTTTACAGCGCGACTCGCGATCGCAAACTCGCAATCTAAGGAGGCGCCGAACCATGTTCAATACAGCCTATCGAAGGTCCGATTTAGGAACCCATGCGAAAACCCATAACCCAGTTACGGCAATGGCTACGCCGGCCCTACTGATCTCGCTATTTGGGCTCTTGATGCTGGGCGACGGAATTATCGCGATTAGCGACACCGACTCCGAGGATGACAGCGCCAGCATGGCATTGGCTATCGCTACAGGCGTCTGCGGGCTTGGGTTACTGGCAGGCGGCTACGGCCTGTTCCGACGCAAAGACCTAGCTTTAGTTTTTGCGCCTTTTCTAACTCTCCTGATTACCGCGCTATTCGCCTGTCATTTGATCGTAACCGGGGACGTTATCCCGGCTAGCTTGATGGTCATTCTCGGGCTGGTTGCCCTGGTTTATTTTTATCGCGCGTTGCCCTCCAAGGAAACCCTATGACCTCCGACAATTTGTTATTGTGGATCGTTTTCAACGCCTTTGTCCTGGGCATGCTCGCCCTCGACCTGCTGGTGTTCCACCGCAAAGCGCACCAGGTTTCACTGCGCGAGGCTTTCACCTGGAGCGTCGTCTGGATATCGCTGGCGCTGCTCTTTAACTTGGGGATTTACTACCTATGGGGCTCGGAGAAAGCCCTGGAGTTTCTCGCCGGCTATCTGATCGAGAAGTCCCTCAGCGTCGATAACATCTTTGTTTTCATCATGATCTTTTCCTACTTTGCCGTGCCGCCGATGTATCAGCATCGGATTCTCTTCTGGGGTATCCTCGGCGCCCTGGTCATGCGGGCGATATTTATCGCCGCCGGCGCCGCCCTACTGGCCGCGTTTCACTGGATCATATACATATTCGGCGCCTTCTTGATTTTCACCGGCATCAAGATGTTTTTCGCCGGCGACGAAAAAATCGAGCCGGAGAAAAATCCCGCCGTCGCTTTGCTGCGCCGCTGGATGCCGATTACCAAAGACTACCAAGGGCAACATTTTTTTGTCCGTGTCGATGGCCGCACCTGGGCCACGCCGCTGTTGGTGGTACTGCTGGTGATCGAGACCACCGACGTGATCTTCGCCGTCGACTCGATCCCGGCGATCTTCGCCATCACCCTCGACCCCTTCATCGTTTATACGTCCAACATTTTCGCCATCTTGGGTCTGCGCGCGCTTTACTTTCTCCTGGCGGGAATTTTGGAAATGTTCCGCTACCTGAAGGTCGGGCTCGCCTTCGTCCTATGCTTCGTCGGCTTCAAGATGATGATCGTCGATTTCTATAAGATTCCCATCGGTGTGTCGCTGGCGGTGGTGGCGGGAATACTGGCGGTCTCAATTCTCGTTTCCCTGGTGAAACCGAAATCTGCGGCGGCCGGAACCGCTGACCTCAATCCCGGCCATGTTCCAATTAAGGAGCCGGCCAACCCGCTTGGCGAGCCCTGAGTTTGATATTGGAAAGCTCGCCCTCCAAGACCCGCGACGGTTTTCTTTAAGGAGCAACGGTTATGAACAAAAACCTAAAATTGTTACTTGCCTATGACGGTTCCACTTCGGCCGAGACGGCGCTGGACGATCTGCTGCGTGCCGGGCTGCCAGCCGAGACCGACGCAATCGTCATTAGCGTCGCCGACATATTCGTGCCCCCCACGGCAGCGGCAAAAGGTTCAGACGCTGCGGCGGCTATGCCTGGGCATGCTTCGAGCGCAGTGCAGCAGAGGCTCGAACAGGTGTCCCATGCTTTAGAAGAAGCACGCGGTTGGGCGGCCAACGCCAGTACCAGGCTGCACACACAGTTTCCCTCATGGACAGTGGGGACCGAGGTCTGCGGCCACTCACCCGCGTGGGCAATCGTCGAGAAAGCCGATGAATGGAAACCGGATCTGATCGTCTTGGGTTCTCACAATCGCTCGGCGCTCGGCCAACTATTTCTTGGCAGCGTTTCACAAACGGTACTGACCGAAGCGCACGGCTCCGTGCGAATCGCGCGTAGCCGGCGCGGTCAGGATTTGCCTTCAGGGCAAATTCTCATCGGCGTTGACGGCTCTCCCAATGCGGCGCTTGCCGTCGACGCAGTCGCGCGCCGAATATGGCCGCCCGACACCAACGCGCATTTGGTTGCCGTCTTAGATCAAGCCGTCTCGACAGCCTTGGATTGGACCGAAGATGGCTTCGAAGACGAGCGGATATGGATCGAAAACATTCTGGCGACTGCAACCGCGAAGCTACAAGCTAGCGGGCTTAGGGTATCGACAATCGTCAAGAACGGTGCGCCCAAGGAGGTTCTAATTGAAGAAGCGGAGCGACTAAAATCGGATTGTATCTTTCTCGGAGCCCGAGGTCTCAGACGGCTTGAACGCATTTTGCTCGGCGGCGTGTCCACCGCAGTAGCAGCGCGCGCTCAATGTTCGGTCGAAATAGTTCGGCATCGGGAAACAACCGCGCAAGAAAATTAGCCCGTAGAAGACGGAGCTGCGGATCGGCGCGCAGAAAACCAACCCATTAAACCTCAGATGAGGATTAATCTTGAGCTATTCAACGGAGAACCATGGAACTATTACTTGATTATCTAAAGACCTTTGGCTGGGGCGTAACCGGCGCCATTACAATGGCAGTGTCCTTGTGGATATTGCTTAAGGTTTTTACCTGGCTCACGCCGATCGATGAGTGGGAGGAGATGAAAAAAGGCAATCTTGGGGTCGCCATCATCCTGGCGGCAGTGATTATCGGCTTTGGACTGGTCGTTGCGTCGATGGTGGCTCCTCCCGGAATTGTTAAATGAACCGGTAATTGACAAACATTTCCGGTCCGGCAGGCCGCTCGACTAAGCTCTCGTCGATAATTTTTGCCGCGCCAACAGCACGGTTTGCGCGGCCAGTTCAGGCGACGCCGCCAGCGCCGTCAAGTGGCCCATTTTGCGTCCTGGGCGGGGCTCGACTTTGCCGTAGAGATGGAGTTTGACATCAGGCAGCGCGCAGGCGGCCGCCCAATCGGGCTCGCCCGCGTGCCACAGATCGCCCAGTAAATTGGCCATCGCCGCAGCCGCGACGAATTCCGTCGAACCGAGCGGCAAGCCGCACACTGCGCGCAGCTGCTGTTCGAACTGACTGGTGCGGGCGGCGTCGATGGTCAGATGGCCGGAGTTATGCGGCCGGGGCGCCAGCTCGTTAACCAAGATCTCGCCGCTGCGGGTCAAGAAAAACTCGATACACAGGACGCCGACGAGATCGAGCTTTTGCGCCAACGCGCGGGCAACTTCGATGGCGCGCGCGCTGGCGCCGGCCGCCATCCGCGCCGGCGCCGTGGACAGATCGAGAATATGATGCTTGTGGCGGTTCTCAATCGTCCCCCAGTGCGCGAAGCTGCCGTCCAAGCCGCGCGCCAACACCACCGAGAACTCTAATTCGAAATCGACGAACCCCTCGGCGATCATCTCCTGGCTACCGCAGTCGGCGAACGCTCGGCTGGCTTCCTCGAGGCTAACGACCTTGGCCTGCCCCTTGCCATCGTAACCGGAGCTGGCGGTCTTGAGGATCGCCGGTAGGCCGGTCTTCGCCAATGCCGGCGCGAGATCGGCCTGGCTGCGCACCGGCGCAAACACCGTGGTCGGAAACCCGTTGCTGGAGAGAAAGGTTTTTTCGCGCAGCCGATTCTGGGTGATATGCAGCACGCCGCCGCCCGGCCGCACCGGCACAAAGGCCGCCGCCGCCTCGACGCAGACCGCCGGCACGTTCTCGAATTCAAAAGTCACCGCGGCGACTCCCTGAGCGAACTTACGCACCGCGTCGAGGTCGGAGTAGGACGCCGCGATCTCGACATCGGAAACTTGTCCGGTGGGCGTGTCGGTTTCCGGCGAAAAGGTATGCACCCGGTAGCCCATCTGGCGCGCCGCGATGGCGAACATTCGGCCCAGCTGGCCGCTGCCAAGAACGCCGATGGCGGCGCCGGGAAGAATCGGCTTGATGGAACTGGTCACGGCAACTTCTGCTCGCGCACCGATTGGGTCTGGTTGGCGCGGAACTGGCGCAACTTTTCGCGCAGCTCGGGCCGTGAGTTGGCGAGGATAGCGACCGCGAGCAACGCCGCATTGATCGCGCCAGCCTTGCCGATCGCCATGGTGCCGACCGGAATGCCGCCGGGCATCTGAACAATCGAGAGAAGCGAATCCATGCCCTTGAGCGCCGCGCTTTCCACCGGCACGCCGAGCACCGGCACCAAAGTCTGCGCCGCGGTCATGCCCGGCAGGTGGGCCGCGCCGCCGGCACCGGCGATGATCGCTTGAACGCCGCGCGCCTCGGCGCCGCTGGCGAACTCGGTCAACCAAGCCGGCGTGCGATGGGCCGAGACGATCAAGCATTCATGGGCCACGGCGAAATCTTTCAGCGTCGCCGCCGCATGCTGCATGGTCTCCCAATCCGATTGGCTACCCATGATAACGCTGACGAGGGGTGAAACTGCTTGGGCCATGTCATTGTGTCCTTATCGTGATGACGGTGACAGCCGATTCGCGAATCTGCTACATGGATAGGTATAACTCAACCGGCTGCATCATTTCCACCGACCCCGCTTGGCGCTAACGCGGAACGAATTTAGTCTATGCGAAGCTAGCGGTTGTAACGATTGCATTATGCGGGGTTCAATGCTAGACAAACCAAAGTTTTACGACAACCTGCAGGATTCAAAAATACCACATTACCGCCGGGCAGTTTCCATGGCCGAAAACATCAGCGTTCTGATCGACGAAAAACCGCAAAACGGATTGGCTGGTTTCAAACATTGGCGCTTCGATCTGATGGCGGGTTTGCAGGTCGCGTTGGTCTCATTGCCGCTCTCACTGGGCATCGCCATCGCATCCGGCGCGCCGCCAATTGCCGGGGTGGTCTCAGCGATCATCGCCGGCCTGGTCTATCCGATTTTTGGCGGCTCCTACGTAACCATCGCCGGCCCCGCGGCAGGTCTCGCCCCCGCGCTACTGTCGGGCATGCTGACATTGGGTAATGGCGATTTGGCCGCCGGTTATCCTCTACTCCTGGTCGCCATCTGCCTCACCGGCTTGCTACAGATCATTCTGACCATCTTCAAGGTCGGTGAGTTTGCCAGGATCATACCGATCCCGGTCATGGAAGGCATGTTGGCCGCCATCGGCTTGATCCTCATCGTCAAGCAGATCCCACCGCTGTTGGGCGATCTCTCCCCGCTCAGCAAATCGATCCCGGTCGCCATATTGAATCTACCGTCGAGCCTGTGGGCGGCGCGCGCCGAGATCGCTTGCATTGGCATCGTCTCGTTGGCCCTGATGTTTTGGTTGAGCCAAACGCGCATTCGCTGGCTGAGAATTTTGCCGCCGCCGCTCTTGGTTGTCTGCATCGGCATCGTCTACAGTTACACAATGAAGCTGGGGCCCAAGTTTCTGATTTACATTCCCGCCAATGTCATGAAGGATAGCTTCACGGTGCCGGATTTCACCGGGGTTTGGCACAACCCCAGCCTATGGCCGAGCATTCTCTTGGTCATGATCACCTTGACCTTGATCGACGGCATCGAGTCCTTGGCAACGGTCGCCGCGGTCGACAAAATCGACCCATTTCAAAGACGCTCCGATCCCAACCGCACGCTGCGGGCCATGGGCATCTCCAACGTCCTGTCGAGCGTCGCCGGCGGTCTCACCATCATACCCGGCGGGATCAAAAGCCGCGCCAACGTCGATGCCGGCGGGCGGACGATCTGGTCCAACGCCTACAACTCGATCTTCCTGGTGATTTTCCTGCTGATTGGCAATGATCTCATCAACCAGATTCCATTGGCGACCCTGGCGGCGGTGCTGATCTACGTCGGCTGGCGGCTCTGCGAACCCAGCTTATGGCGCAAGGTGCTGGTCGTCGGTAATGAGCAACTGCTGCTTTTCGTCGTTACCGTCGCTGCCGTGCTAGCGGTGGATCTGCTCTTCGGCATCATCGTCGGTATCGTCGCCAAAGCGTTGTTGCTGCTGTACTTGCAGTCACCTTCGGCGCGCGACATTCTGACCAGTCAAATCAGCCTGCGCCTTTTGGGCAGCATTTTGTCCGCTCACACAAGAGGACTGTTTAGTTCACCGGTGCGTCGGGAACAAACGCGCACGGTTGCCGGCAAGGCCACCCACTCCCTGTTCCTGTCCTCGGCGACCAGCTTCAATCTCCTGAAGCTGGAAAAGCACTTGGCATCAATCCCGCCGACGGCGAACATCACGCTGGTATTCACTCCGATGGCCCATATCGTCGACCATACCGTGATGGAGCATCTGCACTATTTTCAGGAACAGTGCCTGCGCGAGGGACGCCGTTGCGATCTGCGCGGCATGGAAATATTTCACCGCTTTTCCAACCATCCTTTATCGGGTGGCCTGCACGACGCCAAACTGCACAAGGAAAAGGAACATCTCACGGTGCGCCAGCAAGCGCTGTCGGATTTCGCCCGAAGTCATCATTGGGAATTCGCTCCGGCCATCGTCAGTGCGCTCAATGAGCGCAATTTTCTTTACCTCGCGCGTGGGTCGGTGAAAGAAGAACGCAACATCATCGCCGGCTGGTACAAAGGTCTGGAAATCAAGATTTTCGACTATAGCTACACCGACATGCTGCAGTACTTCGCCGAGACTCGCCACACCATGATCTTGATGAAGGTCGAGGACAACGCCCTGGACCTTCCCGACTGCGTCCTCGAGCCGGACGGTTTCGTCGGCGGCCACTTGAGCCACGATCGCGACATTCATCTGAACGAGGGGTTGCACTTTCCCCAGCGCTATCACCTGCACGGCCAGGACGAAGCAGCTGTGCGCGGTTTTTTTAGCGCCGATCTGATTCGATTCTTCGATACCTATCCGGATTTTTATCTGGAAACGCGCGGTAATTGGCTGCTGGCATTTCGTACCCACGACGAACTCGAAGAGCCGGCTTCGCTCGCCGTATTGCTGTCTTTGGCAGACGCCATCGTGCATGCGAGCGTTGAGCGCGCCGACTTGAGCGCCTAAACGAGACGGCAACGCGTTGGAAAGGTCCCTATGTCCGAAGCGACTCTCAACGGCTTAACTCTATTCAACCGCGGCAAGGTACGCGATATCTACGATCTCGGTGACAAGCTCTTGCTGGTCGCCAGCGACCGGATTTCCGCCTTCGACGTGATCCTGCCGACACCGATCCCCGACAAGGGGAAAATCCTCACCCAACTGTCGGAATTTTGGTTTGGCCAAATCGGCAATATCGTGCCGCACCATTTGATCAGCACCAAAGTCGACGATTTTCCCGCCGCCTGCCAACCGCACCGCGCGGCGCTCGAAGGCCGGAGCATGCTGGTCAAGAAAAGCACCCCGGCGCCGGTGGAGTGCATCGTGCGCGGCTACATCACCGGCTCGGGCTGGAAGGATTATCAAAAAACCGGCGCGGTGTGCGGCATCGCCCTGCCCCAAGGCTTGGTCGAAGCCGCGCGCCTCGACCAACCGATCTTCACGCCGTCGACCAAAGCCGCCGTCGGTGATCACGACATCAACATCAGCTTCGACGAGATGGTGGCGAGAGTCGGGAAGGTCAAAGCCGAAAAAATGCGCGCCGCCACCATCGCGATCTACCAGCGCGCCCGAGCACTAGCGGAGACCAAGGGCATCATCATCGCCGATACGAAATTTGAATTCGGCATGGAAGGCGATGACATCCTACTCATCGACGAAGTGCTAACCCCCGACTCCTCCCGCTTCTGGCCCATGGACGGCTACCAACCCGGCAAGACCCCCGACAGCTTCGACAAACAGTTCGTGCGCGACTATCTGCTCAGCTTGAATTGGAACATGAAACCGCCGGCGCCAGAACTGCCGCCGGAGATCGTTAAGAAAACCCAGGAGAAATATTCCGAAGCGCTCAGGCGATTGATGGGAAACTAAACCCGCGGCCTACTTCCTCCGGGCGAGTCGACGAGGTTTGAATGAGTTTCCCATCCGAGCATGATTTCACCCTGTTCCTGTTTCAGCTTTTTGTCGTCTTGTCTTTGACCCTCGGGCTCGGCGAATTGTTTCGCCGTATCGGCCAGCCCACCATCGTCGGCGAAATCCTCGGCGGAGTGATCCTCGGTCCTTCAGTGCTGGGAACGTTTGCGCCAGAGTTATGGCAGGCGTTTCTCCCCGCGCCGCAGTCCCAGCTCCTCGGCAATACCGCATGGCTTGGTAGCATCTTCTTTCTCTTGCTCGCCGGTACTGAAGTCAATCTCGCCTCGCTCCATCGCCAGGGCCGCGCGGTACTTTGGACCAGCTTCCTCGCCCTCGTCGTGCCCTTCGCATTAGGTTTCGTTTTCGCTCTCAATATCGCCGCCGAGCATTTGGTCAATCCGGCGCGGAAGTGGATCTTCGCGCTGTTCATCGGCACCGCCATGTCGGTTTCCGCGATTCCGGTCATCGCCAAGATCCTCATCGACTTGGACCTCATGCGTAAGCCCATCGGCAACATCATCCTCGGCGCCGCGGTGATCAACGACCTGGTCGGCTGGATTTTCTTCGCGATCATTTTAAGCGTCACTGGCAGCGGCATCGCCAGCAAGTCGATCACGGTGATCATTCTACTGACAATCGGCTTTACGCTCGTCTGCTTGACCGTGGGGCGCCAACTGGTGGCCCGACTCTTCGTCATGTTTCACGTCCAGCGCTTGCCGCCGGAAGGGATTCTCGGCTTCGCCGCCCTGCTCGCCTTCCTCTGCGCTGGGATCACTCAATGGATTGGGATTCACGCGATCTTCGGCGCCTTCCTCGCCGGCGTCATGCTCGGCGAAACCGAAGAGGTGAAGCGAAGGACGCACACGGCACTCCACAATTTCGTCCTCTATATTTTCGCGCCGATCTTTTTCGCGTCCATGGGTATGCGCGCGAACTTCGTCCGCGACTTCGACCTCGCCCTAGTGGTCGGCATGTTTGCCGTCGCCTGCGCCGGCAAGATCATCGGCGGCACCTTGGGCGGCCTGCTGGGCGGTATGAAGCGTGACGAGGCCATGGCGGTCGGCTTCGGCTTGAACGCCCGCGGCGCCATGGAAATCATCCTGGCCTTTCTCGCCCTCGAGCATAAGTTGATCAACGAAACCGTCTTCGTCGCCCTTGTCATCACCGCGGTCGGTACCGCCGCGTTGAGCGGCCCCATGATCAAGTGGGCGCTGGCGCGCGGAAAGCCAACGTCAAGCTGACCAGCGGCGCCACGCGCTACCTGGCGCAGCATCTCGGCAACTAGCACGGTCGCCGCGCGCAGCGCGAAATCAAACAGCCATAAGCTCGGACCTTTATAACTCGCCTATCATTCCGAATGCAGATCATCGCCGCCATCGAAGACCGAAGATCCGCCGGTGATCATCAAAATCCTCAGCTATCTGAGCCTTCCGACTCGTGCCCTAAAGTGTGCGCCGACGCCAATTGCTTGGAGTTCGAGCGAGCGACGCGGCAACGCACCTCTCCCCTCCGCTCTCCCGTCGAACCGGACCACTAAACAGCGGATCTTTCATCAAGCAGCAACCTGCACCAAGCTGTTCATTTGACACATCGTAGCCGCTAGGCTACACTCGATCGTGTTGGAAATTCGCAAGACCGAAACCTTCATTCGTTGGCTTGACGGGTTAAGAGACATTCGCGCAAGAGCAAGACTACAAGCCAGGATCGAACGTCTAGCGCTGGGTAATCCCGGCGATGTTCGGCCGGTCGGCGAAGGCGTTTCAGAATTGCGGATCGACTACGGACCTGGTTACCGGGTGTATTACAAAAAGATCGGACAAGAAATCGTGGTCTTGCTAGCCGGTGGTGACAAGAGCACTCAAACCGCTGATATCAAGACTGCCTTGAGCTTGGCCCGTAATCTTTAGGAGTCTCAAGATGGGAAAAACAAAAACTACCCGCTACGATGTTGCCGAACACCTACGCAATCCGGAAGAAATGGCCGCTTATCTTGAAGCTTGCCTGGAAGAAGCCAACGGCGATGCCAGCTTTATTGCCAAGGCGCTTGGCGATATCGCGCGCGCCAAGGGAATGAGCCAAGTAGCGCGGGATGCCGGGTTGTCGAGGGAGAGCCTCTACAAGGCGCTGTCCGGCGAACGAAGTCCGGATTTCGACACGATTTTAAAAGTTGTTAGTGCCCTCGGCATTAGATTGCATGCCGAGGCCGCCAATCCATAAACTCGCAGCGTCTTCTCGCTGATCATCTTTCGCAATGCACCGCGCCGCTTAACCGCCTGACCGCTTGGCGACGCGGTCCGATTCCAATTTGTCGGCGAGGTCAAAGCACTGCCGCACCACCCGCTCGACGTAGCGGCAGGCGGCGGGCAGGTCGTGGTCGAAGGGAATGTGGATGAAGCCGAAGCGGGTGGAGTCAGCTTGGCGCTCGAGCTCCTCCAGCATCACATACATCGAATAGTTGCAGACGTAATCGCCGGCGTTGATCGACTTCGCCGCTGGCCGGGTGACGTAGAGCGGCATGGTCGTCGGCAGCCAAGGTTCGCCGGCGGCGCAAATCGGCTGGGCGACTTTGGACTTGTCAGCGCGGCGCCGGTTGATCGCTCGGGTCTCTACTTCGATGCGCGGCCGCGCGCTTTGGCCCAAGCCCAACACCACCAGCGGCATCGGCTCACCCAGGGCATCTATAAATTGCCGGCGCTGAAAGCGCACCGGAAAAACTAGCTTGCGCAACCCTGGCCGCGGCGCCAGGGAATCGATGACCTGCGAAGTGATATTCTCGGTGAATTTGCGGTACGGCCCGAAACCGTAGACAAGCACCCGGGTTGGCGGTTGACGGTTGCGGCGCGGCATGGAAATAGCTGCAAAACTAAACTGGCCGCCCGTAGGGGCGGCCAGTGCTTCGATGAATCGATCTTGCCGGCGTTCAGTCTTTCGCCGCCGCGCGCATCGCCACCGGCGCGCTTTCGGCGCCAGCCGTGGCGCCGACTTCCTGATAAATCTTGCCGCCGGATTTATTGAACTCCTCGGCTTTTTCCTTCATGCCGGCGGCCAGCGCGGCTTCTTCCTGGACACCCAACTGCGCCGCGTAGTCGCGCACGTCCTGAGTAATCTTCATCGAGCAGAAATGCGGTCCGCACATGGAGCAGAAATGCGCCACCTTGGCGCCCTGGGCGGGCAAAGTCTCGTCGTGAAACTCGCGGGCGGTTTCGGGATCGAGGCTCAGGTTAAACTGATCTTCCCAGCGGAACTCGAAGCGCGCTTGGCTGAGCGCGTTGTCGCGCTCCTGGGCGCCCGGATGGCCCTTGGCCAAGTCGGCGGCATGGGCGGCGATCTTGTAAGCGATGACGCCGTCCTTGACGTCTTTCTTGTCCGGCAGGCCCAGATGTTCCTTCGGCGTCACGTAGCACAGCATCGCCGTGCCGTACCAGCCGATCATCGCCGCGCCGATGGCGCTGGTGATGTGATCGTAGCCCGGCGCGATGTCGGTGGTCAGCGGACCTAAAGTATAAAACGGCGCTTCGTGGCAGGTCTCCAACTGCTTGGTCATGTTCTCGTGAATCATGTTCATCGGCACATGGCCCGGCCCCTCGATCATCACCTGGACATCCTGCTTCCAAGCGATCTCGGTCAGCTCGCCCAGAGTTTCCAACTCGCCGAACTGCGCTTCGTCGTTGGCGTCGGCAATGCAGCCGGGGCGCAGGCCGTCGCCCAGCGAATAGGCGACGTCATAGGCTCTCATGATTTCATTGATGTCTTCGAAGTGGGTGTAGAGAAAATTTTCCTTGTGATGGGCCAAGCACCACTTGGCCATGATCGAACCGCCGCGCGAGACGATGCCGGTGACGCGCTTGGCGGTGAGCGGCACGTAGCGCAACAGCACGCCGGCATGAATCGTGAAATAGGACACACCCTGCTCGGCTTGCTCGATCAAAGTGTCCCGAAATAGTTCCCAAGTCAGCTCCTCGGCCTTGCCGTCGACTTTTTCTAGCGCCTGGTAGATCGGCACCGTGCCGATGGGCACCGGCGAGTTGCGCAAAATCCATTCGCGGGTTTCATGGATATCCATGCCGGTGGACAGATCCATCACCGTGTCGCCGCCCCAGCGCGTCGCCCAGATCATCTTTTCGACTTCCTCTTCGATGGACGAGGCGACCGCGGAATTGCCGATGTTGGCGTTGATTTTAACCAGGAAATTACGGCCGATGATCATCGGCTCGCTTTCCGGGTGATTGATGTTGGACGGAATGATCGCCCGGCCGCGCGCCACTTCATCGCGGACAAATTCCGGCGTGACGTATTTCGGGATCGCCGCGCCGAAACTATAGCCGACGTGGGTGCGGCCGTTGCCGTTACTCTCGTAGGCTTTCTGCCGGCCGAGATTTTCCCGGATCGCGACGTATTCCATTTCCGGGGTGACGATGCCCTTACGCGCGTAATGCATCTGCGACACGTTGCAGCCCGGCTTGGCGCGCAGGATCGGCCGGCGCGCGGCATCGGGGAAACGCTCGGTTTGCGGATCGTTCGCTTTACCATTTTTCACGGCTGGCGCTCGATAACTCGAACCCGCCAGCTCCTCGACATCGCCGCGGCCGCGAATCCAATCTATGCGCAGCGGTTTCAAACCCTGGCGGATATCGGTCTCGGTATTGGGATCGGTGTAAGGTCCGGAGGTATCGTAGATCATGAGCGGCGCGTTGGCATGCTCGGCGTGACCGTTGCCGTTACCATGACCGTTGGCGGCGTTGGACAACACCACCGCGCGCATGGCGACGCTGATGTCGGGACGATGATGACTATGGACGTAAACTTTGTGCGATGCCGGCAGCGGCTTGGTGGTTAGCTCGACTGGCTTGGTTCCGTTCGGCGCTTGCGTGTTTGCCATGATCTTGCCTCCTTCGGCTGGGAAAATCGCCGCCGTCCTCAGACGTGGCGATAGGGTTTGACGTATGTTTCGTAAAGTCCAGCTTTGCCCTTTTCGGCCAAGTCCTTGGACCGCTGCATCAACACTTCCTTGGTCTCGACGAAGGCTTGGCGGTTGAAGCCCAAATTGCCCGGATGGGTTCCCGAGTCCATGCGAATCGCGTCGCACGGACAAGCCTCGACGCAGTAGCCGCAGTAAATGCAGCGCAGCGTATCGATCTCGTAGCGGATGGGAAATTTTTCCACCGACTTGTCGGCGTACTCGCCGGCTTCGATGTAAATGCACTCGGCCGGGCAGGCGGTGGCGCACAGATAACAAGCGGTGCACTGCACGGTGTCGTCGAGCTTCAACGTCAGCCGGTGGCGGCCGCGATAGGTGTCTGGGTAGGTCCACTTCTCTTCGGGGTACTGCACCGTCACCGAGGCGCTGGACTGCTTGGCCAGACCGAACTTTTGCAGCACGTGAATCGTCAGGTTGCGCCAGAAACGCGACCCGGTGAGAATCAAGCCGCGAAACACTTCGGGGAAATACAATCGCTCCCAGAGCGACATCTGTTCAATACGTTTCATCGATCGGTCCTAAGAATGAATGAATAATGAAAAATCCCCGCGGCCATCGCCGCTGGTTGCCATCAACTTATAGTCCAATGGCGAGTGAAGTCAAGGAATGGAAACGCTGCAAAAACAGAGATTTGCCACCCTACTCGGAGTCGTACTGGAGGACTGAAAAGACTTTGTGCGGGACAAGCTTCGCGCGGCCGTTGAGGAAGCTCAGTTCGATCACGAAAGCGCATTCGACCACCGTGGCGCCGAGTTTCGACACCAGCTCAGCAGTCGCCGCCGCGGTGCCGCCGGTAGCGATCAAGTCGTCGGCGATCACCACCCGCGAGTTAGGCGCGACCGCATCGACATGGATCTCCAAGGTATCCTTGCCGTACTCCAGTTCGTAGCTCGCGCTATGGGTATCGTAGGGCAGCTTGCCCGGCTTGCGCACCACGCTAAACCCCGCGCCCAGCTTGTAGGCCAGCGCCGAGCCAAAAATAAACCCGCGCGATTCGATGCCCAACACGGTATCGATCTTCTGGCCGCGGTAACGCTCAGCGATCAAGTCGATGGTCTTGCCAAACAACGGCCCGTTGCTGAGTAATGGCATAATGTCTTTAAAAATAATTCCCGGCTTGGGGAAATCCGGAATGTCGCGGATCGCGTTGCGGATGCTGGTGATATCGTCACTCATGGCTGTGAGGTATCATAGATGTTGTGGGGCGGCAAGATTCCGAGCGAGAGAGAATCGCTGCAATGCTGGGAATTTTCGATCAGCGTATTTTGACCGGCAGGATGGTGAACCCCTCGTTCCGCGCCACCTCGCGCATACGAATATCGAACGTTGCCAACTCTTTGTCCGTCGTGCGCCTTTGACACCACTGCAACGCGGCCGCGAGCTGGAAAGCGTCAGCGGCTCGCAGTGAATGGGCCGCCAGGAGACCGTCCGCTGTGGCCCGCAGTAAATCGCTCGGCTGGACTTCGCTCCAGCTATCCGCAAGCAGCCGCAATAAGTGACGCGCCTGTCGTTCACTTTGCAAGGACAAGCCTCCTTCACGGCGCTGACGCATGAGGGCCGAAATACACTCGGTTCGGGTTCCCCACCAAACTACGATCGAGGAATCCTGGCTGAGAATTGATTTGACGGTTGCCGAAGCGGGCTCAGCAACGCAGAGCGGGACGATTGCAGAGGTGTCCCAGAACTTCACCAGCCTTGTTCCCGTTCTTGAATTACAGTCTTGGCAACCAAGCCCTTAGGATCTTTGGGCCGCGGCAGTTTCCAAAACCCCTTCGGCAACTTGCCCGAGCCGAGCTTGATCAGACCGCGTTTTTCCATCGCCGCCAAGCGATCACTGGAGACTTGGTGATTTTTTGCCGGAGTGAGTTTAGCGATGGGCCGGCCGCGCTCGGTGATGGTAACTTCCTCGCCCGCCTTGACCGATTTTAGATAATCGCCGAGCGCGGCTTTGAGTTTTAGCACCGTGGCGGTTTTCATCGTTTTTCTACCCTATCTGAACTGGCATCTATTATCTGCGGTTTAGTTTTCTAGTCAACTCGTTAGATTAGGTATGCCGACTATCGCTTCACCGCCAAGTGACGTGGCGCAAGATTCAATCACTCCACCCCGCATTGGCCGACTCGGCAGGAAAGTTAGGGGGCGGATGAGCTGGCCCCACTGTACCCATTGCAGTCGAAAATGCGAACGGAGTTTAAGAAGTCGGCGATGGAGCAGATGGGATAAGTCAACCTTGTCTTGGGTCGTGTCAAATCGGCGCGCGGCCGGTCGCTTTGCTGTCTTGGCAGGCAGCCAAGCAAATGGTAATTTCTCTCCCATGAAAACAACCATCGATCACGCCGGACGGTTGGTGATTCCCAAACATGTTCGTCGCGACTCTGGGATCAAGCCGGGAATGCCGCTTGAGGTCCGTTGGGAAAAGGGTGCCATCGCCATTACGCCGGCTCCATTAGCGGTCAAACTCGAAAGGAAGGGGCGATTATTAGTGGCCGTTCCCACTAAAGATGCTCCGCGTCTTTCGACGGCGACGGTCGAGCGGACTCGTAAAGCGCTCCGCAAAGAACGCTCAGGCGCTTCCGGCTAAACAATGCCGCCCGCATTTCTGCCGGATACCAGCTGCATGATCGCGGCCGTCTGCTCATGGCATGAACATCATGAGGCCGCCGCAAACGAAATCCAGACGCGGCTCGCCGGACGAGCCAAAATGATCGTCGCGGCTCCGGCATTGGTTGAGGCGTATGCGGTTCTTACCCGCCTTCCGCCGCCACATCGTGTGTCACCGCAAACCGCGATGACACTGCTGGGAAATAACTTCCTTAAGATAGCAAAGATCATCGCGCTCAACGCAAAATCGTACGAAACTTTATTGCGACCCGCGTCAAAAAACAGCGTGGCCGGTGGACGAACCTACGACGCGGTAATCGGCGCCTGCGCCGAGCAAGGCAAAGCCACGACCGTGTTAACCTTCAACGGCCGTGATTTTACCGCTCTCAACAATGACATTGAGGTTGTGATTCCGGGAACGATCTAGGGCGGTCACCAACGGTCAAAAGGCAAGGCACGACCCTCAATGATTAGGCTGCTCGCAAAAAGGTACATGGCCCCATGCTTACAAATATACGTGGATTAGTTGATCGTCTCGAACTGACGCCATCTCGAGGTGTAATGCCGTTATTCGAGGCGATCTCGAACTCGATGGACGCCATAGAGGAAAAACACGGAAATTCCGCAGGCGGTTCCATTCGTATCCGTCTGCTGGGTTCGGACGATCTCTTCAGCCGAGCCGGAGATCAAGCGGCATCGATCGACGGGTTTGAAATCTCCGATGACGGGGTCGGATTCACTGACAGTAATACGGCATCGTTCGGGGAAGCCTATACTTTGTCTAAGGTTAAGGTCGGCGGAAAGGGAGTCGGACGATTCACTTTTCTTAAGGTGTTTGCGACTTGTGAGGTGTGCAGCGTTTTTGAGAAGGATGGCAAGCATTTTTCTCGGAATTTCGGATTTTCAATAGCGAAGGAACTTCATGGGGCCGACGTGACCAAGCTGAGCGATGCCCCCACAGGGACAACTCTGACCGTGCGGGGACTTACTGATCGCTACCGCGGGGCATGGCCTTTGGATCCTGAAATCCTGGCCAAGCGTATCATTGCCCATTTCCTAATTCGCTTTGCCGCAAGATTGTGTCCCCCGATCTCGCTCGAATATCCAGGACACGCCTCTGTCGACCTCAAGTCTCTCTTCCAATCTTCGGTCCAGCCGCACATCGAAGAGAAGTTCTTCGATGTGGTTGGACATGTCTTTGCGTTGCAAGCGTACCGCCACAGGGATGGGCGCGCACGGCACGATTATCATCTGTGCGCGAACGGTCGTGAGGTTACGGCCGCAAAATTGAGGGATATGCTACCCGAGTTGCCAGATCGTCTTGTAGACGAAAACCAAGAGGCATACACGCTTATTGTCCTCATAACCGGAGAGTATCTTGACGCCAACGCGAACCAGGAACGTACGCAGATTGCTTTCCAGTCGGAGGACGAGCCTGAGTTGGAGGCATCGTTGGTGTCTCGACGGGATTTCAATAAAGCGCTCGCGGATGCGCTCCGAAGCGTCCTTACCGCCGATCTGAAAACCACTAACGAGGAGAAGATTGCGCAGGTCGAGCGCTTCGTCGAACAGGCTCCTGAATACAGAGTGCTGACTAATGAGAGATATCGGTCACTTCTAGAACAACGGGTTCAGCCGGGTCTCAAGGACGAACAACTCGACGAGGCCCTTCTCCACATCCGCCGTGAGATAGAAGACGGCATGCGTAAGGAGGAAAGGCATGTCGCCGCGCTGATTGAAAAGGAGTCTTTTGACCAGTACCAGGAACGTATCAAGACGTTGATGGAGCAGATGAACGATGTCGGCAAGGCCAAGCTAGCCGATTACGTTGCTCATAGGCGCACAATTCTCGATTTAATCGACCAAAGTCTCAAGCGCGTCCAGGCCGACTCTAAATATCCTTTCGAGAAGGTGCTGCACAAAATGATTTTCCCGATGGGAGTGTCATCCAAGGATGTCTTCCTCGACCAGCAGAACCTGTGGCTGATCGACGAGCGGCTGTGTTTTCATACGCTCCTGGTATCGGACAAGAAGCTAAACAAGGTAGTGGGGCTGGAGGCGACATCCGGTAAGGAGCCGGACATCTTGGCTTTCTTCTATGACACACCGATCGGCGTAGCGGAACCGAACAACCTTCCAGGCGGCGGCGTAGTCATAGTCGAATTCAAACGTCCAGGCCGCGACGACTATGATAAGGATCCGGCTGACCAGATCATTCAACGGTTCGTTGAAATCGACCAAGGCGACGTTACGGATATCGATGGCAGGCCGGTCAACCCGGCGCACTTGCGCTATACAGGTTATCTGATCGCCGATCTCATGCCGAGTCTTCGGAAACAGGTCTCTATGCGATATCACAGGACCGCTGATAACGAAGGATTCTTTGTCACACTCCCGGAAGGCAACGGATACGTCGAGATTATTTCGTACGACAAATTGGTGGGAGATGCCAAGCGTCGAAACCGAATGCTATTCGAGAAACTTGGGCTGCACAAGCGTTAGATTCTCACCCAAGCGCATTGAGGTGTAGGTCAGGACTGCGTATTAACTATCCTCGCCTCTCGATCAACAGTTCTCGCTTCGCCGATCCCGGCGCCGCCGCCACCAACCGTTCAATCCGTGAAATATGGAATCTGAAATTTGAAATCCGCCATGCCTCGCCCGACGAGGCCTAACCCCAAACCTGCCGCGCGGTCTCAACAACGATTTCGAGCTTGCGCTTTTGATCGTCGTCGCTGATCAGATTGCCGACTACATCAGAAGAGAATCCGCACTGCGGGCTGATGGCGATTTGATCGAGCGGCGCGTATTTGGCCGCTTCGTCGATGCGTCGTTTGAGACCGTCGACGGTTTCCATCTCGGTGACCTTGGTGCTGACCAGTCCGAGCACGATGACTTTGCCCTTGGGCAAAAAGCGCAGCGGCTCGAAGCCGCCGGCGCGCGGCGTGTCGTATTCGAAGAGAAAACGGTCGTGATTGAGTTCGTTGAGCAGCCGTTCGGCGATCTCGTCGTAGCTGCCTTCGCGATGCCACATGCTGCGCTGGTTGCCGCGGCACAGGTGTATTCCGAAAGTGATATCGTCGAAGCCGGCGAGCACGGCGTTGTCGGCTTTGAGCGAGCGGCTGAAATTCTCCTTGGGATCTTCGCCACGCGCGCGCATGGCGTCGAGCGACGGCTTGTCGACGTAGGCGGTGTAGCCCGGCGCGTCGATCTGCACATAGCGGCAACCGGCTTGCACGAGTCCAGCAATAATTTCGCGCTCGACTTTCACGACATCGTTAACGAACTCGTCGAGTCCAGAATAAACCGCGGTGGATTTTTGCCAGTCGAAGCGCTGGGAGATTCGGTCCGGGCCGATCAAGGCGACCTTGCCGGGCTTGGCGGCGACCTGTTTTAAGAAGCGAAACTCTTCCGCCGGCACGTTGCGCGCCAGGCCGAGCTTGGTGAGCACCGGCCGGCGCTGCGCCACCGCCGTGCCCTTCTGCTCGCCCTGGTCGGGGATTTCCCAGCGCTGTCCGGGGCTGCTGCCCTCGACGCGCTTTTCGTACAGCTCCAGACTCGGCTTACCGGCGTCGTAGCCGGTCACCGATTCGCCGAAGCTGTCTTGAAAGTTGAGCCGGCGGTATTCGCCGTCAGTGACCACGGATAGACCCAAATCTTCTTGCAACTTGACCGCGTCGCGAATCGCGCGATCTTCGAGCGCGCGCAACTGCTCCAGCGTCAACTTACCTTCATCGTACTGCTGCCGCGCCGCTTTGAGCGCCGCCGGCCGCAGTAAACTGCCGACTACATCGTTACGAATCTTCGCTAACTCTTTCATCGGTAAAACCTCTAATCTTTCGGCGCCACATTATCGGAAGCGTTTTGGCAGCACAACTGCGGCAGGTAGCGCAGCGGGTCCTGGGCGGCGTTGTTTTTGCGGATTTCCAAGTGCAGGTGCGGCCCGGTGACCCGGCCGGTGCTGCCGACCTTGGCGATCACTTCACCTTTGCTGACCTGCTGCCCTTCGCGCACCAGATTGATCTGGTTATGAGCGTACACCGAAGTGATGCCGCCGGGATGGCGGACGATGACGATGTTGCCGTAGCCGCGCAATTGATCGGCATAAATCACTTCGCCGCGCTCGATGGCTTGAATCGGCGTGCCCTCCGGCGCCGCGATATCGATGCCGTCGTGAAAACTGGCGCCGCGGGCGCCGTAGGGAGAATTGATCGCGCCACGCACCGGCCACAGGAGCGGTTCGCCGTTGGTTTCCAGCGGCGCCGGCGGCGTGCGCGCTACTGGCGCTGCCTCCACCGGCGCGATGGTATCCACCGGAAGGGCGCGGGTGGCGCCGGGAATTAGAATCCGCTGGCCGACATAAATTTGGCTCGGGTCCTTCAACCGATTGGCTTTGGCGAGTTCGTCGAAAGACACATCGTAGGCTTTGCCGATGCGGTAAAGATTTTCCCCGGCTTTGACCACATGATAGATTCCCGTCGCCAGCCTGGTTGCCTGCGGCGGCGGCGGGCTGCTGCGAAACCACGAACAACCGGCCAAGAAAAAAATCGCCAGGCTGAGCCAAACCGATTTTGTCCAGATAGTCATGGCATGCGCATCGCGGCGGGGAACAAAAATCACAACACTGCTAACCCGAACCGTAACGGAACAGCGCCTGCCGGCAAGGTTATTCGCGCCAGCCGTATTTACCGAGCAGCTTGACGAACTTGCATTCGCCCAAGGACTCTTTCTTGAAACCGTTGCGGGTGCGCGTCAAGCGCATCAGGGTTTGTCCCTGCTCGTCGCCGATGGGGATCACCAAACGGCCACCGACCGCCAATTGATCGAGCAGCGGCTGGGGCGCCATGGGCGCGCCGGCGGTGACGATGATCGCGTGATAGGGCGCGTGCTCGGACCAGCCAATAGTCCCGTCGCCGACATGGAGCGCGATGTTGTGGTAATCGAGCTGGTCAAGCAGCGCGCGGGCCCGGCGCGACAGCGCGCGGATTTTCTCGACGGAGAAAACATTGAAACAGAGCTCGGCCAACAGCGCGGTTTGAAAACCCGAACCGGTGCCGATCTCGAGGACTTTTTCGCCGCCCACCAGGCGCAGCCCCTCGCTCATGCGCGCCGACATGTAGGGTTGCGACAGGGTCTGCTTGTCGCCGATCGGCAGCGCGCTGTCGTCATAGGCGCGGTTGACGATGCCCGGGTCGACGAACACATGGCGCGGAATCTTGCGCACCGCGACGATCACCCGCGGGTCGGCGATGCCGCGGGCGATGAGCTGCTCCTGAACCATGCGCTCTCTGGCCCAGGCAAAATCATGTGCGATCGGTTCGGGATTCTTCACTGAGGTTGTCACTGCCAGCTCGATGGTGTGAAAAGGAACGCGGCGCCGGCGCATTCACCGGGCGAATTTAGCACAGCTGCGGGGCGACTTGCTAGTTAAGTGCGGATGCTTAGCGGATTGAGAGGAAAAAATTTTACAGCTTACCGAGATCGCGCAGCAGGCGCAGCCGGGCGAGCAGCACTTCTTCCATCGGCGCGGTGCCCAACGACTCCGGCAGAGCGCTTGGGTCGCCGCCCAATTGCACCAGTTTGTCGCGCATCGCCGCTAGTGAGCCGTAAAGGCGCTGATAATCTTGCAGCGACGTAGAACATTCGAGCAGCTTGGCATCGATCTCGCTCAGAGCTTTTTCCAAGCCGCGTTTCTGCTCTTCGAACACCGCGCCCAACTGCTGGCGGATCTCAAAGGTCTGCTGCTGCAGGGTTTCATTGATATGCCCCAGATTCATGCGCATCTGGAGAATGATGTCCATCAGGCGCTCGACTGATTCACCGTTGTTTATTGCAGGGCTGCTCATCGACGGTTACCGCCTTCGCCCATCGTCACCGCGGTGGGAAGTTTTACGACAAAAATGTCACCGGCGTCTTCACTTGTAAACCGCCGCCGTCGTTCCTGTCAAGTTTACCCAAATCGTCATGGGAGATCGGAGATCGTCCCAGCGGCACTAAAGCGAGTTTCCAAGTGGTGGGAAAATGGTCGGGGCGGCCGGATTTGAACCGGCGACCTCACGCACCCCAAGCGTGCGCGCTACCAGGCTGCGCCACGCCCCGACAAGGGATCGATTGCAGGCGGAATTTAACACTCCGGTTTGGCTAAATCAATTTAGTTAGCGGCGGCGCCCTACCGGGCATGGCGGCGATTCTGCGTTACGCCAGCAACTTGCGCAGCGCTTCGAGATCTTTTTTAACTTTGATCAAGGCGCTCCGGTACTTCTGGTCGACCAGCGGCAACTTGAGCTGGTCTTTTTCTTCTTTTTTTACTTCTCGGAGTTTCTTGCGTGCCCCTTCGATGGTGAAACCTTCGGTGTAGAGCAGCCGCTTGATGTCGAGCAAAAGCTCGACATCGCGTTTTTTGTAGAGCCGGTGTTTGGACGGCGCCTTGGACGGCCTAAGCAGTTCGAACTCGGTTTCCCAATAGCGCAAGACGTAAGGCTCGACGCCGACGATCTCGCTGACCTCGCCGATCTTGAAATATATCTTCTCCGGCAGGATGGGCGTCATGGCCTCGTCCTATTCCGAAGCCGGCGCGTCCGGGGCGCCGATCGCCGACGACGAGCCCATGGTATTGAGGCTCTTTTTCATGATCTGACTGGCTTTGAAGGTGAGCACTTTGCGGCCGTCGATGATGATTTCATCGCCGGTCTGCGGGTTACGGCCTTTGCGCGGCCGTTTGGTATTGACGACGAAATTACCGAAGCCGGAGATTTTTACTTTGTCGCCCTTCTCGAGACAGCCCTTGATGATATCGAAAGTCGCTTCGACGACATCGGTGGCATCCTTTTTCGAAAAACCCACCTTCTCGTAGATCCGCGTGATGATTTCCGCTTTGGTCATGTTCCACCTCCTCGCTGTAGTCGCGGCTGGTTGCCCTTAGCTGCGCCGTTGGGCGCCGAAATCATTGCCGATGCGGTCGATCACGCTTTGATGCAAGGGATTGACCTCGCCATCGGTGAGCGTGCGATCTTCGGCGCGATAAGAAATCTTGTAGGCCAAACTTTTTTTGCCCTCTGGGATCGGCGCGCCGATATATTGGTCGAACACGCGGACAAATTCGATTAAGGGATCGGCGAGACCGTCAATCCAGTCGATGATGCGACGGGCCGCGAAATCGCGCTCGACGACGATGGCAAAGTCCCGTTCGATGGCCGGAAATTTTCCCAGCGGGCGCATCGTCATTCGCCGCGGAGCATACTGATGCACTTTCTCGAAGTCAAGTTCAAATACATAAACTTGCGGCACTTCCAGGCGCTCGGCGACATCCGGATGGAGCTGGCCGAGCAGTCCGAGAGGCGCGCCATCGAGAGTCAATTCGGCGCTCCGTCCAGGGTGTAAAACCGCGCTCGCGAGGGGCCGCCAGGAAACTAAATTTTGCACGCCAAAGAGCTCCAGCAGCCCTTC
The DNA here is from genome assembly GCA_945889495.1 of Syntrophobacter sp. SbD2. GTDB lineage: Bacteria > Desulfobacterota > Binatia > UBA9968 > UBA9968 > DP-20. The sequence goes on along the minus strand of CAMDBU010000002.1, from coordinate 38,229 downwards.
GACGACACCTTTGCATTGGAGAAAATCGAGCGGCGCCTGGTCAGCACCGCGCAGGCCATGGAGCGCCGGCGGGCCATGCATGATGGCGCCGACGCACAAGCGCTCTTCCGTGCCGCCGTCGGCGCCACGGCGAAACACTTTGCCCAAGTGATAGGCGTGAAAGCTCGCCGTGCGCTGGGCCAAATTGACCCGCAGGTTGTCGACCAGTCCGGGCAGCAGACTGCGGCGCATGGCGCCAAATTCCTTGGCCAACGGATTGACCAGCGGCACCGCGCCCGGCTCACCCTGCCAAAGTCCGGTGAAGAGTTCGTTCAGCGCCTCGGCGATGAACGGTAAATTGATCGCTTCGACCAGGCCGGCGCCGGTGAAAAAATTGCGCAGCTTGCGCTCGCTGGCGAGCCGGTAGTCCATAGCCCCGCCGGTGGGACGGAGGAGCGGCAACGTGGTCGGGATGTTGTCGTATCCATGCAGGCGCGCCAGCTCTTCGATCAGATCGATCTCACGGGTGAGGTCGGGACGGCTGGTCGGCACGACGACGTTTAACTGCTTGGCTTGCCGGGTGGTCTTCAAGCCGAGCGAGCGCAGTAAGGTCTCGGCGCGCTTGAGCTCGATGGCGATGCCAAGTAGCTTGGCGATGCGCGCTTGGCGCAAGGTAATCTTAATCGCTGCGATTTTTTTCGGGTAGCAATCGGCGCTGCCGCTGGACGCTTGGCCGCCGGCGCTATCGACAATCAGTTGCACGGCGCGGTCGAGGGCGCGGAAGGTTCCCTCGGGATCGACGCCGCGCTCGAAACGATGCGACGCTTCGCTGTGCAAAGCCAAACGCTTGGCGGTGCGCCGGATCGTCGCCGGCGCGAAGTTGGCGCTCTCGAGCAGGATCGACTGGGTGGTGGCGCTCACTTCCGAATTGAGACCGCCCATGACGCCGGCCAGCGCCACCGGCGTGGTGCCGTCGCAAATCAGCAGGTCTTCATGGACCAATTCGCGCTCGACGCCGTCCAGGGTGGTGAACTGGCCGGTCGCGCCGGCGCTACGGACGTTAATCTGCTTGGCCGAAAGCTTGGCCAAATCGAAGGCGTGGAGCGGCTGGCCAGTCTCCAGCATGACGTAGTTGGTGGCATCGACGATGTTGTTGATGGCGCGGATGCCGCAGGATTCCAGGCGAAAGCGCATCCAGGCCGGCGCCGGGCCGATGGTGAGGTTATCGACGATGCGCGCCGAATAGCGCGCGCATTGATCGAGATCTTCGATCTTGATGGCGATGCGTTTGCCGATGGCCGGATCTTTCTTGCTCGCTTGAACCGCCGGGAAACGCAGCTTGGCGCCGGTGAGCGCGCAAACTTCTTTAGCGATGCCCAGTAGCCCCAGACAATCGCCGCGGTTGGGCGTCACGCCGATTTCAAACAACCAATCTTGCCCCCCGCCTTCCGGCTCGGCCACCGAGGCGAGCGACTCCACTTCCAACCCCGCCATGGTCAGGAGCTTGGAAAGTTCCTCGGCGCTGCCAGCGAAATCAACGAATTCTTTGAGCCAGTTGAGGGTAAATTTCATATGATTGGAGTACTGGAGTGATGGAGTATTGGAGTATTGGTTCGCAAACCCTTCACGCCAACACTCCAGTACTTCATCATGCCATTCCGTTTAGTTAAATTGCCGTAAGAACCGCAGATCGTTTTGAAAGAACAACCGGATATCGTCGATGCCGTATTTGAGCATGGCGATGCGCTCGACGCCCATGCCGAAGGCGAAGCCGGTGAACTCTTCGGGATCGTAGCCGACGAATTTAAACACCGCCGGATCGATCATGCCGGCGCCCAGGATCTCCAACCAACCGCTGGCTTTGCACACCCGGCAGACCTGGCCGTTGCGCAGGGTACCGCCACCGCCGCAGATCACGCACTGGATATCGATCTCGGCGCTCGGTTCGGTGAAGGGGAAAAAGCTCGGCCGAAAGCGCACGCCGGCGTCGCGGTGAAAAATCTGCCGCAGCACATGGGTCAGTACGCCCTTCAGGTCGGAGAAAGCGATATTGCTATCGACCATGAAGCCTTCCACCTGGTGGAACATCGGTGAGTGGGTGGCGTCGTCGTCATGGCGGTAGACCGCGCCGGGCACGATGACTTGCAGCGGCGGCTTGCGGCTTTCCATGGTGCGGATCTGCACCGGCGAAGTGTGGGTGCGCAGTAGGTTTCCGCCGGCGACGAAGAAAGTGTCTTGCATGTCGCGCGCCGGATGGTCTTTGGGAATATTGAGCGCTTCGAAGTTATGATCGTCGTCTTCGATATCCGGCCCGCGGGCGATCTCGAAGCCCATGGTGGAAAAGATCTCGACGATCTCGTCGATCACCAGGGTCAGCGGATGGCTATGGCCGCGCTCGAAGCGCGTGCCGGGCAGCGTGATATCGATTTTTTCTTCGGCCAGCGCCTTGGCCTTGGCTTCTTGGTTGACCGTGGCGAGATGGCCGTCGAGCTCCAGTTCAAGCTCGCGGCGCAACTGGTTCAAGCGCTCGCCCATGCGCGGCCGTTCCTCGGCCGGCAGGTCTTTCAGACCGCGCAGAAGTAGCGTGAGCGAGCCGCTGCGGCCCAACGCTTCGACGCGCAGCTGTTCGAGCTCCTTGACGGAGTTGGCTTGCTGGATGCGCTCCAGAACCTCTCCGCGGAGAGCCTCCAGGGAATCGGTCATGGCACTGAATCGAATGTCGGCTAGTTGCTCAGGAGAGCTTTAGCGGTTTCCGCCAGGCGGCCAAATCCAGCCATGTCATGCATGGCGATTTCCGAAAGGATTTTGCGGTCGATCTCGACGTTGGCCTTCTTGAGTCCGCTGATCAGTTGATTGTAGGACATGCCGTTCAACTTAGCGGCGGCGCCGATGCGGATGATCCACAGGCCGCGAAAGGTGCGCTTCTTGACCCGCCGGTCACGGTACGCGAACACTAAGCCCCGTTCGACAGTCTCCACCGCCGAGCGGTACAGGCGGCCGCGGCCACCGACATACCCCTTGGCGAGCTTCATAATTTTCTTATGACGCTTCTTAGTTTTAGTTCCACCTTTAGCTCTAGGCACGGTAAAAACTCCTCTCCAATGCGGATTTCGCCCCGCAGGCGAATAGGGAATCGCCGCGGGTCACACCCGGTTTATTCAGTTGGCGGCTATTTATAAGGAATCATCTGGCGAATGTTCTTCGATTCCACCGCCGCCACCGTGGTTCCCTTGCGCAGGTTGCGCTTACGTTTTTTGCCCTTAGTCGACAAGATATGGCGCTTGTAAGCTTTGTTGCGTTTGATCTTGCCGCTGCCGGTTACCCGGAAGCGCTTTGCCGCCCCGCGGTTAGTCTTGATTTTCGGCACGTTTAACTCCCTCTAGTTTACTGCGAACTGTTAAATCACTTGGGCGTCAGTAACATCGCCATGTTGCGCCCTTCCAGGCGCGGCTGAATATCGACCTTGGCGACGTCCTGAACCAACTCAACCACCCCGGTCAGCATTTGCCGGCCCAATTCGGGATGGGTGATCTCCCGGCCACGAAAGAACACCGATACTTTGACCCGCTGGCCCTCGTCGATGAACTTGCGAATGTTTTTCACCTTATGCTCGATATCATGGGAGTCGGTGCGCGAACCCATTTTGACTTCCTTGATCTCGACCACGGTCTTCTTCGGACCCTGCTGCTTTTTCTTTTGCTCGTAGCGAAACTTGCCGTAGTCCATCATGCGGCAAACCGGCGGCTGGGCGTCGGGCGCGACTTCAACCAAGTCGAGCTCCAGGGCTTCCACCTGCTTCAGCGCCTCATGTAGCGGCATCACTCCAAGCTGTTCGCCCTTGGAACCGATGATGCGCACTTCACGGGCGCGAATTTGATGATTGATTCGCGCTTCCCTAGCGATAAGACACCTCCATGGCTACCGACTGCTGCATGATCCTATATTTCTATGCCTGTCCCATTTCTTGTGCAACCTCGGCGCGGAGATTGTTGGCGAACTCTAAAACCGGCAAGGGGGCGACGTTTTCGCCGCCGCGCCGGCGCGGCGCCACGGTCGCGGCCGCCACTTCCTTCTCGCCAATCACCACCGCGTAGGGCACTTTGGCGAGCTGAGCCTCGCGGATTTTAAAGCCCAGCTTCTCGTTACGGCCGTCGAACTCGACGCGCCAGCCATCGGCCTTCAACTGTTCGACGACCTTGCCGGCGTATTCCTTATGATCGTCGGTGACGGTCAACACGCGCAACTGCACCGGCGCCAGCCAGAGCGGAAAGGCACCGGCGCAGTGTTCTAAGAGAATCGCGATAAAACGCTCGATGGAACCCAGCACCGCCCGGTGCAGCATCATCGGCACCGCCTCGCTGCCGTCCGAGGTGACATACTTGAGGCCGAAGCGCTCGGGCATGGCGCAATCGATCTGCACCGTCGCCAGGGTCCAAGAACGCTCCAAAACATCGCGGAAATCAAAACCGATCTTGGGGCCGTAAAAAGCCCCCTCGCCGGGCAACACCTCGACCGTGAATCCCGACCGCTCCAGGCAACGCCGCAAACCCGCCTCGGCGGCGTCCCAGAACTCGATGCGGCCGAGAAATTTCTCCGGCCGGGTTTGCAAGGTCACCTCGATGCGGTCAAAGCCAAATACTTTATAGACCTCTTTGGTCATCGCCACGAACTGCTCGAGCTCGCCGTCCAACTGCTCTGGCGTGCAGTAAATATGCGCGTCATCTTGGGCGAAAGAACGCACCCGGGTGAGTCCGGACAAGACCCCGGAGGGCTCGAAGCGGTGCAGGCGGCTAAAATCGGCGAAACGAATCGGCAGATCGCGGTAGGAATACTTGCGCGAGCCGAACAGATAGCAATGGCCTGGGCAGTTCATCGGCTTGACGCCATACTCGCCGTCATGGACGTTCATCAAGAACATGTCGTCGTGAAACGCCTCATAGTGGCCGGAAGTCTTCCACAGATCGGTCTTGTAAATCAGCGGCGTGACCACTTCGGAATAGCCGTAGCGCTGGTACAAATCGCGCATGTACTGGATCAGAATATTGTAGATGATCGTGCCCTTGGGATGAAAAAACGGCGACCCCGGCGCGATCGGATGGAGCGAGAACAGATCGAGCGCCGGCCCGAGGCGCCGGTGATCGCGCAGCTTGGCCTCTTCGATGCGCTTTAAATAGTCTTCAAGATCTTTTTTGTTGGCCCAGCCGGTGCCGTAAATCCGCTGCAACTGGGGATTACGCGAATCGCCGCGCCAATAGGCGCCGGCGATGCTGGTCAATTTGAAGGCTTTGATGGCGCTGGTAGACGGCACATGGGGGCCGCGGCAGAGATCGACCCAATCGCCCTGGCGGTAGAGCGAAACCGTGTCGGCGGCGATGCCTTCGATGATCTCAACTTTATAGGCTTCGCCCATTTTCCCGAACAACTCGATGGCTTCAGCGCGCGGCAGCTCTTCGCGGGTAACTTTTAAATTGGCCTTGGCCAACTCCTGCATGCGCTTTTCGATCGATTCGAGATCTTCCGGCGTGAAGACATGATCGCTTTTGAAGTCGTAATAAAAACCATCGTCGATGGTCGGGCCGATGGTCACCTGGGTGCCGGGAAACAGACTTTGCACCGCCTGGGCCATCAGATGGGCAGTGGAATGGCGCAGCACCTCGAGGCCATCCTTGCTCTCGGGCGCCACCCACTCGACCGTGCAGTCCTTGTCGAGGACGCGGTTCAAGTCGACCAGCTGACCGTCGATCTTGGCGGCGACGAGATTTTTCGCCCCAGCGGACGCAGCGAGTTCCACCACCCGAATACCAGGGCGAACGTCGACGGCACGGCCGTCAGCAAATGTGACGTGAAGACTGTCCATGACCGCAAATTAAAAAATGGTAGGCACGGGCAGGATTGAACTGCCGACCTCTTCCGTGTCAGGGAAGCGCTCTCCCACTGAGCTACGTGCCTGCGAGGGGTGAGGGACAAGGCCGCGAGCGGCTAAAATGGCAAACGCTGACTGCATGGTATTATCGCTTGATAACTTTCGTTGGCCAGCTTTTGGCTGCCGCTACGGGCCCTTGGCATTGTCGCAATGGATGCTGCAAGAGATCGATTTTATTACCAATTCCAAGCCATCATGTCAACCAGGCGGAGTGATCGACGGCGCCCTCGCCTGAAGCCAAATGAGCCCCCGATAGAGATATTGCAGCCCCGAGGCCACCGCCGCCGCGGCGCTGAAACCGATAAAAACCGGCAAGATAGCCGCATGCAGAAGCGTCCCATCATGCAAGTTCACCAGCGCCACCGCCAAAGTAAATAACTGAAACGTCGTGCTCCACTTGCCGATCCAGCTTGGCCGCACGGCCATTTTTTCTTCGACCAGGATATAAATGGCGCCGTAACCGATCACGATCAGCGCGTCGCGCACGACCACCACCACCGTCAGCCACACCGGGATGCCGTCGATGAGCCCCAACATGACGTAGGAACTGATCACTAACAATTTATCCGCCACCGGATCGAGATAAGCTCCCAGGGCGGTCTGCTGATTTAACCAGCGCGCGGTCAGGCCGTCGAAGAAATCGGTGATACCGCCCAGGGCAAAAACCACCAGCGCTTCCCAGTAAAGATGGTAAGCCAAACATTCCAAGAAAATCGGAATGGTCAGGATGCGGATCAGGGTGAGGGTGTTGGGCAGGTTGAGCAAGGCTAGAGTCCGCGGCCATTAGCGGCATGGGCCTGGCGCAGGGATTTGCGGATTTGTCCGGCGAGCTTGGGCGTCACCAGGGCGCTGACCTTGATCGATTCGCCGTCATAGCGCTCTTCGACGATGCGGCCGCGCTCGCGTAGCAGCGCCACCAGCCAACTTTGCCCCGGCGTGAACTCGACGTCGAGGCGTTCTTTGGATTGATCGAGAATCTGGCCGACGCCGGCGAGCAACTCGTCGACGCCGGTACCGGTCAACGCCGAGATCGGACAGACCTGGGCGACGCCGTTGGTTTTCAACCGAGCCAGCGGCATGGAGCCGGCCAGATCGACCTTGTTGGGCACGAGAATCGTCGGGATCTCGCCGGCGCCGATCTCGCCCAGAACTTTTTCGATAATCTGAATCTGCTCTTCGTACAAGGGATTGGCCAGATCGACCATGTGCAAGAGCAGATCGGCGCGGCTCACCTCTTCCAAGGTGCTCTTGAACGCTTCGATCAATGAATGGGGAATCTTGTTGATGAAACCGACGGTGTCGACGATCATAACTTTGTCGCCGTTGGGCAAGCGCAATGCCCTTGTCGTCGGGTCGAGGGTCGCGAACAGTTTATCCTCGACGAACACCCCGGCGCGGGTGAGTAAGTTCATCAAGGTCGACTTGCCGGCGTTGGTGTAGCCGACCAAGGCCACCGTGGCGAAGGGCACTTCGCCACGTTCATGGCGCTGCAAACTGCGCGTGCGTTCGACCGTGGTCAGGCGCTTTTTCAAATGGCCGATGCGCTCGCGGATGCGACGGCGGTCGACTTCCAATTGGGTCTCGCCCGGCCCGCGAGTGCCGATGCCGCCGCCCAAGCGCGACAAGTGGGTCCACTGACGGGTCAGCCGAGGCATCAGATATTCCAACTGCGCTAGCTCCACTTGCAGCTTGCCTTCGTTGCTGCGCGCGCGCTTGGCGAAGATATCGAGGATCAACTGGCTGCGGTCGACGACGCGGACTTTGAAGGCGTTTTCCAGATTGCGCTGTTGCGCCGGAGTCAGATCCTCGTCGACGATGACCAGATTGGCGTGGTGTTCTTGCACGCCGGCGTAAATCTCGTCGACCTTGCCGCGGCCGATCAGCGTCGCCGGCGTGACGCTGCGCACCTGCTGGGAATACTTGTGCACGACGATGGCGCCGGCGGTCTCGGCCAGCCGTTGGAGCTCTTCCAAGCTGTAGTCGAGCGGCAGCTTATGATCGTGGGACGGCAGATCGACGCCGATGAGCACGGCCTTCTCCTGCGGCTGCTGGGTGGAGATCAGGGACTTCAAGTGCTTAAGGAATGGAAACTGACGCGCATGCCGAACCGTTCGCCGACCACGCTTTCGAGCTCGCGGGACGGCGCGATGCGCACCTGCTCGGGAAGTTCGATAACGGTCTCGCCGACGCTCGGCGCGCGCAGGTGCAGATAAACGGTATGCTTGCCAGGATAGTCGAGCAGCAGATCGCGCAAGCCGATCAACTCGTCGGCCGACACCGCGTCTTCGCGGACGTAGAGATCGATTTTCTCGGCGACGGTAGTGGGAACATTGTTCTTGGGGTTCTTCGCCGCATCGGCGAGCGCCGTCACTTCGTTGGCGATTACTTGAACGCGGTCTTCGCCCACTTCCATCTTGCCCTTGACGTAAATCGGATCGTCGGCGCCGAGCAGGTCGGCGCATTTTTTATACGCTTCCGGCCAGACAATCACTTCGATGAAGCCGGTTTTGTCCTCAAGGTTAAAACTGCCGTAGCGGTCGCCCTTCTTGGTATTGCGCAGGCGCAACGCCGAGACCACGCCGCCGAGGCGAAATTCGCCGGACTGGGCGCGTTCTTTCAACGCCACGATGGTGCCGCTGCTAATTTTTTTCAGCACCCGTTCGTACTTGTCGAGGGGATGGCCGGTGATGTAAAAACCCAGAGCTTCCTTCTCGAAGGCGAGCGCTTCGGTCTGGGTCCATTCGGTCACCGACGGATAGCTTTCACTGGCTTTTTTCGCCGCCTTAGTGGGCGTACCGAGCATGGAGAAAATATCGATCTGATTGCTCGCCTGATCGCGCTGGTGCGCTTGGCCGCCCTTCATGGCGTCGTCCAAGGCGCCGGTCATGCGCGCCCGCGACACCTGGGTGGCGTCAAACGCGCCGCACTTGATCAAGCTCTCGATCACCCGCCGGTTGACCGCGCCCATGTCGACGCGCCGGCAAAAGTCGAATAAAGAATCGAAGGGGCCGTCTTTAGTGCGGCTCTCGATGATCACTTCGACGGCTTTCTCGCCGACGTTTTTCACCCCGGCCAATCCGAAACGAATCTTGTCCCCCACCGGCGTGAAGTTGGCGCCGCTCTCGTTGACGTCGGGCGCCAGCACTACGATGTCCTTGTCGCGGCAGTCGGCGAGGTTTTTAATCACCTTGTCGGTGTCGCCCATTTCCGAGGTCAACAGCGCCGCCATGAACTCGATTGGGTAATGGGTTTTTAGATAAGCGGTCTGGTAGGAAACCAAGGCGTAGGCCGCCGAGTGCGACTTGTTGAAGCCGTAGCGGGCGAAGGTTTCCATCTGGTCGAAGATTTCGGTGGCGCGTTTCTCTTCGATATTTTTCGCCACCGCGCCGCTAACGAAGCGCTCGCGCTGGGCTGCCATCTCCTCGGGGTCCTTCTTGCCCATGGCGCGGCGCAAGAGGTCGGCTTCGCCCATGGAGTAGCCGGCGAGAATCTGCGCCGTCTGCATGACCTGCTCCTGGTAGACGATGACGCCGTAGGTGTCTTTAAGGATCGTCTCCAAGAGCGGGTGGAGGTATTTGATTTTTTCCTTGCCGCTTTTGCGGTTGATGAAATCTTCCGCCATGCCGCTGTCGAGCGGCCCGGGCCGGTAGAGCGCCAGGATCGCGACCAGATCTTCGAAACAGTTGGGCCGGATACGCACGGTCATCTCGCGGATGCCGGTGCTTTCCAGCTGGAAGATGCCGGTGGTGTTGCCCTGGCAAAGCGTCTTGTAGGTCTTCTTGTCGTCGAGCGCCAGATGATCGATGTCGACCTTGACGCCGCGCGAGCCGTCGATGAGCTTGATGCAGTCGTGAATCAAGGTCAGGGTTTTGAGACCCAGGAAATCGAATTTCACCAGGCCGATTTTTTCCACCCAGGTCATTTCGTACTGGATGACCAGACCGCCTTCTTTATCGACAAACAGCGGGCAATGCTCGACCAGCGGCAAGTTGGACAACACCACGCCGGCGGCGTGAGTCGAAGCGTGGCGCACCAATCCTTCCAAACGGAGCGCGTGATCCATTAAGGTCTTCACCCGCACATCGTTCTTCATCAGCTCACCGATGCGCGGTTCCATCTTCATCGCCTCGGTGAGCGAATAGTCAAAGCCCTGCTTGGGCGGCGGTATCAGTTTGGCCACGGCATCGGCATCCGCGAAAGAAAAACCCAAAGCCCGGCCGACATCCTTGATCGCCGCCTTGGCTTTGAGGGTTCCGAAAGTCGCGATCTGCGCCACCCGGTCGGCGCCGTATTTGTCTTTGACATATTGAATCACTTGGGCGCGGCCGCGAATGCAGAAGTCGACGTCGATATCGGGCATGGATTTGCGTTCGGGATTGAGAAAGCGCTCGAACAGCAAGACATGGCGGATCGGATCGAGGTCAGTGATGCGCATGGCGTAGGCGACCAAGCTGCCGGCGGAAGAACCGCGCCCAGGGCCGACCGGAATGCCGTTCTGCTTGGCGTAGTTGATGAAATCGGCGACGACCAGAAAATAGCCGGGGAACTGCATGTCGATAATCACGCCGAGTTCGTAATCCAAGCGCTCGGCGTAGTTCTTGCGCACGGCCAAATCGGTGACCCCTTCGAGCCGCTCTTCCAAACCTTTTTTCGCCAGCTCGATCAAATAGTCGTCGAGGCTGATTTCCTTGGGCGGGGTGAAGTTGGGAAAATGATACTTGCCGAATTCGATTTCCAGATTGCAGCGGTTGGCGATCTCGACGGTGCGTTCCACCGCGCCGGGGCAGAATTCGAACCCCTGGCGCATCTCGTCACCAGACTTCAGATAAAGCTCGTCGGTCTCGATCTTGAGCCGGTTGTCGTCGTCGAGCGTCTTGCCGGTCTGGACGCAGAGCAAAACGTCATGGGCATGGTAATCGGCGCGCTCGCCGTAATGGCAATCGTTGGTAGCGACCACCGGAATCGAGGTGTCCTTGGCCAGCTCCACCAGCAGACGGTTGACCTTTTCCTGCTCAGCCAGCTTGTTGTCTTGGATCTCGATGTAATAGCGGTCGCCAAAAATCGACGCGTACTGTTCGACGGCCAATTTGGCTTTTTCGTAATTGCCCGAGTTGAGCGCCGAGGACACTTCGCCTTGCAGGCAGGCCGAAAGCGCGATCAAACCGCCGTTGAACTGCTTGAGGATTTCCTTGTCGATGCGCGGCTTGTAATAGAACCCTTCGGTGTAGCCCAGAGTTACCAGCTTGCACAGATTGCGGTAACCCTCGTTGTTCATGGCCAGGAGGATCAGGTGGTTGTTGTATTCTTTTGGCCCCTTATCGACGCCTTTGCGCTCGAAGCGGCTCGACGGCGCGACGTAGATTTCGCAGCCGATGATCGGCTTGACGCCATGGCTCTTGGCTTCGCGGTAAAATTCGATGGCGCCGAACATGTTGCCATGATCGGTCATCGCCACCGCCGGCTGTCCGAGCGCTTTGATGCGCTCGAACATTTTATCGACCTTATTGGCGCCGTCTAACAGGCTGTATTCGGTGTGACAGTGTAAGTGAACGAAATTGGCTTGGTCCATCTGCGTGAAAATTTACTATCACAAACCCCAAGACTCGACAAATCTTTGCCGACTTATTTGCCGTAAAAGTTATCCACAGCTTTGGGCCATAAATCCGCCGCGACAAAATCCTCAACGATCTGGCCGAGAATGTTGGCGAACTTGAATTCGCGGAGCTGCGCAGCGCCGATGCTGGTCAAGCGCTGCCCTTCGTAAAGCGCCAAGTCGGCGACCGCAGCGTCGATCCGCGCGTGGTAAATAAATTTCCGGTTGGGGTAAACATCGCCGGTGAGACAGTCGTAACGGCGAAACAGCCGCCACGCCGTGAGTGTGAAACCGATCTCTTCGCGAACCTCCCGACACAACGCCTCCTCCGGCGTCTCCCCCACCTCCACATGCCCACCGATCAAATCCCAATGATTGGGAAACGGAATCGACGGCTTGTCATCGCGAAGATAGATAAGCAGCTTGCCGTGCCGGTCGAAGAGCAAAGCTTGGGCGATCTCGATCATTAGCAACCAATGTTAGATCATCAATGACATCAGTACCACTAATTCATACGTAGCTTGGCAGTTGGCCCGAAAAAGCACCAGCTGGAATAACCCGCTGAGTGTTAGGGAGATAAGCCGCCGCTGCAGGCGGCTTTTGGCGGAACGCTTGTCGCAAAATTCGTAATTGAAAAACAATCCGGTATCGAATACGATACCGGACGTGAGAGCGCTTCAAATCGTTATTGACACCAACGTCTTTGTCTCGGCTTTGCGGTCACAACTTGGAGCTTCCTACAAACTGTTCTGGCTATTGGATTCCGGCAAGTTTGAAATCAACCTTTCCGTTCCGCTCGTTATCGAGTATGAAGATGCCGCCAAACGGCTGGTTGGCAAAAAGGCCGGATTGAAGGCCAGTGATATTGACGACATCTTGGATTACGTCTGTTCGGTCGCTCATCGGAGAAAAGTCCATTACCTGTGGCGACCCATTTTGAGCGACCCCAAAGATGACATGGTCTTGGAATTGGCCGTAGCGGCCGGATGCGAAACTATCGTCTCTTACAATAAAGACGATTTTGTCGATGTGAAACAATTTGGTATTCGCGTAATGACGGCGCAGGAATTTTTACAGGAGATTGGAGAGTTGCCATGAGTACGATTAGTCTTCGCTTACCTGACTCGCTGCACAAGCAAGTCCGTAAATTGGCCCAGCAGGAAAGTGTATCTATCAATCAATTGATTACGCTAGCGTTGGCGGAGAAACTTTCGGCGCTTGTTACCGAAGAATATCTTGACCAGCGCGCCCAGCGCGGCAATCGCAAGAAATTTGAACGAGCCATGGCGAAGGTTCCCAAAGTAAAACCGGATGAGCATGACCGGCTTCCAGCATAAGGCTAACAAAACCGGGTGCGCTCAAACAGGCTGCACTCGGTGTGACAGTCGAGCATATTGGTAACCGGCAATGACAGCGCTAGGCTGCGGCAATCGCGGTCAAGCGCCTGCTATCCAGCGTGGCACCGATCTCTTCTTGCAACTCCCGCCGCAACGCCTCCTCCGGCGTCTCCCCCACCTCCACATGACCGCCAAACAAATCCCAATGATTGGGAAACGGTATCGACAGCTTATCGTCGCGCAGATAAATGAGCAGCCTGCCATCCCGGTCGAAGAGCAGCGCTTGGGCGATCTCGATCATCGGAAACCAATGTTAGATCATCAAAGATATCAGTACCACTGATTCATACGTAGTTTGACACTTGGCCTGAGAAAGCGCCCGCTGGAATAACCCGCTGATCGTTAGGGAGATAACCCGCCGCACCGGTCGGCTTTTGTCGGAACACATATCGTTGACAAGTTGGGATAGCTGTCGAATATTATAAACAATTTCAACTTTATTGATTGGAGCCGTCAGGCGAGATAAGCCGACCGGCATATCTCTGAGCCTGCGGCGGCTCACTTAATAGTAGAGAGCAACAGTGACTTCAGGAAGGACGCAATGCGTACGACTCACTCGGTGATGACTGCGATACTTGGACTGGTGCTTACGGGCTGTGCGGGCATCCACACCGCGCCCACTCCGGAAGCGCGACACGCCTTGGCCCCAACCGGAAAGCTTCGGGTTGGGCTTAACCTCGGAAATCCCTTATCCGTGACGCGAGACTCCGCATCGGGCGAAACGAAAGGGGTGGGATTTGACCTCGGAAAAGAGTTGGCCCGGCGCATGGGGGTTCCGTTTGAGCCGGTCGTGTACCCGTCAAGTGAGGCACTCTTCGACGGCGCGAAATCTGGCCAATGGGACGTCGCCTTCATTGCTGTTAATCCGGCGCGGGCGAAGGAATTTGATATCACTCCTCCGCACCTGGAAATCGAATTCGGCTACCTCGTCCCAAGCGGCTCGTCCATCTCAACAGTGGCCGATGTGGATCGGCCTGGGGTTCGCGTTGCCGTGGGGGAGAAGGGCGGAACGGATTTCTTTCTTTCCCGCGCGCTAAAAAATGCCGTATTGGTCCGAGGATTAGGCGTCGCTGGCGCGTTAGAGATGCTGAAATCCGGGAGAGCAGACGCATTTGCTGCCAACAAGGCAAACCTGTTCGAAACGTCGAATCAGTTGCCCGGTTCCCGTGTTCTCGACGGTCGTTTTGCCACCGACCCGGGGGCTATGGCCATCCCGAAGGGACGGGACCTCGGCATGGCCTACGCGCGCAAATTCGTTGAGGACGCGAAGTCCGAGGGGCTCGTCAAAGCGGCGATCGAGAGGGCTGGAATACGCGGCGCCGTTGTGGCCCCACTTCAATGATGCTCTCTAACCGCGGCTTGGACAGCGACGCCCGCGCGGCGGGCGCGTGTCAAGCCGGACGTTAAGCCGCATCCAACCAATCACCAAACCCATGCGGGCGCAGCAATCTCTTCGCGATCCCTCCTAGTTTTCGGAGCAAACTCCGTTTACCCACTTTGCTGTCTTCGGGCTGTCTGTAATATGACAATTTCGACCTGAGATCGCCCGTTGGACATGCAGTACGGCCGCTTCGAAGACTTGCCCGTATGGAACGACGCCGCTGACTTCGCTGTTCTGATCTATAAATTCACAGCTGCCGAACAGTTCCATCGCCATTACGGGCTGCGCGACCAGTTTGAACGCGCGGCACTATCAGTTTCAAACAACATCGCCGAAGGCTTCGAGCGCGGCAGTACCAACGAACTGCTCGCTTTCCTTTATATCGCACGTGGGTCCGCTGGCGAGGTTCGGTCGATGTTGAAAGTCCTGCTGCGGTGGGAGGACTTCAACGATCTCAAATCTCAGATTTCAAATCTCATAACGGATTCGGAGAAGATTTCTCGTCAGCTTTATGGCTGGATCGAGAGTTTGAAGAATTCGAACATCGCAGGGCAACGGCATTTGGATGACAAGGCAAGAAACAGATATGCAACGAAGCACGACAAACAGGACTTCATAGAGGAGCTCGACCGCATCACCAAGACCGAAGCCGAAAAGCAAAATCCCACCAAGAAGCCCTAACCCCAAGATTTCGCCCGCGCTTCATGCTATGAAATCTGAGATCTGAAATTTGAAATTCGCCGGAGGCGACAATGGAAACCATCAAATTCGTCGACACCACCATCCGCGACGGCCATCAGAGCTTGTGGGCGGAAAATATGACAACCGGCATGATGTTGCCGATCGCCAAGAACCTGGACGACGCCGGCTTTGAGGGCATCGAGCTGATCTCGGGCTCGCATTTGAAGAAATGCGTGCGCGATTTGAAAGAAGACCCCTGGGAGCGCGTGCGACTGGTGGCGAAGCTGATCACCAAGACGCCGCTGCGGCTGATCGCCGGCCGGGTTAACACGTTTGAATACAATCCGCCGTCCATGTACCGCCTGTTCGTCGAGCGCATGTTCGCCAACGGCATCAAGGAAGCGCGCATCTCGGATGAGTGGAACGATTACGAGGGCTGGAAGTTTCGCGTCGGCGAGTGCCACCGCGTCGGCATGAAGTCGATTTTGAATTTGATTTATTCCGTTTCGCCCAAACATAGCGACGAGTACTTCGCCCTGCGCACGCGCCAGGCGGCGTCGCTCAATCCCTACCGGCTTTGCCTCAAAGACCCCGGCGGCCTGCTCACGCCCGAACGGATGGAAACCTTGGTGCCGATCATCTTGGCGAACGCCAACGGCATCCCGGTGGAGCTGCACACCCACTGCACCACCGGTCTCGGACCGCTGTGCTGCATCAAGGCCATGGAGTTGGGCATCCGCTCGATCAACACCGCCCTGCCGCCGCTGGCCGACGATACGTCGAATCCGTCGTTGTTCAATGTCGCGAGGAACGCCCGCGCGCTGGGTTACCGCACCGACATCGACGAAGATGTCTTGCAGCCAGTGTCGCGCCACTTCACGGCGATTGCCAAGCGCGAAGGCTTCACCATCGGCGCGCCGGTGGAATACGATTACTCGCAGTATCAACACCAAGTGCCCGGCGGCATGTTGTCCAACCTGCGCTTCCAGCTGCGCAAGGTCGGCCTCGAGCATAAATCTCCCGCCGCCTTGGAAGAAACGATCAAGGTGCGCGAGGAGTTCGGCTATCCGATCATGGTCACGCCGCTGTCGCAGTTCGTCGGCTCCCAGGCGGCGATCAATGTAATAGTCGGCGAGCGCTACAAAGAAGTCACCGACCAGGTGATCAAGTTCGCCCTCGGCCACGCTGGCGCCGAAGGCGCGCACGACATGCACCCCGACGTCAAAGCCAAGATCCTCGACCGGCCGCGCGCCAAGGAATGGGCCAAGTGGACGCCGGACGAACCGTCGCCCGACGACATCCGCCGCAACATCGGCGCCGAGGGCACTTCCGACGAAGAGTTGCTCTTGCGCTGGATCATCGGCAAGGAAGATATTGACTTTATGCGCGCCAACAAACGGCCGCTGGAATATTTAAACAGCGAACAGCCGCTGGTGAACCTGTTGCAGGAATTGTCCAAGCGCACCAAGAACCGGCAGATTCATGTGCAGACGGCGAATTTCTCCGTGACATTGGAAAAGCGCGCGGGCGGCACCGCATGAAACGCGGTTGAAAGTCAGCCGCGCCAGTGCAATAAGAATTGAAACTTAACCAGGAGGCATCGAACCATGGCAAGAGACATTGTAGCTATCGACATTCACGTCCATCTGTCCGACGAAGCGAGTCAAAAGGCGAAGGGCGACCGCACCGCGCAGATGGCGCGCTATTTCGGCCGCGAACGGCCGCCGGTTTCCATCGATGAGATGGCCGACCAATACCGGGCCCGCAAGATGATGGCGGTCATCATGAACACCCGCGACGAAACCGTCACCGGCATGACCCCGCTGCCCAACGATCACGTCGCCAGCGCGGTAAAGAAACATCCCGATGTTTTTATGGCCTACGGCGCCATCGATCCTTGGACCGGCAAGCTGGCGGTGGACGAAGTGAAGCGCTGCCATGATCTCGGCCTCATCGGCATGGGCGAGCTCAATCCGGCACGCCAGCATTTCTACGCCAACGATCCGCGCTTTTATCCGATCTGGGAGACCTGCGCCAAGTTGAACATGCCGATCCTGTTTCACGGCGGCATGGCCGCCGCCGGCGCCGGCACGCCGGGCGGCATGGGCATTAAGTTGAAATACAGCCAGCCGATCCACGTCGACGAGGTCTGCGCCGATTTCCCCGAGCTGAAAATCATCAGCGCCCATCCGACCTGGCCCTGGACCGCGGAAAGCTTGGCCATCGCCCGGCACAAGGGCAACTATTATATCGATCTGTCCGGCTGGGCGCCGAAATATTTCCCGGCGGAACTCTTACACAACATCACCACGCTGATCCAGGACAAGGCGATGTTCGGCTCCGACTGGCCGGCCATCGGCGTCGAGCGCTGGCTGGAAGAGTTCGCCCAGGTCAACATGAAGCCCGAGATCCGCAAGAAGATCATGTTGGACAACGCGGTGAAGTTCCTCGGCATCACGCTCTAAACTAAACTACCACTCCGATTCTCCTTACTCCTTACTACTCACTCCTTACTAACCAAGTAAGTAGTG
Source organism: Syntrophobacter sp. SbD2 (assembly GCA_945889495.1). Classification (GTDB taxonomy): domain Bacteria; phylum Desulfobacterota; class Binatia; order UBA9968; family UBA9968; genus DP-20. The sequence goes on along the minus strand of CAMDBU010000002.1, from coordinate 20,744 downwards.
AAGAGTGAGGGGTAAGGAGTTCGACCACGGAAAGAAACCAGTGAACAACGACGGCATAAAATTCGTCGACACCACCATCCGCGACGGCCATCAAAGCCTGTGGGCGGAGAGCATGACCACCGGCATGATGTTGCCCGTCGCCGAGGCGATGGATCGCGCCGGTTTCGATGCTATAGAACTAATCTCCAGCTCCCATTTGAAAAAATGCGTGCGCGAGCTGAAAGAAAATCCCTGGGACCGGGTCAAGCTGGTCAGCCAGCGGATCAAGAACACGCCGCTGCGTTTGAACGCCGGCCGCTTCAGCGCCTTCGATATCACGCCGCGCTCCATGTACCGGCTGTTCATGGAACGGATGGCCGCCAACGGCATTCGTGAAGCGCGCATCTCGGAAGAATGGAACGAGCTCGAAGGCTGGGAGTGGAAGACCAAGGTCTCGCGCGATGTCGGCATCAACCCGGTGCTCAACATCATTTACTCGGTCTCGCCCAAACATACCGACGAATACTTCGCCGAGCGCACCCGCCAGGCGGCGTCGCTCAAAGTTAACCGGCTCTGTTTAAAAGATCCCGGCGGCCTGCTGACGCCGGAGCGCGTCCAGACCCTGGTGCCGATCGTCTTCGCCAACGCCAACGGCATTCCCGTCGAGCTCCACACCCATTGCACCACGGGCTTGGGCCCGCTGTGCTGTCTCGAAGCGGTGAAGCTCGGCATCAAGATCGTCAACACCGCCCTGCCGCCGCTGGCCGACGGCTCGTCCAATCCGAGTTTGTTTAACGTCGCCAAGAATCTGCGCGCCTTGGGCTATCAGACGGCCATCGACGAAGAAATTTTGCGGCCGGTATCCGACCACTTCACCTACATCGCCAAGCGCGAAGGTTTTCCCATCGGCGCGCCGGTGGAATACGACTACTCGCAGTATCAACATCAAGTGCCCGGCGGGATGATTTCCAACCTGCGCTCGCAGCTGAAAAAAGTCGGTTTGGAAAATAAGATCGACCAAGCCCTCGAAGAAACCATCCAGGTGCGCGCCGATCTCGGCTACCCGATCATGGTCACGCCGCTGTCGCAATTCGTCGGCAGCCAGGCGGCGATCAATGTCATCGTCGGCGAGCGCTACAAAGAAGTGACGGATCAAATCATTCAATACGCGCTCGGCTACTGGGGCAAGGAAGGCAGCGAATTGATGGCGCCGGAAGTCAAAGCGAAAATCCTCGACCGCCCGCGCGCCAAGGAATGGGCCGAGCGCATCCCGCCCGAGCCGTCCGTCGCCGAGCTGCGCAAGAAAATGAACTGCGAAAATATTTCCGACGAAGATTTCCTCTTGCGCTGGAACCTCGAAGCCAAGGAGATCGAAGAGATGAAAGCCGCCGGCGCGCCGAAAGAATATTTAACCGCCAACCAGCCGCTGGTAAAACTCATCGACGCGCTCAGCCAGCGCAAGGATTATCGCCAGATCGTCATCCAAAAAGGCGAGATGGTCGTGTCCCTGAATCGCGGCACGGCAGCGTGAGCGCGAAGGATTTGTTCACCACAGAGACCACAGAGACACGAGTTTTGAAAATCAACTCTCCGACCTCTGTGCTCTCTGTGTCCTCTGTGGTGAAACATCCGCTCTTCTCATCGACCAAAACTCCGGCCAGCACGAACACGAGCCACGAGCACGACTAACATGGACCGCTTCTTCTTCAGCGCCGGCGCCATCGCCGCCTTCATCGCCGTCGCCCTAGGCGCCTTCGGCGCCCACTCGCTGAAATCGAAAATCTCCGCCGACATGCTGGTGATCTTCGAGATCGGCGTGCGCTATCAAATCTACCACGCCTTCGGCCTCATGGCCGTGGCCTGGGCAACCACCCGCTGGCCGGAAGCGAGCCTAAACGCCGCCGGCTGGTGCTTCATCGCCGGCATAATAATTTTCTCCGGCAGCCTCTACCTGCTCAGCTTCACCGGCATCCGCTGGTTGGGCGCCATCACACCAATCGGCGGCCTACTCTTCCTAGCAGGCTGGGCAATCCTTATCTGGTCGCTGAATCGCTAATCTCTTCCCGTCTTCCATTATCCATTCTCCATTTTGCATTATCCATTTTCTTGGCGTAGCCTTTTCCCCATGATCATCGGCGTACCGAAAGAAATCAAAACCGAAGAAAACCGCGTCGCCGTCACCCCCACCGGCGTCGCCGGCTTCGTCGCGCGCAATCATCAAGTGCTGATCCAAAAAAACGCCGGCCTGGGCAGCGGTCTCACCGATGACAATTATCGCAACGCCGGCGCGACCATTGTCGACAGCGCCAAAGAAGTCTGGGACCAAGCCGACATGGTCATGAAGGTCAAAGAGCCGCAGGCCTCCGAGTTCGCCTTACTGCGCCCTGGGCTAATTCTATTCACCTATCTCCACCTCGCCGCGGCCGAGTCGGTCACCCGCGCTTTGCTCGACAGCAAAGTCACCGGCATCGCCTACGAGACCATTCAACTAGATGACGGTTCCTTGCCGCTGCTCGCGCCCATGAGCGAGATCGCCGGGCGGTTATCGATTCAAGTCGGCGCCTGGTGTTTGCAAGCCGAGAACGGCGGTCGCGGCATATTGCTCGGCGGTGCCTCCGGCGTCCGGCCAGCGAATGTAGTGATCATCGGCGCCGGCATGTCCGGCACCGCTGCCTGCCAGGTCGCCGTCGGCATGGGCGCCCATGTCAGCATTCTCGATGTGAATCCCAACAAGCTGCGCTACGTCCACGACATCCTCGGCGGCCATGTGACGACCTTGATGTCGAACCGCGCCAACGTCGAAGAAGCCGCCCTCGGCGCCGATCTGCTCATCGGTTCGGTGTTGATCCCCGGCGCCCAGGCGCCGAAATTGATTCCGCGCACGCTCGCCAAACGGATGAAGCCGGGCGCAGCGTTCGTCGACATCGCCATCGATCAAGGCGGCTGCGCCGAGACTTCGCGGCCGACCAGCCATGGCAATCCGATCTACGTCGAGGAAGAACTAGTCCACTACTGCGTGACCAACATGCCGGCGATCGTGCCCAACACGTCTACCTACGCCCTGACCAACTCGACGCTGACCTATGGACTCGAACTCGCCAACCGCGGCTTTCCCCAGGCACTGGTCAGAAATAAAGCGCTGGCTAAAGGCTTGAATACTTTCAACGGCAAGGTCACCTACGAGGGTGTCGCCAGCGCGTTCAACCTACCCTTCACCCCGGTGGACGAGGTGATCCGATGAGACTCGTCACCCGCGCCGACTTCGACGGCCTGGTGTGCGGCGCGCTGGTTACTAAGTTTGAAACCATCGACGACTACCTCTACGTCGAGCCCAAATTCATGCAGGACGGCTTGGTAGAGATTCGCCAGGGCGACATCATCACCAACCTGCCCTACCACCCCAACTGCACGCTCTGGTTCGACCATCACATCACCAACACGACACCAAACTTTGCAACGCCGATTATCCTCGGTAGAGGCGGCTTCCGCCTGGCGCCCAGCGCCGCCCGCGTCGTTTACGAGTACTATGAGGAACTAGGTAATAGGCAGCAGGCAACAGGCAATAGGAAGACGCCGGAAGAGATCGTGGCGTTTCTCGGGACGGCGCGCATGCAGCATCTAATGCATGAGGTCGACCGGGTCGATGCCGGGAAGTTGGAACAGGAAGACGTGCTCAACCCGCAGGGCTACGTCCTGCTGTCGATGACCACCGACGGCAGAAACGCCGGCGACGAGCCTTACTGGTTGAAGGTGATTAACTTGCTGCGCGATGCAACTCTCGATGACGTCATGAACGAGCCGCAAATCAAAGAGCGCTGCCGGCGCATTCAAGAGGAGCAAGAAAAACTGCGCCAGCTCTTGCTCCAAAGAACCAGCTACAAAGGCAACGTCATCTACTGCGACCTGCGCGGCGTTAAGGAAATCCCCGACGGCAACCGCTTCCTGGTTTTCACGCTCTTCCCCAATGGCAACATCCAAGTCAAAGTCGCCCACGACAGCCAGCGCCCCAACACCACGTCGATCTCCGTCGGCTACAACATCTTCAACCCGACATCGAATGTAAACGTCGGCGAGCTGCTCACCAACTACGGCGGCGGCGGCCACAAAGTCGTCGGATCGAGCCGCGTGCCCAATGACCAAGCGGAGCAGGCGATCAAGGAAATTCTCGCAGCGGTAACCGAAGCCGATTAAGAATGATTTAACCGCAAAGAACGCATAGTACGCAAAGAAGAAATCCGACTTGTCGGGGCGAATGGCATTCGCCCTCTTCAACCCTATCGCGCGACTCGCCAATGAAAGTCATTAAAATCAACGCGGCCCTGCTGAAGACCCTCAAAAAAATCAACGCCGAAATCCGCTACGGCGACTGTTTCAAAGAAGAGAACTTCACCAGCGGCGTTATCGCCTTCCGCCCGTCAAAGAACGCCGACCCGAAACAGATCGTCCACAACGACAAAGACGTGGTCTGCCAGGTGATCAAAGGCAGCGGCCGCTTGCGAGTAAACGGCAAACGCATCCAGCTCAAGCCCGGCATTCTCTGCCATATCCCAAAAAACACGCCCCATGATTTCGCGGCTGGAAAGACCGTAGAGTTGGTGCTGTTCTATTCGCTAATCACGACGTAATCCGGCACTCCGAGTTTGAAATCTGAAATCTGTAATTTGAAATTGCGCACGCCAGCGCGCGGCTCACCACCACTTCGCCCGCTCATACTTCGCCCTTAAAAAACCATCCCACACCGCCGACGCCGGCTTGGGCCGCTTGTCGCTCGACTGCATGCCGGTGTAGGCCCAGATCCGCGCCAGGTCGTCGAGCGGCGGTTGGAGCCGGGCGACCAAGCGTTCGAAATCGGTGCTGGCAAAATTGATAACGAAGTCGTAGTAGTCCCGCGCCGCGGTTTTTAATAACAACTCGGTGAACTGATATTGATCGGCGTCGGAACCGCGCAAGGTCGTCGCGTAGGTGCGTAGCTCGACATCCTGCGCCGACATACCGCTCTCGGCCACCGCCACCGGCCGTTTGAAGCGGGTGGCGAAGTCGAGAAAGTTCGCCGGCACCGGCCGGGGCACTTCGACGCTCATATGCGGATACACGCTCATGGCGAACAGATCGCTGTAGCGCATCAAATCCATCACTTCTTTTTCCTGATCCGACCCCTTGGCATCGCGCACCAGCCGCTTGTAATGCAGCACGTCGGTGGTGAAAAATACCGGCAGCGCTTTGTGAAGCTTTTTGACCGCGCGGTAAGTATCGACATACAGTTCTTTCAACTGCTGCCACCTGACCGGATTGCGCGACAACAGGACATTCAACTCAACGCCGATGGCGAGAAAATCCGGCCGCATGGTCTCGATGGCGCGCAGGACGAAGTTCAAATAGGCGCGTTTAACCCGCGCGCTATTGAGCGCTTCGCGATTCCACGGCGGCGGCAGCGGCTGATTGTCGGTGTCGCCCCAGTAGGGCGCCAAGCCGCGCCGGTCCTTGTCCAGCGGCGAGATCGATAAGAAAAGTTTTTTGCCCGCCGGTGGGCGGTATTGTAAATGCTCCTGCACATCCTGCGGGTAGGGCTTGTTGTCCAACGCTTCAGCCCAAGGGATGCCGCCGATGAACGCTAGCGCGACGATATCGCCATGGGCGTAAGCGTAGTCCTCGGCGATGGCCACGCCTTCACGGGTTAGGTCGGCCGGCCAACGCGTGAAGCCCAGCAAAAACGAACGTGTCGCCGGGCCGCGGTATTCCGGCAACGGCGGCGGCGCCGGTGGCGCGACGATCGCCGGCGGGGCTAGCGGCCGCACCGGCGGCTCAAACATACCCTCGGTGCAACCAGCCAGGTGCAAGAGGATTGTCAGAGCGAATAGGATGCGCGGTGCGACCATGGACATACTCAATGGCTATGCGGCTTCGCCGACTTTGGGCGCCGCTTGGACGACGAATTGGTAGCCAAGCAGCGTGCGCCACAAGCGCACCAGCAGATAGTGGATTTCATGCAGCGGCGCGAACAGCGGATGAGCGGTGACCGGCAGCGCCAATTGCACCGGCACCGGCGTCGCCGTGACTTCGGTGATAGCGCAGCCGCAGTTTTCGACCATGCGCTTGAGGCTCGCCAGGGTGAAAAAGCGCAAGTGCGTACGATCGAGGATGCCGCGCTCGGCGTAGTCGAAGCGGCCGCAGAGTAAACTCAAGCGCATGACCAGATTGGCGACGTTGGGCACCGAGACGATCACCGCGCCACCGACCTTGAGGCAAGTGAGCGCACGCTTGAGCACGGCTTCGGGATCGCGCAGGTGCTCGAGCACATCGGCGAACAGAATATAGTCGAACTCAGCGCCATAGGGAAAATCGAAGGACTCGAGATCGGCGCAGTGAAAATCGTCGTAATGGACGCGCGCCCGCTCCGCCGCTTCGCCCTCCCGTTCGACGCCGGCCAACCAATGTCCCTGGGCCTTGAGGATCGCGCCAAGATATCCGTCCGCCGTGCCGACATCGAGGATGCGCAGCTGACGGTGGTCGCGGGCGAGAATATTCAGTATCCGGTAATGGCTGTTGTATTTGAAGTCTTTGAATTGGTACGGCAGGGCGGCCAAGGCGAGCCTCTCATTCGGCGCGCTTGTAGCGGGCGGGAAAACATTGAAACTGTTTTTGCTCGACGATCGCCCAACGGTGCAACAGATAGAGACCCAAGAGCCCAACGATGCTCAGGCCATAACGCACGCTGGCGCGGAAGCTGGCGCTCGAAGCCTCGGCGAAATAGCGCGTCGGCACCGGCACTTCGACTATCGAAAAGCCCAGATGGACCGCCTGCACGAGCATCTCCTGGTCGAAAACGAACTTGTCCGAGTTCAACAAAAACGGCACCTCTTCCAACACCGCCCGGCTGAAGGCGCGATAGCCGGTATGGTATTCCGCCAGGTTGAGTCCCAGAGTGCGGTTTTCCACCCAGGTGAGAAATCGGTTGCCAAGAAACTTCCACCAGGGCATGCCCTGGCGCATCACATCGCCCTGGAGAAAGCGCGAGCCTAACACGACATCGGCTTGTCCGGCCTTGATCGGCGCGACGAGACTGGGCAGCAGCGTCGGATCGTACTGATAGTCGGGATGGAGCATGACGACGATGTCGGCGCCGGCCTTGAGCGCCTCGGTGTAACAGGTTTTTTGATTGCCGCCGTAGCCGAAGTTGCGCGCATGGACGAAGACTTCGAGCTTCAGCTCCTTGGCGATCTTCAGGGTATCGTCGCTGCTGCCGTCGTCGACCAAGATCACTTGATCGACGTTGTCCTTGGGGATCGCGTCGTAGGTAATCCTGAGCGTCTTAGCCGCGTTATAGGCGGGCATGACGACGACCACTTTGGCGTTGGGCTTAGCTCCAGTTTGGCTGGTCATTGTCCCACCGCCTTGACCTTGAATAACAACATGCGATCCCTCCGCGTACCGACAAATTCCCGCTCCGTCACCAATCCGTAGGCCGCCGGTTCTGCGGCCGCCTGGGGATAGCGTTTTTGCCAGAGCTTACTCTCGATGGCGAGATAGTCCACCCGCTTGTCGCCGAGCCACCCGGCCAGTTCCGGTTCCTTAACGCCGTCCAAGGATAGGGTGTTGGCGTGGGCATAAAAGGTCACCCGCTCATCGAACACCGCGACGTTCAACTTTGCCGGCGGCCGAAGCTGGCCAAGATAGCGCCCCGCTTCGCGAACAAAACCCTTCTCGCGCGATATCGCGGTCAAGGTTTTCGGCAAGGTGGCGCCGACAAAAGCCAAGAGCACCAAGGCAAATAGGATGCGCGCGCCGCGCTGCGCCAGTGACGCGCGCAAGTAATCCCACAGCCAAAGGAACCCGAGGGCGACCCAGCCCAAGGACACCGGCACCACTTGCAACGAATAGCGGCGCTTGACCAAGATTAGCAGGAAGGCGAGCAGATTGAAAAACACAAAGGCGACGATCAAGAAATCCTCGCGCTGAAAAACTTTCTCGCGAAACACCAGCCAGAGCCCGACCAGCAGGAATGGCACGTAGGAATAGTGCAGCACCTCAAAGTAAGCACTGACGGTGGGCCATACGCCCATGGCGATTTTCTGCAAGTAGCGGATCGGGTGACGGCGGATGAAATCGACAAACTCCACCGCTTCGGTGTCGGGAGTCTCCCCGCCGTCATCGGCTTCGAGCAGGCCATATTGCTGCAAGCTAACGCCCAGGGTCACCCCCGCCTTGCGGCTGAGCGCGCCCCAGCGTCCGGTGTCGATGCTCAGATAGGTAATATAGGGCAGGGCAAAAACCATAAACGCGGCGCCCCACAGGATAGTCGCTTTGACTCGCCACCAACCATCGCCGGGCCGGTCTTTGAGCCACAAGAAACCCAAGTAGGCCGGCACGATGACGAGAAAGCCGACGGCTTCCGGACGTATCAGATAGCCGAAGCCAGCGACCGAACCGCCGCATAGAAAATAGCTCAAGCGCCGACGCTTACTGCCCTGGTAAAATAAATAGAGCGCCAGAGCCGAGAAAAACAGAAACGGACTCTCGGTGCGGACATGCACCGAGTAGCGCGCCAGAAACGGACTGAGGCCGGCAAGCAGACAAGCGATGCCGGCCACCCGAGCGCCGTAAACTTCATCGAACAATCGGTAGAGCGGCCAGAGGAGCAACAGGCTAAACAACAACGACACCAGCTGGCCGGCCAATTCCCAATCGCCGATTACAGGAAATACCGCCGCGATCAGCAGCGGATAGCCGGGCGGATAGACCGAAGCGAGGCCGGCGCCGATGCGGCCAGCGAGAAAATCCTCGGCGGCGGCAAGATAGCGCACGCCGTCGGAGCTGATGCAGTAGTATTGCCAGAGGAGATACAAGCGCACGGCCAGCGTTGTTAGAACCGCGGCGAGGATCATGCGACGACGATCAGAGGTCGGGCGGGCGATCTTAGAGTCCATTGATCACAAAAGATATAAGGCATGGCCGTCATGACTTGCAAGGCGAAGCGATTAAAAAGCCGTCCAGGCGCCGGGTAAATTATCGAGATTGTTGGCGGTTCAACCGACGCCGCCTTGACCCTCGGTCGCCGTCGTCATATACGAAACTACTGAGAGTTATCAGTCCAGCCGCGAGCCGCTCGCCGCTAACCTAACGAGGAGTCCTTCACCAATGCGATTGCCACACCGCGACCCGATTCAATTGGGCGCGACAGCTTACGAAATTTTTCAGGAAAAAGAGGGCATCCCCTCGGTCACCGGTTTTTTCATCGAAGACTTGATGGACGTCGAGGTCAAGCCTTGGGCGCGCATGGGCGCCTTGGGGTCTTACTTGAATCTCGGCGAGCAACAGGAGACCGACGCCTATATCTGCGAGATTCCCGCCGGCAAGCAGACCGAACCGCAGCACCATATGTTCGAGACCCTGGTCTACATCCACAAAGGACGCGGCGCGACGACGGTGTGGTTCGAGGGCGATCAGAAGCAAACATTCGAGTGGGCGGCGGGAGCGATCTTCGCGATTCCATTGAATGTCTCCTACCAGCACTTCAACGCGTCCAACGAGCCGGTGCGTTTCCTCGCCGGCACCAACGCGCCTCATGTGATTAATTTATTTCACAACGAAGAGTTTATTTTTCGTAATCCGTTTCAGTTCCGCGACCGCTTCACGCCGGAGCGCGAGTTTTTCAACTACAACAAGCAGCTGACGGTGCGCTCTTGGGAATCGAATCTAGTTCCCGACGTGAACACCTTCACGCTCGACGACTATCCGATGAAGGGCAAGGGCGTGAAGATCATGCGCTTCGGTCTCGCCGGCACGACCTATGGCTGCCATGTCCAAGAGTTTCCCGCCGGCAGCCGCAGCTTGTTTCACCGCCACGGCCCGGGCGCCATCGTCTGCGTCACCCAAGGCACCGGATTCGCCATGGTCTGGCGCGAAGGCGAGGAGCGCACGCGCTTCGAGATCAAGTCCGGTTCAATCTATTCGCCCGGCGATCTCATGTACCACGGCCACTTCAACACCGGCCATACTACGCTGCGCCACTTCGCCATGCGCGGCCGCAGTCCGAAGTTCAGCCAGGATCGGTTCCGCACCAAGCTGCACGAGATGATCCCGCTCGAAGAGGAGCCGGCGGAGGTTCATCCGCTGTATTTGGCGGAGTTGAAGCGCAATGGCGTGAAGTCGGAGATCTCGGTGGTGGAAGAATAAATCGAAGAAGATTCGGATTCGGATTCGGAGAATTAACCACAAAGAGCACAAAAGGCACAAAATTAGGGCGCGACGGATCGCGCCCTCGGATTGGGAATAATAACCGCAAAGAACGCATGGTACGCAAAGGGAATACTCGGTTTCCGAACTTGGCGTCTTTGCGCCCCGTCGATTTAGCTCAGGGCATGCTTTGCGGGAGAAAAATCCGAATCTGGAACTAACCCACAGGAGAACTTATGTCTGAACTTGCTTACACGGATTTTCGCAGCTTTGTCGAAGAGGCGAAAAAGATCAGCGACTTTCGGATTATTGAAAATGCCGACTGGGATGCCGAGATTGGCGCATTGGTCGAATCCACCGCCGAGTTGGTGCCGCAGCCGCCGATGTTGATCTTCGACAAGGTCAAAGGCTATCCGGCTGGTTTTCGCGTGTGCAGTTTGCCTTACGCGGCCTATCGCCGCGTCGCGCTGGCTTTGGGATTGCCCACCGACAAGACCAAATTAGAGACGCTGCGCTTGGCGGCGCGCAAGGTGCGCAGCGCCGAGCCGATTCCGCCCAAGGAAGTCAGCACTTCGCCGCTATTCGAAAACAAACTCACCGGCGCCGACGTCGATATGCTGAAGTTCCCCGCCCTGCGTTTTCACGAGAACGACGGCGGGCGTTACTTCGGGCCGGGCGGCGGTTTGATCAATCGCGATCCCGACAATGGCTATGTCAACACCGGCACCTACCGCATGCAGCTGCATGATAAGCAGACGCTGGGCATCTGGATGAGCCCCGGCCAGAACGGCCGGCAGATTTGCGCCAAATATTGGGAGCAGGGCAAGAGCTGCCCGGTGGTGGCGAGCTTCGGCCAGCACCCGATGGTGTTCATGCCGTCCTACACGAAATTCCCCTACGGCCGCTCGGAGATGGAAATCTCCGGCGGCTTGATGGGCCGAGCGTTGGAAGTTTTGCGCGGGCCGATCACCGGCTTGCCGATTCCGGCCTCCTCCGAGATCGCTATCGAAGGGGAGATTCCGCCGCCGTCCGAAGAGGCGCGCGCCGAGGGACCCTTCGGCGAATGGCCGGGCTATTATTCCGGCGGCACCGGCGGCACCGGCGAGAACCAGCCGATTATTCGCATCAAAGCGATCTATCATCGCAACGATCCGATCCTCGAAGACGAAGCGCCGCTGTGGCCGGGCGCGGTGAAGATGGATCTGCATATTTCCGCCGGCGTGTTGTGGGATCAGTTGGAGAGCGCCGGCATTCAAGACATCGCCGGCGTCTACAATCACACGTCCTACATGACCGTGGTGTCGATCAAGCAGAAATATCCCGGCCACGCCAAGCAGACCGGCCAGGCGGCGCTCAGTTGCGCCGCGGCCAATCGCAACGGCCGCTATGTCGTCGTGGTCGACGAGGACATCGACCCGACCAACATGAAAGAAGTGTTATGGGCGATGATGACGCGGGTCGACCCGCCGACCAATATCGACATCATCGACGGCTGCTGGTCGACGCCGCTCGATCCGCGCATGCCGCCGGAAAAGCGCGACAACAAGGATCACACCAACGGCCGGGCGATCTTCTACGCCGTGCGGCCTTATCACTGGAAGGATAAATTCCCCAAGGTCAGCCGGTCGAGCCGCGAACTGCGCGAAAAGACCATCGCCAAGTTTAAAGGCGTGATTCCGTTTCCAGGGACGTGATCTCGGTAGGGCGCTGAAATATTCGTCTAACGGATAACTTTGTCCGCTCGCGTCAGCACGTTGGGCGGAATCGTCAGGCCGATCGCTTTCGCCGCTTTCAGATTGACGATGAACTCGAACTTGATCGGCTGCTCCACGGGGAGATCAGCGGGTGTTCTCCCTTTGAGGATTTTGTCGACATACGTGGCGGCTCGCCGGTCCAGGTCGGTCTGGTTCACGCCGTAGGTCATAAGCCCACCGGCTTCCACATAATGTCCCGCGTCGTATATCACCGGGAGCCGGCTCTTTCCCGCGAGTTCGAAAATCTCTGTTCGGTGAACCCTGGCGATGGCGGCTGACGCCATCATAAGGACTGCCTCAGCCCGCCCCTTGCCTGCGGCTCGGAACGCAGTTTCAATATCCTGGGGACTCAGGACGTCCAGGTATTGAAGCTGCACTCCGAACGCCTTTGCGGCGAGTTCGACCTCTTTTAACGATTGCGCGTTGCCCGGGTAGGTTGAAGTCCCGAAGACCGCCACGCGAGAGAGTTTAGGAATAGCCTCCTTCAAAAGCTCCAGCCGTTTGCCGCTTAGCTCTGGGGCGAGGGTTGACAATCCAGTAATGTTTCCGCCCGGCCGCGCCAGGCTGGCGACGAACCCATTACCAACGGGATCGGTATCCTGCGACATGACAATCGGAATCGTAGAGGTTGCTTGCTTGGCAGCACGAGTTGCCGTCGGACCGCCCGTGACGATCACGTCTACCTTGAGACGCACTAGCTCGGCCGCGAGCGCGGGGAGGCGATCGAGTTTCCCCTCCGCAGATCGCAACACGATAACAATGTTTTCCCCCTCCACATACCCAAGCTCGCGCAGACCCTGCCGGAATGCCTCGGTGCGGGCCAAGTCGGTAGAAGGGGATGGGCCGATTAGGTTCGCTATCCGGGGGATTTTCGTCGGCTGCGCCACCGCCACGCCCGCCAATCCTACGAAGGCGATGACGAGGGCGAGAAGCCCGCCAATTTTGGATTTTGGATCATCGGATCGATGCCACCCAATTAAAGTCCGAAATCTCTCTGTCATGTTTTTGTCCTCGAATCCAAAATCGTCAATCCAAAATCCAAAATGGTTAGGGCCACACCGACTTGATAAACCCCGTCGTTTCTAACTCATCCATGAAGCTGGGGTCCATGAATTCTTCGGCTTTACGGCCTTTGGCTTTGGGATTGTTCTCGGCGATTAGGTTGAGCGAATTCTCCACGCCTTTGATATTGATCTTGGGAATTTTCTTAATATAGCGGGAGGCGAACAGGTCGTGGGTGGTGGCGAGCATGTCGCGGTCGGTGACGCCGCCGTATCTTCTGAGCGCGCGGATGCCCAACTCGCGGTCGGTGAGCAGCCGCTTGGTGCCTTCGATATAGGCTTTGAGAAAGCGCAGCACCCCGTCGCGGTTGCTGTTGGCATAGCGGCGGCTGACGACTACGGTCGTCGCTGGGCTTTCGAATCCGGACTCGGCGAAGTCGAGTAAAGTTTTCAAATTAAATTTTTCCGCGTGCAGCGAGGTTGGGAACGACAGCATGCCGCCGTCGACGGTTTTCTGCGCGATCGCAGTCGCGATATCGGGCATGCGGCCGATCTGCACGAGCTTGACGTCCTTCTGCGGCTCCAGGCCCCAGTTTTTCAACGCTTGCCGCACTAGCAAATCGGTCAACGAGCCGAAGCCGGTCACTGCCAGGGTCTTGCCCTTGAGGTCCTGTGGCTTGGCGATGCTCGGATGAACCATCAGCTTCATGATCTGGTTGTCGATGGAGCTAGCGACTTGGATCAAGTCGGCACCGCCGACCGAGGCTTGCAGGTAGACCACCGACGACACCGTCGCGATGTCGAGTTGCCCGGAGACATGAACCTGAATCAGCTTGACCCCCTGGACGTAAACCATGTCGCTGTCGAAGCCGTACTTATCCAACAGCCCGGCTTCTTTGGTCGCGAACAGCGGGTAGAACGCCGCGCTCGGCGATGGGTAGCCAACGCGCAGCGCGGTGTTCGCGGCGCTTTGCGCCGCGAATGAATGGATAATGGACAATTGAAAATGGATAATATGGATAATGATGACGAGTAGGAGTCGTTTCATTTCTACACCTCGGTCGAGGTTACTATTAGTTAGAGTTTGAAGAGCTGCTGGGCGTTGGCGAACAGCAGTTTGTCTTTCACCGCCGGTTTGAAATTCAGCTTGTCGAAGCTCGCCAGGGCTTTTTCCAAGTCAACGTAGGGGAAGTCGGTGCCGAACAAGGCTTTGTCTTGCAAGCGGCCGCCGATGGCTTTTTGAAATAGCTCGGGCAGCTGTTCGGCCAGGTAACCTGAGGTGTCGACGAAGAGATTTTTTTTGTGCGTGACCACGCCGATCAGCTCCTGTTCCCAGGGCCAGCCGGGATGGGCGGCGATGATTTTCATCTTGGGAAAGTCGCGTGCCAGCGTGTCGAGGAAAATCGGCCGGCCATAGTCGAGCGCGATGCCGCTGCCGCCGTCGGTGCCGGCGCCGAGCACGGTGAAGCCGACGTGGAACAGCGCCGGCTTGCCGCTCGCCTGGATGATCTCCCAAATATCGTAGAAGCGTTTGTCGTTGGGATAGAATCCCTGATCGGGCGGATGAAACTTGAAGCCTTTGACCTTGGGATTTTTTACCAGCTCCTCGGCGTAGCGCGCCACGGCGCTCAAGTCGGCGGCGTTAGTATCGAGGGCGGCAAGTATGCCGGGAAAAGTTTCTGGATAAGCGGCCACCAGATCGAGCACATGGTCGTTGCTGTTGCGCGCCCCTTCGTTGACCGTCGACGGATGCCAGCCGATCAATAGCGCTTGCACGTCATTTTTCGCATACAACGCGGCGAACCCTTCGGGAGTTTGCGGGATGTCGTTCAAGTCGCGGCGAAAATAGCCGCAGGCGTGGTGGTCAAGGCCGCGGGTGCTGGGGTGGACGTGGACGTCGAAGGCTTTCATGGGTTTAAACTCGCTGCGCCGCTAAGCGTAGAACTTGACCTGAGTGCGCGCCATCTCTACCAGCGAAACCGGCGCGGGCAGTGGCGTGCCGCCGATCACGCGGTTGGTCGCGGCCAAGTTGTCGAGCAGTGCGACCGTTCCCATGGCGTCGATGTCGCGCAGCGGCGGGCGCGGCATCTTGATGCCGTCGGTGGCGACCCGGTCGACCATCGGCTGGGTTTCGCCGAGCTCGCCAACCCGCGCGGCGGCCACCAGCATCGAAGTTTGTAGCGCCAGCTGCACATCCGCGTCCGACAGCGAAGCATCGCCGGCCGCGGTCAACTCATAAACTTTTGGATTGGGATTGGCGCCGGCGTAAAAGCGCGGATTGGCTTCGGCCAGGCGCGACAGCAACTTGGACGAGCGCAGAAACTCGTCGCCGCGCAACTCACGCATGATCCGCGTCACGTCTTCGACGATGGACGGCTTCCAACTGTCGAAGCTCAGCAGCGGCGGCAGCAGTTTCAATTCTTTGGCCGCCTGATCGATCTGCTCAATGCGCGCGCCTCGCTCCAATAGCCGGCAGGCCATGACCGCGTAGATCATCAGGATGCCGTTGGAGACGAAACCGGAGATGTCTTGCACCGGCACCGGGTCGCGGCCGAGAGTTTTAAGAAAGTCTAGAATTGATTCCCGGTTCGCCGCGTCCATGTCGCCGCTGACCACTTCGACCATCTGGGTGTAGAGCACCGGATTGAAAAAGTGGGTCAGGGCGAACTTGTGGCTGTCGATGGTTTCCACACTGAGCAAGGTTGCGCGGGTCACCGAGGACGTATTGGTGGTGAGCAGACCGTGGAAACCGGCTTCGCGCAGCGTCTTGTAAACGGCAAGTTTGGTTCGGGCGTTTTCTGAAACCGCTTCGGTGACCAGATCGGCCGCCGCCAGGCCATTGAGATCGCTCGCCGGTATGAGCAGCGTGCGCAGATTGTCGATCTCGCCGTCGGTGATGCGCTGGCGCTTCTGCAACCGCTCAATGGTCTGCTCGCGTCGGTCGGTGAGCGAATCCATGGCCGCCTTGGCCGCGTCGAAGGCCAGCGTGCGCAAGCCCTTCATGGCGTAGAGAAAGGCGATGTCGAAGCCCATGACGCCGAGACCGATGACGCCGGCGGTTGTGATTGGATCGTTCATAAAACTCGTATCGTCGAAGCGAGATAGCTGGACCGGAAATATCATAGCCATGGCGGCAACTCAATTGAGAATGTCTTTCTTGCCGACGGACTGTGTCTCACTTCGGCTCATGGTTCGAGAACTTCACCGCCAACGGAATCGCTTGGCGGTGAATTCAAGCATTTCCCCGTTCGTCTTGAGGCTCTCGAAGGGCGAACCTCCGATCACGCCACAGCCGGTCGGCGCTGGCGTGAAATCTTGCCTTGACTTGGTGTGCCCCCTTCTCTAAGTTCAGCGACAAAGTTCTTGGACGCGGTAGGAGGTTCGATGAAGCTGGTGCGATGGTTCTTGTCGCTCGCTCTGGGAGTAGGGCTTGGGCTGCCGGCGGTTGAGGCGGCGCAGCCGGAGCTAGAAAAAATCAATCTCTGCTACTCATCGATCGCTGCCACTTCGATCACCACCTGGGTGCCCCACGAGGCCGGTATCTTCAAGAAATACGGCCTCGATGTCAGCGTCATCTATGTCGCCGGCGCCCAGGCGATCACCACTTTGCTGTCCGGCGACGCCCATATCGTGCAAGGCTCCGGCGCGGCGGCGGCGCTGTCTCGCTTGTCCGGCTCCGACGCGATCACCATCGGCACGACCATCAACGTTATCCCCATGAGCCTAGTGACCACGCCAGATATCGCGACGCCGCAGGATTTGAAGGGCAAGACGTTCGGCGTCAGCCGCTTCGGCTCGCTCACCGATCTCGGCCTGCGCAAAGCAGTGGCCGAGTACGGCCTCGATCCCAACAGGGACATCAAGATGATCCAGACCGGCGGCGTGCCGGAGATCCTGCTGTTCATGCAGCAGGGGGTGATCAAAGGCGGCTTGATCTCGTCGCCGACTTTGGAGAAGGCCAAGGAAGCTGGCTACCGGGAATTTCTCAACTTGAGCGAAGTGAAGTTTCGCTATCCCGGCACGGCGCTGGTGACCACCGACGCGTTCATCCGCAATCGGCCACAGACGCTCAACCGCTTTCTCAAAGCCACCCTGGAAGGCATCAAGTACGCCAAGGCCAACCCCGACTTCACCGTGCGCATCCTCGGCAAATACACCCGCAACTCGGACACCAAGCTGCTCATGAGCGCGTTCAAGAGTTATGTCCTTGGCTACATCCGCAACATCCCAACGGTGACCTTGCCGGAGATGGAAGCGGTGATGGAAGACCTGGCCGAGCGCAACCCCAAAGCCAAGGGCGCCGACGCGCGCAAGTTCTACGACCCGGCGCCGCTCGATCAGCTGGCCAAGGAAGGGTTTATCAAGGAGCTGTATCCGCGATAACCGAGACTGAACCTGTTCAAGTCGTTCAAGCAGTTTCCTTGGAGCCAGGGACGCGCTATTATAGCCAGACTGGCCAGAATCGATGGGAGGATCCATGTCTACGGTGAAATGGCAGTTGCAAGAAGCGAAGAATCGTCTTTCCGAAGTTGTTCGCAAGGCGCGCCACGAAGGCCCGCAGGTGATTACCTTGCATGGGGAAGATGCAGCGGTCGTGGTCTCGGCGAAGGATTACAAAAAGCTTGCTAAGCCGAAGGGCAGCTTGGTCGATTTTCTTCGTAACTCACCGCTCGCCGGGGTTGATCTTGATCTTGGGCGTAGCCGGGATACGGGCAGAAAGATTAAGTTGTGAGTTTTCTCCTCGACACCTGCGTGCTTTCCGAGTTCATCAAGAAGAGTCCTCGACACCAGGTCGTTGACTGGGTAAATGCTCAGGAGGAATCTACGCTTTACTTGAGCGTGTTGACAATGGGTGAGCTTGAAAAGGGGGTTGCAAAGCTGCCCGCTTCCGCGCGCAAAACTAAACTGACGACTTGGGTCCGGCGCGACCTAACCGCAAGATTTGCCGGCCGCATCATTCCGATAGACATGCGTGTTGCAACGCGCTGGGGGGCCATCACTGGTGAATCGGAGCGGCGCGGGGCGCCGTTGCCTATTGTCGATAGCCTGATTGCCACCAGTGCGCTGATTCATGATCTCCAGGTGGTGACCCGAAATACCGACGACTTTACCCGCTGTGGAGTTGCTTGCATTAATCTCTGGGAAGAACAATCGGTGTGACTATAACCGCCGCTTCAATAACTTCTCCCCAGTAAACATTGGCTAGTTGGCTCGGAAGGGGATCTGACATGGCACAGCACAAATTACTGAATTGGACGATTCGCGTTGCTCAATACTTCACTGGAATATTGGCGGTCGCGTTGGTGTTAGGAATCTTGCCTAGATCGGTTTTCAGTCAGCCATCGGCTCCCTCCAATCCACTCAAGATCGGCATCATCGGCTCCGGCAACATCGGTAGCACACTCGGCGAGTTTTGGGCCAAGGCGGGACATCAGGTTTTGTTTTCGTCGCGCAATCCGGAGAAGTTAAAGCCGCTGGTCGATAAGGTCGGGCCGCAGGCGCGCGCCGGCACTGTGCAAGACGCCATCGCCTTTGGCGACGTGATACTCATCGCCGTGCCCTACGGTTCGATGAGCCAAATTTCCAAGGACTACGCCAAGGATCTCGCCGGCAAGATCGTCATCGACACCGGCAACGCCGTGCTCGCCCGCGATGGCGAGATTGGCAAGGAAGCGCGCGAGAAAGGCGTCGGTCTGACCACTCAAAGACTGCTGCCCGGCGTCCGGGTGGTGCGCGCGTTCAACACCTTGGGCGTCAACCGGCTGCGCAACAACGCCAATCGCGCCGAGGCGCGCATCGCCATTCCCATGGCCGGCGACGATCAGGAAGCGCTGAAAGTCGCTTCACGGCTGGTGCGCGACGCCGGCTTCGATCCCGCCGTGTTGGGCGGCATGGACCGCGCCCGGCTGTTCGAGCAGACCAACCCACTCTACGGCCAGGAGATCTCCGCGCCGGAGATGATCGAGCGGGCGAAGAAGCTCTGATGGTGTTGGTCGTGTAATCCTGATTGCCACCAGACGAACGGCGCGCAGCGCAGCTTGCTCCAGGGCTTAGAAGATTACCGCGTCGTTGATTAAGCAGAGCCATTCTAGCCGACCAAAACAGCGCGCTAACTTGACAATCCGCGGCCGACTCCCCTATCGTCGGTGCGAGAGATTTTTCATCATGCTTTACAACTCCGAACTAGGACAAGCCGCGCTGGCGATCTGCGGCGATATCATGCCATCGCGCCGCTTGGCGGTATTTAACGAGCCGCGCTTTCTCGCCCTGCGCGAAATTCTGCGCAATGCCGATGGCTGTTTCGCCAATTTGGAAAGCATGGTGATCCGCTACGGCGAGGGCACGCCGGCGATCCGCACCGGTACCCATATGGTCACCGAGCCGGAGCTGCTCGAGGATTTGCAATGGTTCGGTTTTAATCTACTCAGCTGCGCCAACAGCCACTCGCTCAACTTCGGCGAAGAAGGGTTACGCCTGCAAAATAAATATCTCGACGCCGCTGGCATCGTCCACGCCGGCACCGGCGAGAATCTGCGCCAGGCCAGCAGCCCGGCTTATCTCGACACCGCCAACGGCCGCATCGCGCTCATCGCCGCCAGCGCCCATCTGCCGTCGGAGCAAAATCGCGCCGCCAATCAACGAGTCGACTTTCGCGGCAAGCCCGGCGTCAACGCGCTCGGCTATGAAGTCACCTTCGTTGTCGATAAAGAATCTTTCCAAGCCTTGCAGCGGCTCGGCGGCTCGCTCGGTTTCGACGACCAACGCCAACGGATGATCGACCACGGCTTTCACACCGACGGGCAGATCGGCGCGGCGACCCGAACGGAATATAAATATCGCGGCGACCGCTACTTGCTCGGTGAGACTTTCGATATCCGCACCGCTTGCGACGAGAACGATGTAGAAGAAAATCTCCGGCAGATTCGCGAAGCGCGCCGCCAGGCTGACTGCGTGATCGTCAGCCTGCACAGCCAGGACTTGATCGGCCGCAGCTGGCTAACAGCGAAGAAGCGCACCGAGGTCACCGAGCAGCCCGACTTCGTCCACGACTTCGCCCATCGCGCCATCGATGCTGGCGCCGATGTCTTCGCCTGCCACGGGCCGCATCTGTTGATGGGCATCGAAATTTATCGCGGCAAGCCGATCTTTTACAGCTTGGGCAATCTCATGATGCAGAACGAGACTTTGAATCATGTGCCGGCCTATCCCTTCGACCGCTTCGGCCTCGACAACCGCGCGACGCCGTCGGATTTTTTCGATCACCGCACCGGCAACGGCACCAAAGGCCATCCAGCGTCACCAGAGTTTTGGCAGTCGGTGGCCGCGCTCTGCCGCTTCGACAAAGGCAAACTCCAGCGCATCGAGCTCTATCCCGTCGACATGGGCTTCGGCCAACCCCGTTCCCAGCGCGGCCGCCCCATGCTCGCCGACGGCGAGTTGGGACAATCGATCTTAGCGCGAGTGGCGAAAGTCTCAGCACCCCTCGGCACGGTGGTCAAACTGCAAGAGGGCTGCGCCGTAATTAGCGTTGAATGAATTTGATTATTTCAGATTTACCGTGAAGATGATTGCACCAGGACGAACGGCGCGGGTCATTGTAGGGGCGAAAAATATTTCGCCCCTTGTATAATGAAATTGAAGTGTCTGTATGCACATTGTTTAACACGAAACAGGATGGGACAGGCCGTTCGCCCCTTGTATAATGAAATTGAAGTGTCTGTATGCACATTGTTTAACACGAAACAGGATGGGACAGGCCGTTCGCCCCTCGGTCCTTGGAGACCGTTTTGTAGCATGGACCGTCCCATCGTGGCTCCCAAAAAGCTCGAACAGTTGC
>CAMDBU010000001.1 GCA_945889495.1 Syntrophobacter sp. SbD2 | reverse complement strand
AACGGCTGAAAGCGAAGGGTAAACTGTTCAAAGTCGCTCTCATCGCTTGCATGCGCAAGCTGCTCACGATTCTCAATTCTATGATCAAACATAAAACTTGTTGGTCTGATACTTTTCTTCAGAAAGCTTGACTTGCAAGACAGTTGCTGAGAATCGCGTCGACCTAAACCTGTCGGCACCCAATTCATTTTCTTATTTGATGGGGGACTGCGGCATTCAGCTCGTCCATTGGCGGGTCGCTCCCCGCGCGGAACTCGCCGACACGATTTTCCAAGTCGTCGAACGCAACATCGAAAACCCCGCCAGAGAGTTCATGTGGGGCGCGCCCGGAACTATGTTGGCGGCGCTGTTCATGCACGAGTTCACCGCGGAGTCGCGCTGGAAAGAACTCTACGTGCGCAACGTTGCGGGCATCCTCAGCGAGATGGTCAAAGTGAGTGGACTTGACTGCTACACTTGGTCGCAAGATCTCTACGGCCAAACCAGTCTTTATCTTGGCGCCGTGCATGGCTTCGCGGCCAACGTTTTCGCAATCATGAGAGGCCGCGAACTCCTCGACCCAGACACGGTCACACTGGTCGCCTCACTCGTGGCCGACACGCTTGGAAAGACTGCTTGTGCCGAAGACGATTATGCCAATTGGCCGCCCGATGTGCGCGGCGGCAACTTGCTCGTTCAGCATTGCCACGGCGCCCCCGGCATGATCACTTGCCTCGCCGACCTTCCGGCTGGAGCGGACGCCGAGTTCGATCGCTTGTTGGAAAAAGGCGGCGTACTCATCTGGCGCGCCGGCCCGCTCACCAAAGGCTCCAATCTCTGCCACGGTACCGCTGGCAACGGCTACGCTTTCCTCAAACTCTATCGCCGCACCGGCGACGCGAAATGGCTCGACTGCGCGCGGGCATTCGCCATGCACGCCATCGCCCAGAGCGAGCAGCACGCTAATAAGTATGGCCAGCGCCGTTACTCACTGTGGACCGGCGATCTTGGCCTGGCCGTGTATCTATGGGATTGTATCCACGGCGAAGCGAAGTTTCCGACCATGGATGTTTTTTGATGAAAGTTAACGCCGTCATCTTCGACCTCTTCGGCACTATCGTCGACGGCTTCGCCGCGTCCTCGGTCGGCTACCAGGAACAATTCGCCGCCGCCCTTGGCTTGCCACTCGATGAATTGAACCGGCACTGGCGCCAACTCACCGACCGGCGCACGTTGGGCGACTTTCAAACCGTCGAGGCCAGCATCGAATATGTTTGCAGCATGATCGGTGCAAGCGTGTCGACTGAGCATATGACTGGCGCCGTCAACATCCGCTTGACCCTGACCCGCCACGCGCTGATGCCCAAACCGGATGCGCTCGCGACGTTCGAATCTTTGAAAGCCGCCGGCTTCAAGATCGGCCTGCTCAGCAACTGCTCCATCGAAATCCCCATCGTCTGGCCGGAAAGCGAGTTCGCCCAATGGTTCGACGCCACGGTCTTCTCCAGCCGCGAGCGGATCAAGAAGCCAGCGGCGGAAATTTACCATCTCGCCTGCGACCGCCTGGGCGTCAAAGCCGAAGAATGTTTGTACGTTGCCGACGGCGAAAACTACGAATTAGCCGCCGCCGCCCAAGTCGGCATGCAGCCAGTGCTGATCAAGACATCGGAATCCTACAGCGAGGTCAGACGCGAAGCGCGGGAGTGGCAAGGGGTGACGATAATATCTCTGTCAGAAATCTCGCGAATCATCTCACATGACTAGCGTTCGAGGATTTCAGCGCGAAGACTTATCCCTTCGCCCCTCTATCCGATTCAAGGTTTGAAAATTCGCCACAGCCTCCGGCCCCGCGCGCTTATGCACCTGGGCGCTGATCTTGACGTTGCGGGTCAGACCGACAAGCTTTTCCGAGTAGCACATCCGCACCATCTGGTTTTTCGCCTTGGCTCTTTCCCAAGCGAGTAGTTCGCTCAGCGCCTGTTCCAAGTCCGCTGCCCAGGTCCAGGATGATTTATAGACGAGAAGTCCGTCGCGATCGATGACGAACACCGGATTGCTGAGAGCCTGATAGAGCTCACGGACTTCGTTGCCAAGCCCATCGACGATGATCGGAAACGGCACTTTCTCTTCCTTCTTGAGCCGCAGCGCATGGTCGACGCGCTGCTCAAAGGTCGAAGGCCGCGACACAAATTCGCCAGGATGCATCTCGACGCTATAAACCAGGAAGAACTCGAAGCCGCGCCGCTTGAACCGGCGATGCAGCTCCCCGAGCGTAGGCCGGCCGGCGCGCAGTTGAGTGACCGTCGAGCCACAAGTGAAGCTGCCAAAGATCAGCACGACATTGGCCTTGCCGCGAAATCTGGACAAGCGAACAAAGCCGCCATCGAGGGATGGCAAGACAAAGTCGGGAGCTTCCGTGCCGACGGACAATTCGTTGCGAAACTGTAGCGCGCCTTCGGCGAGATGACCGACGTAGCGATCGAGCGTTGGCTCCGTTTCGTCCATGTTACCCTCCGTTTCCAGAGTGTGGTAATGAATTTACTGTTGATCGCTTCTTAACACTTTGCCGCGCTACGCAACAGACTTAGAAACCAAGGGGAACCGCTCCAGGAACTCAACCATGACCATCCGCGACGCCATGGAGGCGGATATCCCCGCCATGGTCGCGATCTATAACGCGGCGATTCCCGCGCGCATCGCCACCGCAGACACGGAACTGGTGTCCGTCGACAGCCGGCGCGCTTGGTTCCGCGATCATGATCCCGTAACCCGGCCGTTGTGGGTCGCGGTTGAGAACGGCGAGATCGTCGGCTGGCTGAGTTTTCAATCGTTCTATGGCCGGCCGGCGTATCGCGCCACCGCTGAGCTGAGTGTTTACGTCGCCAACGACTATCAGCGCAGCGGAATCGGCAGCGCGCTAGTGACCCAAGCGATCGAGCAGGCGCCGCGCATTGGATTGAAAACGCTCCTCGGGTTCATCTTCGCGCACAACCAAGCGAGCCTGCGGTTGTTTGAAAAATCTGGCTTTCATCGCTGGGGCGTATTGCCGCGGGTCGCCGAGCTGGACGGCATCGAGCGCGACCTGATAATCGTCGGGCGCCGATTGGCTTAGACGCTTCAATGCAAAGCTACGGTAAATTTTCCAAATTCTACGACCAGGTCATGGGCGATCGCTCGGCCGCGGCCAATTACATCCGCGATCTCATCGAGGTGCATCATCCCAACGCCAAGACGCTGTTGGAAGTCGCCTGTGGCACAGGCGGCCTGTTGGGCCGCTTGTCCGAATCCTACGATGTCACTGGCCTCGACCGCTCGCGGCCCATGCTCGCCATCGCCAAGCAGCGACTCCCGAACATCCAGCTACTCCAGCAGGATATGACGAGCCTCCGCATCGGCCGCCGCTTCGACGCCATCGTCTGCGCCTTCGACTCGATCAATCACTTGCAGGGCTTTTCCGACTGGCGGAAAACTTTTCGTGGCGTTGCCGCGCATATCAATACCGACGGCCTTTTTGTTTTTGACGTTAATACCACTGGCAAGCTCCAACGTCTCGCCGACGGCCCAGCGTGGGTGAAACAGTTCGACCGTGATCTGGTGGTCATCAAAGTGATCGGCGGCAAGGGAAATAAATTCACCTGGGACGTGAAAATCTTCGCGCACCGCAAGCGCGATGACTACCAACTGATCCACGAGACCATCGAGGAGCGGACGTTTCGGATGCAGCGGATTTTGGTGACACTCCGCAGCCATTTCCGCATGGTCAAAGTCTTCGACCCCGAAGGCAAGCGGCCATCGGATCGCTCGGAGCGGCTGTACTTCGTCTGCGGCAGACGGCGCGGTTAAAACCGGTTGCGAGTTTTCGCGCAGTGTTACGCTCGCCCTTAATTTTTGGCACGGCAGTGTGCTATGGTTGCCCTCTGAAAATTCTTTTTGAAGCAGGACCTAATCATGGCACACACACCTCCCAGCGAGTTCCATCACCCCCAAGGCTTTCTCGCCCTGGCGAAGAACGTCGGCATCAAAGATACGACCCTCGACTTGACCGTCATCTACTCGACGGTGCGGGCGCGGGCGGCGGCGATGTTCACGCGCAACCGCTTTCCCGGCGCGCCGGTGATCGTCGGGCGCAAGCATATTGCCAACGGTTTCGCCCAGGCGCTAGTGATCAATAGCAAAAACGCCAACGTCGCCATGGGCAAGCAGGGCATCGACAACGCCGTCGAGACCTGCCGCTTGGTCGGCGCGGAATTGGCCGTCGATGCTTACGACGTCCTGCCGTTCTCCACCGGCGTCATCGGCCGGCCGTTGCCCATGGATAAGATCCGTTCGGGGCTAAAAGGCATTCGTAGCGAATTGAAGCCGGATAATCTGAAACTCGCCGCCCAAGCGATCATGACCACCGACATGTATCCGAAATACTTTTCGGTGAAAGTCGGCAAAGCCACCATCGCCGGCATCGCCAAGGGCGCCGGCATGATCGAGCCCAACATGGCGACCATGTTGGTTTACCTGATGACCGACGCCGAGCTGCCGAAGGCGGCGATGAAGCCGATGTTGAAGCGGGTGGTCGACCGCACGTTTAACTGCATGAGCATCGACACCGACACCAGCACCAGCGACACCGTGGTGCTGATGGCCAACGGCTTGGCCGGCAAAGCCAAGCTGCCGCAGTTTGAAAAAGGCTTGTACCAAGTCTGCGAATACCTCACGCGAGAAATCGCCCGCAACGGCGAAGGCGTGACCAAGTTGATCACCGTCGACGTGAGTCGCGCGAAGAACGAAAAACAAGCCAAACATGTCGCCAAGCTCATCGTCAACTCACCGCTGGTGAAAACCGCCGTCTACGGCGCCGATCCCAACTGGGGCCGGGTGATCATGGCGGTGGGCAAAAGCTTCGATCCGAGCATCGATCCGGCGAAGGTCACGATTAAGTTCGGCGCCACCGCGGTATTCAAAAAAGGCGCGCCGGTGGATTGCGATCTCGACGCGCTCAAGCGCTACCTCAGCCAAGCCGAAGTCGCTATCGGCGTCGAGCTCGGTATCGGCAAAGCCTCGGCGCGCGTCTGGGGCTGCGATTTGACCGAAGGGTATGTGAAGGAGAATGCGTATTATACAACCTAATTGGGATCGCGAGATGTTCAGAGGACAAACGACCAAGTAGGTAATAATATTTTGGGTTGGGCGCCGATCTCAGCTATAAGTTAGCCGTGAAGTTCGAATGGGATGCGAATAAGGCAAGATCGAATCTCCGCAAGCATGGCGTTAGTTTTCACGAGGCAACGACCGCTCTCCGCGACCCCCTTTCGACGACCGGCCGTGATCCCGACCATTCGAACTACGAAGAGCGCTTCGTCACATTCGGAATGTCATCGCTTGGGAGACTGCTAGTCGTGGGCTATACCGAACGACGAGACACGATCCGGATAATAACCGCGCGCCTGGCAACCAGAAG
Source organism: Syntrophobacter sp. SbD2 (assembly GCA_945889495.1). Classification (GTDB taxonomy): domain Bacteria; phylum Desulfobacterota; class Binatia; order UBA9968; family UBA9968; genus DP-20. The sequence continues at coordinate 94,738 of CAMDBU010000001.1, read as the reverse complement.
AGAACGGAGCATTTATGAAGAAAGCTAAACCACAGAAATCGGACGAACTTCGGCGAGAATACAAACGCTCAGATTTCGGCCCCATGGTGCGCGGCAAATACGCCAAGCGCATTGCTACCACGACCAATATCGTGATCCTAGAACCGGAAATCGCCAAGGCATTTCCAAACGATAGAATCGTCAACGACACGTTGCGCTCTCTAATTCGCCTTGCCGCCACAGCACGCCCCACGCGAATTAAAAAGAGTCGCGCTTCCGTATAGCCTGCCATCGACTACCATGCCAGAGCAGCTATCAAATAATCTAATTAAAGGCGGCCGCCTCATCGATCCAGCAAGCGGCAGAGATGGCCAGTTCGACATTCGCGTGATCGACGGCAAGATCGACGCCATCGGCGCGAGCCTTGAGACCGGCGACGCGACGGTCATCGACGCCAAGGACTGCGTCGTCACACCGGGCTTGATCGACGTCCATCTGCACTTGATGAAAGGGCTCGGCGCCTTCGGCGTCGATCCGGATATTTTCGGCGTCGGCTCGGGCGTCACCACCGTGGTCGACGCCGGCAGCGCCGGCCATACGCTGCTCAACGTCTTTCGCAACTATGTCACTGACAACGCCAAGACGCGGGTATTGAATTACATCAATCTATCGACCCTCGGCGGCGTCAGCGGACCCGGCTACAGCATCCTCGCCGATCCGCGCTTGATCGACGAGGCCAAGATCGAGCAAGCCGTCGAAGCCAACCGCGACATCATCGTCGGCATCAAGATCATGGCCACCGGCGGCGCGTTGGGCGGGCAAGGATTGAAGCCGCTGGAGCGCGCGCGCAAGCTCGGCGACGCGCTCAAGATTCCCTTATTGATTCACATCGGCGAGAGCTGGACCAAAGGCACCGAGCCGGTGGCCATCGGCGACGTGCTCAAGTATCTCGTCCCCGGCGACATCATCACCCATATGTTCACCGTCCATCCCGGCGGCCTGCTCGACGGCAACGGCAAACTCTGGCCCCAAGTGCGCGAGGCCAAGGCCACCGGCGTGTTGATGGATGTCGGCCACGGCCTGCATAATTTGAACTTCGACGTCGCCCGCAAAGTCCTCGATCAAGGGCTCCACCCCGACGGCGTCTCCACCGATGGCCACCGCGGCAACCGCGCCGGCCCGGTGTACGATCTGCCAACGACCATGGCGAAACTGATGGCGCTGGGATTTACCTTGAATCAAGTCGTGGAAATGGCGACGGCCAACGCGGCGAAGCTGTTGGGGCGAACCAACGGCCTGGGAACTCTGCGCGTCGGCGATCCCGCGGAGATATCAGTGTTGAAGATCGAAGACAGAGAGTGGCAAGCGCTCGATTCGCAAAAAGGCATGATCCCCGCCAAGCAGGTTATCACACCAGTCCACGCCATCCGCGGCGAGTCGATTTACCGACCGTTGCCGGTGGAAAGACCGTAAATGGAACTAAATTACCAGTTCGGTTTCTGACACAATCGTTACACGATTCGGCTTTGAGGGAAATCAGCTCAACGTTAGCGGTCCTCAGGAGTGTGAGGTTAGCCGGCAAGTGCGCCGCTATTTGCTCCAAGACCGCAGCTCCCGTGACTCGTCTGGGCCAATGGAGTCGTCGTCTTCCGCTTCAGACAGCGAAACGGAAACGTCTTGAATCGTGCCACCCTTGCGGTAAATGACGATGGTTGCATCATCTGATTGGAGATCGTAAAGGAATCGCTCAACTGCTTGTTCGGGGGTGCCTACGACCTCACCGAGAAACGCGTACTCACCAACCAATACATCCCCATGTGTGTGCCAAGTATAGCCGTCAAAGCCAACAGTGATATCGCCGTCCTCATGGATAACGAGTAATTCTAGCATCCCATCCGGAGTTCGGTAGCGCTGCGTTGTCATGATGGCTAACCATTGGCTGAACGGTCCAAGTATATTCGATTTGAAAGACTCATCACCACAAAATTTACCTTTTCACTCAAGAGGCTGTCAAATCATTGATTCGCTGGCATATCCAATATCGCCAGTGTCGTATGTTCAATATACCAGCGTGGAGTTCACAGAATCGAATTAACAACACTACAGCTCACTCTCTGAAGTCTTGGTCGTTGGTGAATTTGACTATGCTCGGCAACGCATCTTCCCGTCCGGCTTTTGGAACAACATTAGCTATTCCTTTGTAAGATTTGTGTTTAGCACAGACGCCGTTGACGGTCACACTAACTCAAGCCTCAATCGGCGGCCGATCGCTGACGCGGCTCGGCTCAAGGTTCCGAGAGTGACCCCGTCATTGTTTGGATCGAGCAAGCGGTTAAGCTGCACGCGGCTGGTGGCCATACGGCGCGCCATTTCGGTGCGGGTGAGATTTTGCTGTTGCATGGCCTGTTCGATTTGCCACGCCACAACCTTCTTGATGGAGGCGTTGGTGGCTTCTTCGTAGAGGCCTTCCTCTTTGAGCCAATCTTCGAACCGTCCGCCGATATGACGGTTTTTGCGCTTCTTCATCGTTTTGCCTCTCTTATTCGTTTGCTGGCCAACTCCAAATCACCCTTCGGAGTCTTTCGCGTCTTCTTGATGAAGCCGTGCAGCAAAAGCAACTCGCCGTCGATCACACAAAACAACACGCGGGCAATGCGCCGACTCGGCAAATCGCTGCGTATTTCCCAAAGCCCGTCGCCGAGCGATTTACACAAGGGCATGCCAACCGGCCAGCCAAATTCAACATCACGGATGTCATGCCCGACCTGTTTACGGTCGGCAATTGGCAAACGCATCAACCAGTCACGAACCGGATTGACACCAGCTGCGGTCAAATAAAAGCGAGCTGCCACACGCTTAATCGACACCGATCCTTGCACAGCGTCATGGTGTACCAATATCGGTACGTCGTCAAGCGCAATGGTTCGCACGTCGATTTCGGAATAATTTCCGCCGATTCGACAGTGGAAAACCCGCGACTCGCAGAAAGGCACGATCCCCGCCCATCAAACGATTACGCCCGTTTACCCGATCCGCGGCGAGGCGATCTACGAGCCGTTACCGGTCGCGCGGCACTGCTGCGCGAAGCTAAGCCAATTCATTCTTCGTTGCCAAGCGGTGAACCACCAGCGCCCAGCCGATCACGATCGGCACGCTAATTTGCACGGCAAAGCGCGGCCAGCCCAATGCCGGACCCAGTTGCAACATCCCCAAGCTAAGATATGAGCCGACAAATACCGCGACGTAGACCAAAGCGTACCAGACCAACAAGCGATCGCCATCCAGCGCGCGGCCGTTGCAACCTTGCGCGTAGTGCGACCAGACAATGGTCAGCGGCAAGAGCAAAATCATTAGATCGTAAAACATCAGGTGCGGGCTGATCATAAGTCCCAACGCCAAGGTCGCCGCCATTTGCAAGTCCCAAGTTCGCGTTGCCGGCAGCCACGACGACGAACGCCAGCAGCGATAAACCAGCGCCAACCCGGCGAGCGTTAGCAGCGCCGCGAGAAATTTAACGACGGCAACCGGCAAAACACCGCCGAACAGCAAAATGCAAAAGCCGTAGATATTATGCAGCTTGGCGATCGGATAGCTCGGCAGAAACGGCAACTCCGCGATCTGTGGCATGCCGCGGAGATAGTCGAAGGTCGCATCGGGATTGAGCAGGAAACCGACACCGACCCAAAGCGACGCGCTCAATAGACAACCGCCGAGCGCGCGCCACCGGTGGTTGAGCAAAAGCATAAACCCGGGCACCATCAGAAGCTGCGGCTTGTAGAGTAAACAGCCAAGCGCCACACCGGCAGTCAAATCGCCGCCGCGCCGCAGGTGAACATAGAAAATCGTCAACAAGAGAAATGACAGCGCCGAATTCTGATTGGCCAGCAACCAGGCGATGGTCGGGTAAAAACAAAAACCCATGAGCGTCAACGCCGCTGTCGAATAACTCGTCAGCGCCGCCAACTCCGAGCGCAACAACTTCCACGCCAGCGCCAACGCGGCGAGACCGCAGAGTGTCCAAAGCATCAGTCCCGCGTCGAAACCCGCCAACGTAAACGGCGCGTAGAGCAAAACCGTATGGGGCGGATGATTGAACGGCGTGAACTGCTCGGCGGTCAGTTTGAGGGTCTGTAGTTGAAAAGTTTGTTGGGCGGCGAAATCGTATAAAGCGCTTAACCGACCGTCCAACAAAAATCGCCCGCCGGTATAGAATAAAATAAAATCGCCGTCATGAATCAACGAACGGCCCGATGGATCCAAGAGCGTGCTCAGCACCATCGCCAAGGCGATCGGCGGCAACGAACGGCTATAAATTTTAATCCGGCGATAGATCAGCCAGCCGGCGGCAGCGCCAACCCAACGCGAATAGCGATCGACAAAGGCCAAGACCACACCAGCTCAGCGGCGGCGCGGTTTGGATCCAAAGATCGATCCCAACACGCCGCGGATAATCTCCCGTCCAACTTGGCTACCGATAGCGCGGGCGGCGCTGGTGCCCAACGCGCCGAGCAGTTTACCCGCCCCCTCCTGCCAACCGCCGCTCTGCGCCGGCGCTTGGCCGGCTTCGGCCTGCGGCGCGCGCCCCTTGAGCATCTCGTAGGCCGATTCGCGGTCGACGAGTTTTTCGTAGTGGCCGTAGAGCGTTGAGCTCTTGATCACCTGGTCGCGCTCGCCGGCGGCGAGCGGTGGCAATTGGCTTTGCGGCGGATAGATCAGCGCGCGCTCGACCACCGTCGGTTGACCTTTGTCGTTGAGAAACGACACCAGCGCCTCACCGACGCCGAGCTCGGTGATCGCCGACTCAACGTCGAGGTCTTTATTCTGCCGAAAGGTTTCGGCGGCCGCCTTGACCGCCTTTTGATCCCGTGGCGTGAAGGCGCGTAGCGCATGTTGCACGCGATTGCCCAACTGGCCCAACACGACATCGGGCACGTCCAAGGGATTCTGCGTGACGAAGTAAACCCCGACGCCTTTGGAGCGGATCAAGCGGATCACCTGCTCGATCTTCTCCAGCAAAACATTGGGCGCGTCGTTAAACAGCAAATGCGCTTCGTCGAAGAAGAACGCCAGCTTGGGTTTGTCCGGATCACCGACCTCGGGCAAACGCTCGAACAATTCGGACAGGAGCCAGAGCAGGAAAGTCGCGTAGAGCTTGGGCGCGCTGATCAGCTTGTCGGCGCTGAGAATATTGATCATCCCGCGCCCCTGGCTGTCGGTCTGCATCAGGTCTTCGAGATCGAGGGCCGGCTCGCCGAAGAATTTATCGCCGCCCTGCTCTTCGAGACCGAGAAGACCGCGCTGGATCGCGCCGACGCTGGCCGCCGAGACATTGCCGTATTGGGTTTTGAACTGGGCCGCGTTGTCGCCGACGTATTGCAGCATGGCGCGCAGGTCTTTCAAATCGAGCAGCAGCATGCCGTTGTCGTCGGCGATCTTGAAGACCATGGTAAGGACGCCGCTTTGGGTCTCGTTCAAGTTCAGCAGCCGCGCCATCAAGAGCGGCCCCATGTCCGAGATCGTCGTGCGCACCGGGTGGCCCTGCTCGCCGAACAGATCCCAGAAGGTCGCCGGATAGGCGGTAAATTGACCGCCAGCGATGCCGAGCTTGGCGACCCGTTCGCTGATCCGCGGATTGTCCGCCCCGGCCCGCGCGATCCCCGACAAATCCCCTTTGACGTCGGCCATGAACACCGGCACGCCGATGCGGCTAAAACTCTCCGCGATCACGCGCAGAGTCACGGTCTTGCCGGTACCGGTAGCACCGGCGATCAGCCCATGGCGATTAGCCATGCGCGGCAACAACTCTAGATCGTTTTCGCCCTTGGCGATGATCAACCCCTCGGACATCGAACAACCCCCTAACAATTCAAAGGCTTAGCCCCTGTGGGCCGACGCCATTCTACTTGAGATTCGCGGTCGATTCATATATAAACGCATCCAGCGTGAATGGAAAGCCGGAAGTCCACGTCCAAGTCACCAGAATGAACGCGTTGCCATTAGGTCGCGTGGAGGGCGAGACCGCCAACGATTCGTTCGAAATAAAAACAACAACAAATTTTAAGGGGGATTCTCGAGTGAAGAAATTTTTGAGCGTATTTGTTACTTCGATGTTTTTGGCCTCTGCCGCTTTTGCCGCGGATGCGATGAAGGAAGAGAAGAAGGCTGATGCTAAGGCTGGCGCCATGAAGGAAGAGAAGAAGGCCGATGCCAAAGCCGGCGCCATGAAGGAAGAGAAGAAAGCCGACGCCAAGGCCGACGCCAAAGCCGACGCCAAAGCCGGCAAGTAAACTTTCCAGCTAACTGACAAAAGAGCAAAGTGGCCCTCCCTCTTTGCTCTTTTTTTTGCCCAGCGCCGCCCCCCGCCATCGAGAATTTTTCTTGCCAGTCGCTAAACTGCCCTACAAATTTGAATCGGCTTGGGATATCGTCGTCCATATTCACAGTTGCGCGGGTAGTGTTGGTGGAGGGCAGCATGACCGCGTTGAAAAAATTAACCCGAAACCAATCCAAGGAGGATTATTAGATGAAACGTCTGCTCAGTTTGTTGATCGCCGTCGCGTTCGTCGCCAGCGCATCGCTGGCGCTGGCCAAGGATTACCAAGTCACCGGCCCGGTGGTCGATGTCAAAGACGACCAGATCGTCGTCAAAAAAGGCAATGAGAATTGGGAACTGGCCCGCGACAAGGACACTAAGGGCGCCGCTGAGATCAAAAAAGGCGACCGGGTCACGATCAAGTACAAAATGATCGCCACCAGCGTTGAGTCCAAGAGCGCGGCCAAAGCGGAAAAATCCAAGGGTGACGCCAAAGCCGGCGCCATGAAGGATGAGAAGAAAGCCGATGCCAAGGCCGGCGCCATGAAGGAAGAGAAAAAGGCCGACGCCAAGACCAAGTAACCGATCGAAAAATCCCTCCAGTTAATCAGACAACGGGCCGCGCCAAGCGGCCCGTTGCATTTCTACCGCTGGCTTTTCTTTTCCCGGCGCTTTTGCTACGGTTCCGTAAATTCTCAACCACCGGACGGCTTAAAAAATTATGGCACCCCATCCCGAAGTCACCATCGTGCATAGCTCCGATCTTCATCTCGGCACCGACGATAGTTTTAGCGATCGCGACCGTTTAGCCAATTTGCCGCGAGTCCTGGCCGCCGCCAGTGAAGTCGACGCCAATGTCGTGCTGCTCGCCGGCGACTCCTTCGACAACCACCGCCAACCCGTCGAACTGCTCGAGCGCGCCGCGCGCATCCTGCGCGAATACAATAAACCCGTGGTGATCCTGCCCGGCAATCACGATCCGCTGACGCCCGACTCGGTCTACCGGCGCGGCGGTTTGGCGGATGTCGCCAACGTCAGCATCCTCGGCCTCAACGTCGGCGACGCCGTGCTGTTTCCCGAATTGGAGTTGGAGATTTGGGGCCGCGCCCATGTCGACTACAGCGACATGTCGCCGCTGGCCAATCCGCGCCCGCGCACCACCCGCTGGCAGCTAGCCGCCGCCCATGGCCACTACGTCGACGAAGAGCGCGATCCCAACCGCATGATCGGCTCCTGGCTGATCCATCGCGAGGAACTGCTCGCCATCGACGCCGATTACGTCGCTCTGGGCCACTGGAATCAATCGACACCGGTGGGCAACGGCGAAGTCGCCGCCCACTACTCGGGCTCGCCGGAATACACCGGCACGGTAAACGTGATTCGCTTCAAAAAAGACGGCAGCGTCGAAGTCGGCAAGGCCAAGCTACCGTAGTTTGCCGGTTAGCGCCGCGGTGAACGCGGTACCAACAGACCCACTGCAGCGCAGTGATGAAAAAAATCGGAACATGCTACGACGGGCTCGGCATGAACGGATTCTACGCCAATGATTTCCACTTCCGTTCGTCCTGAGCCCGTCGTAGGACTCCGGAAATCTTACCAGCACCCCGCGATAGTTTTCTTACTCGTCACCTTATTCCTGATCCGCGCCAGCGCCGGCGCCGCCACTCTTGCCCTTCCGTCAGCGAAAACCTTCAACGAGCATGCGGTCGGCGCTTTTTACCGCGGCAAGGTCCTTCGCATCGTCGTCGGCTTTCCACCCGGCGGCGGCGCCGATGTTTACTCCCGGTTGATCGCGCGCCATCTCGGCCGCTTCATCCCCGGCAATCCCACTCTCGCCGTCACCAACATGGCCGGCGCCGGCAGCATCATCGCGGGGAATTATATTTTTAACGGCGGCCCACGCGACGGCAGCGAGATCGGCATGCTCAACGGCGCGGTGATTTTGGAACAGCTCTTCGGCAATCCCGGCGTCCACTTCGACCTCGCCAAGTTTCGCTACCTGGCGGTGCCGGTGAACGAAACCTACGTGATGATCGTCACGCGCCAATCCGGCATCGCCAAGTTCAGCGATGTCGTCGGCAGCAACGCCAAGCCGCTCACCCTCGGCGCCATTCCCAACTCGACGCTGGAGCACGCGCCGATACTCTTGCGCGACGCCTTGGACGCCAACTTGAAAGTCGTGTCGGGCTACAAGGGCAGCGCCGACATTCGCCTGGCCGTCGACTCCGGCGAGATCGGCGGATTTTTCAATCCCTGGAGCACGGTGAAACCGAGTTCACTGGATAAATTCAAAAGCGGCGAATGGTCGGTCATCGCCCAGCTCGCCGATCAAGCGCTGCCCGACTTGCCGGCGAACATTCCAACCATCCCAGAATTGACCAAAGACGAAAACCAGCGCGCGCTCCTACGCTACGGCACCAGCGCACCCAACCAGTTCGGTAAAGTCTACATGCTGCCGCAGGGCGTCCCCGCCGACCGCGTCGCGGCGTTGGAAACCGCCTTCGCCAAGACTCTCTCAGACAAAGCTTTCCTAGCCGAAGCGGAAAAAGGCAAGCTGGAAATCACCCCGCTCTACGGCGACTCGATCGAAAAAATCGTCCGCGACTTCCTCGCCATGCCGCCGGCGATCAAGGCGAGGCTGGAGAAAACTCTCAAGAGGTAAGGAGTGAGGAGTAAGGAGTAAGGAGTCAGACTCCGCTCTCCTTACTCCTCACTATTTACTCCTCACTTCTTCTTACTCCTCACTTATCTTCACGCCGGCAACAGCAGCCGCGCCTCGTCGGCGTCCACCACCGGATTCTTCGGCCGCTTCTTTTCAAGCACACGGATGACTTCTTCCGCCGCGCCCCACTCGCCGCGCTCGGAGGCTTCTAAAGTCACCGCGCCCAGATGCGGCGTCCAGAGCACGTTGTCGAGTTTGAAGAGCGGATGGTCATTGGCTGGCGGTTCGCTGGCGATCACGTCCAACGCCGCGCCGGCGATCTTGTGCTGTTGCAAGACTGAAACGAGCGCTTCCTCGTCGACGATACCGCCGCGCGCCATGTTGATGAGAAAGGCGGAGGGCTTCATCAGCGCCAGCTCTTTGGCGCCGACCATGCCGCGAGTTTCGCGATTGAGCGGACAATGGATGGTGACGAAGTCCGAATCGGACAGAAGTTCGTTCAACCCGACATACTTGCCGCCCAACGCGGTCACATGGGACTCGGGGATGTAGGGATCGTAAACTAGAAACTCCATCTCGAACGCGCGCGCCCGGATCGCCATGCGCGCGCCGATGTTGCCCATGCCGACGATGCCGAGAGTCTTGCCGGCGAGCTCGGTGCCGATGAATTTCAAATAATCGCTCCAGCGATTGTCTTTCACCGCCCGGTCCGCCGCATGAGTGTGGCGCACCAGCGCGATCATTTGGCCGAACACCAGCTCGGCCACCGAGACGGCGTTGCTGCCCGGCTGGTTGGTCACCCAGACTTTGAGTTCCTTGGCCGCCTCCAGATCGACCCGCGACGGATCGACGCCGACGCCGGTGCGGGCGATGATCCGCAAGCGGCCGCCGGCCTTTTCCATATGCTCGCGGGTGATTTGTCCCTTGCGGCTGATCACCGCGTCGACCCGCGAGGCTTCGAGATCCCAGCGCTGCGGCTCGACCCAGGGATTGACCACCACCAAGTCAACCCGCTCGCGCAACCACTGCAAAACCTCCGGCTGAAACTCCTCGACCAACACTCGTCCCAGTGACATCGTGAATCCTCCCGCTGACCATGGAATTGATGAGACATTCTAATCTCGCCCGCGGCGGAATGCCACGGCAGATCACCGTCCGATCAAGCCAAAAGAACACTCACCGCGAAGTGTCCATGAGCTCACGCTCGTCTACAGACTTTGAAATTGGCTGAACTCCCCCTCCACATGCTCATCTCCTCGATTCGTCATTCCCGCGCAGGCGGGAATCCAGGTTTATCCGCCGTGAATTAGCCTGGATACCCGCTTTCGCGGGTATGACGGAACCGGGCGGCCTCTTCCTTGCGCAGATCACCTCCGCACAAGTATTTTCGAAGAAAACACAAGGACACGAAGTTCGGAGATCTAATTGCCCGAACCCTTCGTGCTCTTCGCGCCTTCGTGGTGACAACCCAAATCTCGATTTGCTTCACCGCACGATCTGGCTATACTGGCGAACAATTTTACCGGCCGTCGAAACACTCTATGACCAGAAATATTTTCCTTCGCCTGATCCTTGCCTCGACCCTACTCGCCCTGCCAGTTAGCGCCGCGGCGGAAAAAGTTCGCCTCGCCCTGCCATCGCGTTCGATGGGCTATCTGCCGATGTTCATCGCGCTGCACCGCGGTTTTCTCAAGGACGAAAATTTAGATCTCGAACTGCCGGCGTTGCTGCCCAACATCGCTCACAACGCGCTGTTGAGCGGCGAGGTCGAATATCATGGAGTAGCCGACTCGGCGCTGCGCCTGGCGGCCAAGGGCGCGCCGCTGAAATCGATCTTTTTTAGCGCCCGGCTGCCCAACTATTTCGTCATGGCCAAGCCGAGTATTAGAACCGTCAGCGAGCTGCGCGGCAAGTTGCTCGCGGTCAGCCGCTTCGGCGGCACCACCGACTTGGCCGCCCGCGTGGCGCTCCAGGCCAACGGCCTCGATCCGCAAAAAGATGTCACCTTGATCATGATCGGCCTGGGCAACACGCGCAACGCCGCGCTCATCGCCGGCTCGGTGGACGCCAACATCGCCAACCCGCCGGACAACTCCATGCTCAAGCAAAAAGGCTTTCGCGAATTATTATTTTTGGGCGACGCCATGGAGTTCCCCAGTAACGGCTTTACCACCACCGAAAAGCGGCTCACCGAGAACCGCGATCAAGTGAAGCGGCTGCTGCGCGCCTTTTACCGCGGCCTGCTGTTTTCCCGCGACAATCCCGAAGAGTCGATCAAGATCGTCGAGCGCGAATGGAAGCTCGACCCGGCGACGGCACGGGATTCCTACCAATCGATCATGAAGGCGGCCAGCCGCGACGGTGCGTCCAGCGACGCCGGCTTGAAAGTCCATGTGAAACTCATGCAGCAGTCCGATAAAACCATCGGCGACATCGCGCTCAACAAGATCGTCGACTTCCGCGTCCTGGAAGAAGTCCGCAAAGAAACCGCGAGGTAATCCATGACGGCATCGCGCGGATTCAAACCATTCGTCCTATTAATCCCATTCATCTTAATCCCATTCATCCTATTCTCTGCCGACGCCGGCGCCGAGCGCGTGCGCACGGTGATCCCGCGGGCGACGCTCAATTACTTGAGCGTGCCGGTGGCCGAGGTTAAGGGCTACTTCCGCGATGAGGGTTTGGAAAACGAGACCATCGTTATTCCCGGCGCCACCGCCATCGCCGCCCTGGTCAGCGGCGAGGCCGACTACAGCGGCGCCGGCGGCACCGGCATGCGCGCCGCGCTACGCGGCGCGCCGATCAAAGCGGTGATGTTCCAAACCGAGAAAGTGACCTGGTATTTGATCGCCACGCCGGAGATCGTCAAAGCCAGCGACATCAAAGGCAAACGCGTCGCCGTCGGCACTGTCGGCGACACCCAAGACGCGCTGATCACTGCCTACGCCGAACGCGGCGGCGTCGCCGCCCGCGATCTCATCCGCGTCGCAATGCCGTCGCGCTCGACTACGTCGACGATCCTCGGCATGAAATCCGGCGCCTTTCACGCCGCCACCGTGAACGGCGACGAAGCGCTGATCGCCGAAAAAGAAGGGCTGCGCACGCTAACATTTTTAGGCGACCTGTTTCCCTATCCGTTTCAAGGCTTCATGGCCAGCGATGAGAAAATCGCCAAGCGTCCCAATGACGTCAAGCGCTGGCTGCGCGCCATGATGCGCGCGCTGATGTTCATCCGCGAGCGCCCCGAAGAAGCCGCCGACATCGCCATAAAAAAAATCCCCATGGGTAATCCGAGCCGGCCCATCGTCATCGAAGGCATCCGCCGTTTCGTGCGCGCCCTGCCCGACGGCATCCCCGGCGTGCCGTCGGCGCAAGGGTTGAAAAACGTCATCGAGTTCGACGTCAAAGCGCCGCTAAAAATAAAAGAAGACGTCGCGCCGGACAAGTTCCTGGCCTTGAAGCTCGCCATGGAAGTGAAAGAAGAACTGGAACGCAAACGCTAGGAAAGAGTCGTGAAGATACACCACCGGTTATCGCGCATTCTATCAGTCCTATTCGTCCTATCGGTCGTACTTCCGAGCGCCGCCAGGTCCCAGGAAAAGAAAAACCTTCGGGTCGTCTTCGTCAGTCTGGCATGGAACGCCCAACTGCCCTTCCGCGTCGCCAACAGCCGCGGCTATTTCCGCGATCAGGGACTCACGGTGGAGCAAATCTTCGTCAGCGGCGGCCCAACGGCGGTCATGGCATTGATATCGGGAAATATCGACTTCGCCACCATCGGCGGCGCCCAGGCGGCGATCCGCGGTAAAGCGCGCGGCTTGGATATGAATATCATCGCGTCGACCTCGAACTACACCAACTACACGCTGATCGGCAACAAAGAGACCAAACGGGTCGAAGAGCTGCGCGGCAAGATCGTCGGCATCACCGGCGCCGGATCGTTTTCCGACTTCACCGTGCGGCTGTTTCTCAAACGCCACAATCTCGAACCCGACAAAGACGTCACCCTGCGCTCCATCGGCCAAACCGTGGTGCGCGCCAGCGCTCTGGAAAAAGGGCTGATCTCCGCCGCGCCGTTCTCCGCCGAAGACACGGTCAAATTGCTCGACAAAGGCTTTCCGATGATCGCCAATTTTAACGAAGCGCTGCGCGTGCCCCAGAGCGTCTACATCAGCCGCGGCGAGACGCTGGAGAAAAGCCCGGACACGACCAAGCGATTTCTGAAGGCACTGATTCTCGGCATGCAGTTCGCCAAGTTCAACAAGCAGGAAGCGATCAAGACCGGCTTCGCCGCCGGCCTGAAGGGCGACCCGGAAATCGTCCAGCGTTCCTACGATCTATTCAGCCCCGGCTACGCCGCCGACATGTCGGTGGCCTGGGACGGCATACAAACCATGCTCGACGACGACCACCGCTCCGGCCTGGTCGACAAACGGTTTTCTCTAGACCGGGTAATCAACGACCGGATATTGAAGCAAGCCCAACAAGAGCTACGTAGCGAAGGGAGACTAAGGCAATGAACCAAGAACTCAACGCCGGCATTCCTTACACCGTCGAAACCGGTGAGAAGCTCGTCAACGAAACCTTCGGGCCGAATAACATTCGCCGGCGCAAGTCTGGGGTTCACGAACTGATGGCCATGGCCCTACGCAATGGCCGGTTACACACCGGTGACATCTCACTCGAACGCAACGGCTTCGTCCTGGTCGAGCATAAAACCAAGGTTGGCGATTTCTTCGACAACCCGCAGCTGGAATCGGTTTACTACCCCGAAGTCGAAGCGCTGATTAAACGGCAATCCGGCGCCGCCCGGGTGGTGATCTTCGATCACACCCTGCGCTCCGGCGATGAAGCTGAGCGCGAGGAAAAACTGATCCGCGAGCCGGTCATGTCGGCGCACAACGATTACACCGAATGGTCGGGACCCAACCGCCTGCGCGAGTTCCTCCCCGACGAAGCCGAGGAGTTGCTGACTCGGCGCTTCGCGATCATCCAAGTTTGGCGCGCGATCAATCAGCCGATCCAATCCAACCCGCTGGCGCTCGCCGACGCGCAAAGCGTGGCGATGGAAGACTTGGTCGTCGCCGAGCGCCGCTACCCGCACCGGGTCGGCCAAACCTATCGTTTGAAGTACAACGCCAGCCACCGCTGGTACTATTTCCCCGAAATGCGCCGTGACGAAGCGTTGGTGTTCAAAGTCTACGATTCCCAGCGCGACGGCTGCGCCCGCTTCACGCCGCACACCTCCTTCGCCGATCCCAACACCCCAGCTGGCGCACCGGCGCGGCAAAGCATCGAAGTGCGCGCCTTCGCGTTTTTTTAGCGAACCCCATTCCGAACGTCATTCTGAGCGTGAGCGGAGAATCTCGTCTCGGCTGCAGCTTACAAAGACGAGATCCTTCGCCTTTGGCTCAGGATGACAACCATGGAGCCGCGCGCTTCGCTCTTATTCCGTCATTCCGGCGCAGGCAGGAATCCATCTTATTGAGTTCGAACAAACCGTCCTTCCCGCCTACGCGGGAAGGACGGAGAGAATAACCGCCGAAACTTTTTTCAGAATTTTCTCCACAACCATTCACAACTTTTTCCGCTTTGCTATAATCGGCGGTGAACAACAACCTTCCGAAGCGTGAACGTTTGACCTGGCTTTGCATTCGACTATCGCGTCACCAGAGTTTACGGCGGCGCCCCGTGCCGCCCAATAGTCTCAGATTTCCGGCGCACAATTTATCTATGGAGAAACTAAATCTCGATGTCTAAACCTATGCCCAAGGCTGAGGCTGAAGCCGCACCGGCGCCGGCCGAACCGAGAAAAACCGTCACCGCGGCCGAGATGGGCGCGCGCCAGCGGGAAATTTCCGTCTCGGAATTTTTTACCAAGAACCGCCACCTGCTGGGCTTCGACAGTCCGCGCAAGGCGCTGCTCACCTGCATCAAAGAGGCGGTCGACAACGCTCTCGACGCTTGCGAAGAGGCCGGCATCCTACCGGAAGTCACGGTCAAGCTGGCAGTGGTTGCCAACGGCGGCGCCATGCCCACCCCCGCTCAGGCGACGCGCTTTCGCGTCACGGTGATCGACGACGGCCCCGGCATCGTGCGCCAGCAGATCCCACCGATCTTCGCCAAGCTGCTCTACGGCTCGAAGTTTCATCGCCTGCGCATGAGCCGCGGCCAGCAAGGCATCGGCATTTCCGCCGCCGGCATGTACGCCCAGCTGACCACCGGTAAGCCGGTGCAGATCATTTCCCGCACCGGCGCCAAGGCGCCGGCGCACTATTTCGAAGTGCAGATCGATACGAAAAAGAATGAGCCGCGCATCTTCGAAAACAAAAAAATCGACTGGGAAAACCAGCGCGGCACCCAGGTCAGTTTGGAAATCGAAGGGCGCTATCAAAAAGGCCGCGCTTCGGTGGACGAATATTTGGAACAGACCGCCATCGCCAATCCCCATGTGAAGCTCATCTACCACACGCCGGAAGGCGAGATTAAACAGTATCCGAGAACGATTGACGAGCTGCCGCCGCAGCCGCGCGAGATCAAGCCGCATCCCTACGGAATAGAGTTCGGCATGATGCTCAAGATGCTGCACGACACCAAGAGCCATTCGCTGGTGGGTTTTCTATCGAGCGAGTTTAGCCGGGTGTCATCGAGTTTGGCGCAGGAGATTTGCAAAACCGCCAAGCTATCGCCGAACTTAAAACCGCGCGATCTGCACGGCGCCACCGCGGAAACGTTTTACAAAGCGATCCAGTCGACCAAGATCATGGCGCCGCCGTCGAACTGCCTCTCGCCCATCGGCGAGCGCGCGATTCTGCATGGCCTGTACAAACAGATCAAAGGCGAATTTTACACCGCCGTGACCCGGCCGCCGGCGGTCTACCGCGGCAACCCGTTCGTCATCGAGGCCGGCCTTGCCTTTGGCAAGCATCCTGACCACGTGACGAAAGTGAAAGAGCAAAACATGCCGCTCGCCGAAGGCGAAGAGCGAGACGACGACAACGAGTTGGCGAGCGTGATCCGCTACGCCAACCGCGTGCCGCTACTCTACCAGCAGTCGGCCTGCGCGACATTCAAATCGGTGCTCGACACCAGCTGGCGCAACTATGGCGTCGGCCAATCGCGCGGCGCCCTGCCCGCCGGGCCGATGGTGATCTTCGTCCATATGGCGTCGGTGTGGGTGCCGTTTACCAGTGAATCGAAAGAAGCCATCGCCGACTACGACGAGATCAGAAAAGAAATCAAACTGGCGCTCCAAGAGTGCGGCCGGCGGCTCGGCGTCTTTCTGCGCCGGCGCGAGCGCGCCAAGGACGAATTTCGCCGGCGCAATATTTTCGAGCTCTACATCGAAGAGGTCGCCGAAGCCTGCGGCCGCTTGAAAGGCGGCAAGATCGCCACGGAAAAATTGAAAGAACAACTGCAAAAGATCGCCGCCAAACGCACCGGCGGGCCAAAGATCGACGAGATCCTCGGCCACGACAGCGGACCGGAGGGTTTGCCGCACTCGATCATCGTCACCGCCGAAGGCGCCGAGGGCGACGCGCCAGAAGTGCCTAGCATGACACAAGCAGCGGCGTCGCAAACGGCGGCTGCCGAGCCGGCGCTACCGACCTTGGCGAGTGACCGCGCTTCAGCCAAGGCGAAGACCCAACCGGTAACAAGTAAAGCGAAACCGGAACGCGGTACCAAAGACAAAAAACAATTAGCCCTTCCCCTCGTAAAACCGGCAAAGCAGACAGGAAAGAATCATGGCGGCAAAAAAACCAAAAAATAACGGCGTCGTCGAGAAAAAACTGATTGGCATCGCCGATATCGTCATCGGCGCGGCCCAGCGCAGCCAGGACCCGGCGCTGGCGATCCCGGTGCGCAGCCTGGCCAATGTCAACTTCAACGCCAAACGCGGCATCATTGAAATGGGCAAGCGCAAACAAGCGCGAACCTTTTTCAACGTCGGCATGGCCAAGAAATTCATGCAGACCGTAATGGTCGCCGACGCCTTGGCCGAACTCCAGCGCGCCAACCTGACCACCTCGCTGCGGGAAATTTACTATCGCACCAAACACACGATTAAGAATTCCAACGAGAACACCTTTGACGACCAGAACGAGTCCGATCCGTTGATCGAAGATCTCGAAGTCACCCTCGAAGCGCTGCGCGAAGAACTCCATGTCCGCGCCGAAAACCGCGGCACCGTGGTCGGCCCGATGACGATTGTCGACGATGGCGACCGGGTCGATTGCACCAAGCTCGGCAACGGCGGCTACTCGGTGCCATCGATTGTCGAGCCGGAATATATTCAGATCGCCAAATGCAGCGCCGACTTCGTCCTGCTGGTGGAAAAAGGCACCCAGTGGAACCGGCTGTCGGAAGATAAATTCTGGCGCCGCTATAACTGCATCCTACTCACCGGCAACGGCCAACCGCCGCGCGGCGTGCGCCGGCTGGCGCGCCGGCTGCATGAAGATTACAAACTGCCGGTTTATGTTCTGGTCGACAACGACCCCTGGGGCTACTACATCTACTCGGTCATCAAGCAGGGGTCGATCAATCTCGCCTTCGAAAGCGAACGCATGGCGATCCCCAAGGCAAAATTCATCGGCTTCTCCAGCGCCGATCCAGAACGCTACGGCCTACCGCGCAACGTCGGTATTAAGCTCAACGACAAAGACATCAACCGCGCCAAGGAACTGATGAAATACAAATGGTTCCAGAAAAAAGAATGGCAAAACGAAATCAAAGGCATGCTCACCAGCGGCCTAAAGTTCGAACTAGATGCCTTAGCGAACAAAGATTTTCAGTATTTGACCAATACTTACCTGCCGAGAAAATTGAAGGATAAGGATTGGCTGGATTAGTTACGGCTGGCGGCTGAAAAATTCCGATCAGGTCGAACCGAAGTCGAACACCTCATTTCCGTCATGCCGGCGTAGGCCGGCATCCAGATTGGAGCCCACCCCACTCCTGGATACCGGCCTGCGCCCGTATAACAGATTTTTTTACGCTGTCATTTCGAACGAATGTGAGAAATCTCTCCGGTTCAGCGAAGAGATTTCTCCCTGCGGTCGAAATGACAACACTTCGCGTCACTCCCCACCATTGACATCGACAATCGCGCCGCTGACAAAGCTCGCCGCGTCGGAGGCCAAGAACAGCGCCACGCTGGCGACTTCGTCCGCCGTGCCGGCGCGGCCCATGGCGATTCTTTTGAGCGCCTCCGACCAGCCGTCCTGGCGCGTGCTACCCGCCGGTCTTGGCGTGTCGATGATGCCGGGGGCGATGGCGTTGACGCGGACCTCCGGTCCCCAATGCTGCGCCATGTGGATCGACAGATTCATAACCGCGGCTTTGGCCGTGCCGTAGGCGGCCATGTCAGCGCGCTCTTTCTTGGTGCCGCGGCCGGAGATCGACCCGATGTTGACGATGCTACCCTGGCCGCGCGCCTTCATATGCGGCGCCACCGCCTTGGCGCATAAAAATGCGCTCTTGGTGTTGACCGCGTAGGCGGTCATGAAATCTTCTGGGGCAAGTTCGAGTAGCGGCGCGCGATTGAACGCCGGCATGGCGGGATTGCGGCTGTAGGAACCGCCGGCGACGTTGACCAGCGCATCGATGCGACCAAACTTGGCCAACGTCTGCTCGACCAGCGAATTGACCTGCGCTTCGTCCGACACATCCACCGCCAACCCGAGCGCTTTGACGCCGAGCGCTTCCACTTCCTGCACCACCGGCGGGATCGAGTCGGCGGGTAACGACGCGATGACGATGTTCGCTCCCGCCTTGGCGAAGGCCAACGCGCAAGCCCGGCCGATACCGCCGCTGCCACCGGTGATAATCGCGGTGCGGCCGTCGAGAGAAAATCGCGATAGATCGATCATGGTTCTACCCTCATCTGGGAAAAAATTAATACATGAAATTCTAGCCGTCTTACAACGACCGGATTGAACAACGCAAGGAAGGTCGCAAAAAATCGGCGGCCGGTTTCGCCGTCCAAGGAAACCGGCCGCCATAGAGGAGAATTTACCGAAGTGACCGGACTAAATAAATTCTTCCAACCCACCGTGCTGGGTCAAACTTCCATCCGCGTGCAGCACCTGATGCTTGAGCTCCTTCAGGTTCACCGGACGGTAGCTGGAGTCGCCCTTGATGCGCTCGATAACGCTGTGGTGCAGGATCGGTAAACGATCGGCGCTTGGTTTATCGCCAACCGTCACATGGATATTTCTCGGCTTGAGCGTAACCGAAGCGACCTTTTCATCGCGCACATGGACATGCAAACGGTCGCGCGCATCGGGCGCGGCGGCGACATCTTCAAGATCGATCTTGTGCTTGCCTTGCGACAAGGCTGCCGGTGCGATGGCGCTGGGTTGAATGAACGCCACGCCATGATCTCGCGCTTTGTCCATCATGAACTTGAGCGCGAGGTCGGACAGCCCGCTCAACCGGTAACCGCCGCCGACATCGCTATGCACTCCGGGAAACCAAATTTCACTGACCCGTGGCGAGAAATTCATCAACGTCGGTCGAAACGCCAGGCGGGTCTCGTCCACCGCGGCCAGGTGAAAGGCATGGTCGATCTTGTCGGCGATGGTGCCGTTCTCGAACACCACATCGGATACCGGCTGCTCGCTATCATCCAGGTTCGGCACACCGATGGCGGCAACGGTGTCCCAGACTCCGAGCATTTTGATATGAGGCTCATGTTTGACACGACCGACGACGACGCCTTCACGCGAGATCTGGGACGCCAGCCGGCGCGCGATCGCCGCGCCGCGGCTAAAGCCGAAAATAAACAGCTCATCACCTACTTGATAATGGCCGCAGAGGTCGTCATAGGCGTCTTTAAGAATCAGTTTGGGCTCCAACCTGGCAAAGGCCGACGCCAACGCCCGGCGGAAAATTGTTCCTCGGGTGCCGACACCGGAGTAATAGTAAGAATGCTGCGCGGCGTTTAACTGCACATTGTCGAGCCGGCCGCCCGCCAACAAGTGCAGCTTGAGCACGTTGGAGATATTGTCGTCCTCCATCTTGCCTTCCTTATCGACCTTCTGCTTGGCATCGCTTGGATCGTTACCGGTTCCATCTAGACAAATTAAGATTCGTTTCGCCGCCATGGTAGACCTCCTGGGTTTTTGAATGATTTCCTAAGCAAACTTAACGCCAGCTCCTGGTCGAGCCAAGCACCAAGCTTAAGCTGGTGATTTGACTGCAACTCCCGCTTCAGCATTGCGACCCTAGCCGCGCTATGAATGGCGCGAAGTACTTTTTTTGGTTACGGCCGGCCGTCAACAAGGTTTTCAGATAGCGAAACCCAATTGCGTTCTGAGGGGAAGTCCGGAGAGTAGGAATGCACCGCGGCGACAAATCGTCCCAGCGCCCGGTGCCGAGAATGTTACGCGGCGCCTTCGCGGCGGTTGTAGCGGATCGAGTCGTAAAATGCCCAGACGATGAAACCGCTGCCGATCAAACCGGTCACGACCTCCGGAATATGCATGACGGCGTTGAGAAACATCATCACGGCCAGCGCGATGATCGCGTAGAACGCGCCATGCTCGAGATAGCGGTAGGATGCCAGCGTCTCTTTTTCCACCAGCATGATGGTTAGACTGCGGACGAACATGGCGCCGATGCCTAAGCCTATAGCGATTATGAATAAATTGTTGGACAGCGCGAAGGCGCCGATCACGCCGTCGAAACTGAAGCTGGCGTCGAGCACTTCGAGATAGAGGAAGGACGCCGCCCCCGAGCGCACCGCGCCGCCGGCCACCGCCGACTCGACGTTGAGCAGCGCCGACACGCCATCCACCGCGATGTAGGTCACCAGGCCGAAGATACCGGCGATCAAGAATTCAGTTTGCTCGGCGCCGCCGAGCCAGCGCGACACGACGTACAACAGCAGCATGACCAAGCCCAACTCCACCGCTGAGATCCGACCGAGCCGGGTCAACGGGCGCTCGATGAAGGCGATCCAGTGAACGTCTTTTTCCTGGTTGAAAAAATGCTTGAGCCCGACCATGGCGAGAAACGCGCCGCCGAACGCCGCCACCGTGATATGCGCGCTGGTGAGCACCCGCGAATACCGATCCGGATCGGTGGCCGCCATGACTAGCGCCGACCAGGGATCGATGCGCGCGATGATCGCGACGATGATCAACGGGAAGATGATCCGCATGCCGAACACCGCAATGGCGATGCCCCAGGTGAGGAAGCGATGGCGCCAGATCGTATCCATCTCCTTGAGCACTGTGGCGTTGACCACCGCGTTGTCGAAGGAGAGGGAGACTTCCAGGATCGCCAGCACGCCGACGATGAACATGGTCGACAGCGCCGTGACTAAAGTTTGGTCCACTTCCCAGCCAAGAAAAGCGCCAAGACCCAATCCGACAAAGGTGACGATGAATGAATTGCGAAAGTATCCCATGGTGATTACCGGTTCCGCAGTCAAATAGCGCAATTCAGCGCCCGAGTCCAACGGTTTTTTTACGGTTTATCGGCTCGGGTTATTGACAGTGAGAATAATTTACCGACCGGCTAGAACCGCTCGCAGCGAAGACCGTTTATTCCCGCGGCTGCGCCAGGATTCCGGCGTAGGATGGGTGGAGCGTAAGCGATACCCATCGTTTGCAGCTTGCCGCGAAGTCAAACTTTTTCCCAAACCCAAACTCGTTCCTAAAACCATCAGCCACGGTCACTTGATTCCGTACGCCGCCTGCAAACGGCCGATGAAACCGCTCTCGTCGAGTCTCCTGACGATACGGTCGTCGATCAGCTCTTCGACCTTGATATTTTCCAGCTTGGGATTGCGCGGCTTAAGCAACCGTTGGGTGTTGCGCAAGCCGTCCATCGATGGGATGAGCTTGCGGTCGAGGCCGGTAATTAAATCCTGATAGCCTTCCTCCGCCGTCGCCGCATCGTGGATGCGCAGGTGCTGCGTGATGGTCTTCAACACCGCCGGTTTGGATTTCGGGCTGAGAATAAACGCCACCGCTTCGGCCAAGCCGCGCAGCGCGCCGTCGAGCGCCTCCTGGCGGTCGCGAATCGTGTGAGTCCGCGCGAGCAAGCCGAGACCGATGGTGGGAATGTTGGCGTTGCTGAACTCGGCCAACACGGTAAAGCCCTTTTGCTTCAACCGCCGGCTAAACACGCCGTCGAGCGCCGCGGCATCGATACTGCCGGCTTCGAGGGCTTGGGCGATCACCGACTGATCGCCGACCTGGAGAATGTTTAGATTGTCGCGCTGCGGATCGACGCCTAGCGATTCCAAGCCGAGCATGGCGCCCATCCACAGTCCGCCGCCAAAGGCTTGAATGCCGAAGCGCTTGCCGCGCAGGTCTTTGACGGTTTTGATGCTCGGCGCCGCCACCAGATCGTAATTCACCCGGCCATTGAGCGCCGCCACCATCTTGGCATCGAGCCCACCGGATGAAGCGCCGAGCAGCGTGCTGCCCGAAGACAACGCCAAATCGATCTCGCCGGTACCGAGCCCGCTGACCATGATCTGAATCTGGCGCACCAAAATCACCGTCGACTCGACGCCATATTTGGCGAAAAACTTTTGCTCATGGGCGATCCACAGCGGCGCGATGCGCGCATTGAGCGCGCCATGGCCAAGCACCATCTTGGCCGCGGCGGCGGCAGAATTTGCATTCAATACCACGCCAAGGATCACCGCGCCGAAAATGTAGAGTTTCACCA
Organism: Syntrophobacter sp. SbD2; assembly: GCA_945889495.1. Classification (GTDB taxonomy): domain Bacteria; phylum Desulfobacterota; class Binatia; order UBA9968; family UBA9968; genus DP-20. The sequence continues at coordinate 72,095 of CAMDBU010000001.1, read as the reverse complement.
TGATGAATTCTCGCTGGTCAGCCGAGGGCGGGTTTAAAACCCGCCTCTACAATCAAGAATTTTTTTTGCGCCCTTTGCGCGGCATGCGCAAATGGTCAGCGCCAATAATTCTCGATCTTAGTTATTCCTCGCGCCAGGCCCGCCAAGGTCGCAAAGGTCGCAAAGTTAAGAATTGAATTATTTCTTCCTTTGCGCCCTTTGCGTGCTTGGCGCGAGATCTTCCGAACTTCGGCTGCGACTCTGCCGCGATCAGCGCTCTCTGGCCCCATATCTTCCTGCCCTCACCGCCGCCCCACCGCCCTGGTCTGCGGCTCCGCCGCGTAAAACCTCTCCGCGCCGCCGAGTTTGCGCGCGTCGGCTTCGACGCCGGCGGCATAGATCAGCGCTTGGATATTCTCTTTACTAATTGTGATGGAATAATCGTCGGCCAGATAGTCGAGTGCCTTGCGCTCCCTGGCCAGTTCGCTGCGCGGGATCTTTTTGAACGCCGCCGCGGCGGCGCGATCTTTGTCGGTGCGAATCACTTCCATGGCCCGGTGTAGCGCGCGCAGAAACATTTCCACTTCCGCCGAATTGCTCTCGACCTTGCGCCGGCTGCTGGCGAGGATGCTCAGGGGAAATTCCGGGATCACCTGGACCATGTCCATCAGCAAGGAATAACCCTTGGGCTCCAACGCCACTCGCTCTCCCGGCGAAAACGCCGCGGCTTGGATGATTTTCGTCTCCAGCGCTAACACCCGCGCCGGACTGTTGCCAGCGTAGTGAATCCGATAGTCGCGGTCGCGCTTGAGACCACGCCGCGCCAGCGCTTCCACGGTTAAGAATTCCGTCATGCCGCCGGCCGAGGTCACGCCGACCACCTGGCCCTTGATCGCATTGAGACTGGTGACGCCGGCGCCGCCCATGAGCATCCAATTGACATGGCGCACATAATTGCCGATCACCAGAGCGGGAATCCCCTTGGCGATGGCCTGCACCACCGTCGTCGAGCCGACGATCGAATAATCCGCCGAGCCGCTCACCATTGCCGCCATCGCCGTCGGCCCGCTACGCACATAGACCGGCGTCACCTCGAACCCCTCGGCGGTGAAGAAGCCCAACTCCTGGGCGACCAGGAGCGGCAGCATGACGTTCAGCGAGTTGGTGTTGTACGCCAGCGTGATCGGCTTGGCCTGAGCGCTAGCGCCAGCGCAGAACAGCAACGCTAAAGCAGCCAGCAAAGTTTTATTCAGACTGATGAACATAGCTCAACTTCTCCGACCTTCGTGCCCGGAGCCTGCCCTGAGCGAAGTCGAAGGGTGCCTTCGTGGTGAACACATCTTCACGACCGACTGAAAACCCAACGAAGCGAAACTGCCGTCCAATCACCGCGCCTTCGCCCTATACAAGCCATCGATATAGCCGCCGTCGTCGAGTTCCTTGATGAACCGGTTGTCGACGAAGTCGTCCGGCTTCGCGCTCTTCGCCTTGGGATTATCGTCGGCGAGTAAATCCAGCGCCATTTGCAGGCCGGCGACGGACGGATACTGCTTGCGCGAGATGCGGTTGTCCGGCGCGGCGGAGTCGTAGGATTGCGCCAGCACGTCGCGGTCTTTGATTTGGCCAAGATACTTGGCCAACACTTTGAGCGCATACTCGCGGTCGGTCTTCATCACGGCGATCGCTTCGAGATGAGATTTCACATAGCGGCGCACAAGCTCCGGCTTGTCGCGGATCACCGCGCGGCTGGTGGCCACGCCGATATGGACGAAGGGCAATCCCAACTCGGCGACATCGGCCAAGGCGTTGAAGCCTTCCCGTTGGGCGGTGATATTTTGCGGCGGGCTGAACAAGGTGGCGTGAATTTTCCCCAAGCGCAGGCTGGCGATGCGCTCGCTGGTGCCGCCGATCACCAGCAGCGAAACATCCTTGGGCGCGAGCCCGAGTTTTTGCAGGGCGAAGCGGGTGGCGGTGGGATTAGCGCCACGCAGCGCCGATAGGCCGACGACCCCGCCTTTGAGTTGCTCGGCGCTTTTGATTTCCGGCCGCGACACGAGAACGAAGTCGAGCGTCGACATGCCCCCGGCAACGTAGACCAGATTGGACCCGCGCAGCGCGCTTTCCAGCACCACCGGGGCTGAGCCCAGGACAAATTGCAATTCGCCAGCGAGCAGCGCCATGACGCCGATGTTGGCGTGCACCCGCACCGCCTGGGCGTCGATGCCGTTGCGCGCGAAGATGCCGGCCTCCTTAGCGATCCACAGCGGCAACACACCGGCGGAATCGGAAACGTACGCGGTGGTAGATTTACTCACCTGCGCTGAGCTTTCCAGACCGAACAAACTCAGCGTGATAAACACCAGCAACGATAAACCGCGGCGAACGATCGGCAGCACCGAACCCATGGCCGCGACCCTAACCGAAGCGGCGCCGCGCCGTCAATGGCGCCGAGGTGAATCTCGCGCCCGGCCATTGACGGCGAAGAACCGGGATTGCTAAAGTGAATTTCACAAAGTCAGCGGAGGTGAATCATGGCGATCGGACTTTCCCACGGCGGGACCAATGTTTATTCGGCGGGCGCGCGCTCCAACCAGCTCTGGGTCGCGACCAAAGACGGCCTGGTGCAGCTCGAACGCGAGAGCGTCGGCAAGTGGCGTGAAGTGCAACGCGCCCTGCGCGGCCAGCATATCAGCGCCATCGTCTTTGAAAAAACCACCAACACTATCTTCGCCGGCGCTTTCTTCGGCTCGGTGCACGCCAGTGCCGACGGTGGCAAGACTTGGGAGCGGCGCGACAACGGCATCGCCTACCACGATGTCTACAGCCTGGCCACTAACGTCGTCGACGGCAAAGCGCGCGTGTACTGCGGCACTCAACCGGCGCATATCTTCGTTAGCGAAGACCTAGGCGCGCACTGGCGCGAGTTGCCGTCGATGCGCGCAGTGGAAAGCGTCGGCGAGTGGTCCTTCCCGGCGGCGCCCCATGTGGCGCACACCAAGTTCATCACCTTCGATCCCTTCGACCAGAACGCCATTTACGCTTGCGTCGAGCAGGGCGCATTTTTAAAAAGTACCGACTTGGGCCAGAGCTGGAAACAACTCAACACCGTCGGTTTCTACAAAGACAAAAGTCGCCCGGTGGAACATTTTTACGACGTGCACCGCTGCCTCATCGATCCGCGCAAGCCCGATAACATTTACGTCACCGGCGGCGCCGGCTTATACGTAACTCATAGCGGCGGCGGCAATTGGGAACGTTGGACGGCGACCGACTGGGCGGCGGATGTTTACCCCGACGGCTTTACTTGGAATCCAAAAAACCCCGACCTGATGTTCGTCTCCGCCGCCGAACATAATCCGGCGACTTGGCGCAAAGCCGGCCCCGCCGCGCGCGCCGAAGGAAAGATTTATCGCAGCAAGGATTGCGGCAAGAGCTGGGAGCGCCTAGGCGGCGGCTTGCCCGCGAGCTTGAAGCACGAGTTCGGCGCGCTCTGCGCCGAAGAAGTCGACGGCGTCTGCGCCATCTTCGGCGGCACCACCGGCGGCGAGGTTTTTTGCAGCGAAGACAACGGTGAAACCTGGGCGTTGATCGCCGACAACCTGACGCCGATCTCGAAGAAAGGGCATGAGTGGTTGCTGGCGGCGGCGAGCTGACCCATTGTCTGCTGTATTTTCTTCCCCCTCCTTTCCGATTCTCTCCCCCTCGACGGGGGAGAGTTAGAGTGGGGGTGCTACGCATTTAATTAAACTTGCCGGGCACCCCCACCTTAATCCTCCCCCGTCGAGGGAGAGGAAATCGGATCAGAAGGAAGACACTCCGACCAATTGCTGAACTGCAAACTTCTAAATGCCAGCCTCGCCATCCGCCAAACCCCGCGCCGCCCTCGCCGCACAGCTGCTCCAACAAAGCGAGCAAGAAGCCGCGGTCACACCGATGGACGCGGTCATTGAGTTCGCCCGCGCCGGCAAATTTACCAACGATCACTGCTTCCGCTTGCTCGCCCGGCTGTGGACGCTAAAGCGCATGCTCTATTACGTCTACGGCGGTTGGGCCCAAGGCATCAATTTGAACGACTACCCGCCCGGCGTCGCCTATCTGTTCGGCAAGCAAACCTATGACGAGTCGACTCAGGAGATGCAATACTGCGACGAGATCCTGCGCCGCCGCTTGGTGCCGACCCAGCGCGCGCTATTCGCCCATCCCTACGGCCAATTCGCCATCGCCACGCGCACCGGCGCCTACATCTTTTGCCTGCGCGCGCTCGCCAATTATCCGCACCACATCCGCATCGCCGCGCTCAATCTCGGCGCCAAAGTCATCGAACTTTCCTGGACCGAGCGCTTCGCCAAACTATTGCCGGATGAATCCCTGTGCGCGGTTTTTCACAGCCAGCTGGCCGAAACCCGCAGCCATATCTTGATGGGCCGCCACCAAGTGGAACAGTACATTCACAAAGATATCGACATCGAACTGGCCAAGCGCTTGTGCGTCGAAACCAAGCGCGACTACCTGTTTTTCCTCGAAGAAACCGCCCGCTTCGTCCTCGGCATGGCCGCGGAAAAAGCCGGCGAGGTAACCGTGCAAGCCGACATCGACTGACGACGTCCGGTTAATTTGGAATCTGAAATTTGTAATCTGGAATTGATCCGATGCCGACTCTTAAAATCGATCACGCGAAATGTACGGAGTGCCGCATGTGCTACGTCGTTTGCCGCGAAATCGAAATCAACGCGGTGGTAGTCGCGCCGTCCTCGCAGCATTTTTTGGAAATCGACGAGCGCTGCACCTATCCCGGTTGCACGGTCTGCCTGATGTATTGCCCAGCCGAAGGCTCCATCGTCGAAACCAAAACCGGCCGCTCCATGGTCCCACCGCCGCAGGAGGTCTGGACCGAGAACAAGCGCTGGCCGCGCGTCCCGTGACCGAAAACGATTGGAACTTTTGGAACCCGTAGAATCGGAGCGTTAAATGCACGCCATCCTAAAAGACTTCCTAGACAAATGGGTCTACCCAACAGGTTTCACCGGCCCCGGCGTCGACTTCCGTCTGCGCCAGACCGAGCGCTGCCTGCCGCTGTGGGATAAATTAGTCCTGCAAGCGCTCAAAGCCGCGGAGACCGATTTGGCGTCGGGCAGCGACGAGTACAAAGCCGCCCGCGCGCGCGGCGGTTACGCCGCCGAGGGACCGTTCATGTCGCTCAAACAAATGTCGACGCAGATCCTTTCGGTTAGCACCGACCAACAGCCGAAATACATCGACCTCCAACGCATGCGCGCCCGGCAGATCTGGGATGAAGTGAAACATGGCCAGCTCCACGCCGACGTCATGCTGCGCGGCGGCTTCATCAAGCGCGAAGAAGAGTTGATGGACGACCCGCGCGCCAACACCCAGCCGAAGCTTTCCTACTTCGGCATGACCGCCATGTTTCCCCACATCCATCCGCTCGCCCGCGCCGGCCAGCACTATTACAACGAATCCATGGCCTGCCTTGGCATCACCGCGACGCTGAGCGTCATCGACGACGACCTGATCCGCCACCAACTGCACAGCCAGTCCGCCGAAGAGCTCATGCATTTCATGGAAGGCAAATATCAAATCGACGCCTACGCGCTAACGCCGGAGGATCAAAAACCGATTGAAGAAGTCTTCGATTTCCTCCTGCGCCCCTGGGCGCCGGAACCCAGCCGGGCGTTGGGTGGCGCGGCTTAAGAATTGGAATTTTCTCCCGCAAAGACGCAAAGGCGCAAAGCAATGAAAGTCAAAATCGTCGAATCCCTGTGCATCGCCTGCGGCCTGTGCCGCGAAGTCTGCCCCGAGCGTGCCGTCCATCCGAAGATGCAGGACATCCATCACATGTACGAAGTGCTCGAAAACGAATGCACCGGCTGCGCCGACTGTTTGCCCTACTGTCCCGAGCCCGGAGCGTTACTGCAATACGAGCCACGCGTCCCGTAGGAAGGGGGGAGCGCAGCGATACCCATCGATCCCCGCTGTCACCGACTTTGCAAACCTGGCTAATCCTGAACGTCGCATGTTAACTTCAACTTGAGAGGGACCATGATCGGCAAACTCCATTTTCTAGTCGCGCTGGTCATCTGGGTTGCCATACTCCCCGCCAACGCCCACGCCGAAAAAATTCGCACCGCCATCCCCGGCGCCAACTTGAATTACTTGACGGTCTACAGCGCCGACGAGCGCAAGTTTTTCCGCGACGAGGGATTTGACAATGAAACCATCGCCATCGGCGGTCCCGCCGGCATCGCCGCGTTATTGAGCGGCGAGATCGACTTCAGTGGCGCCGGCGGAAGCGGCCTGCGTGGTGCGGTGCGCGGCGCGCCGCTCAAAGCGATTTTCTACCAAACCGAAAAGCCCACCTGGTATTTGGTCGTCCATCCGAGCATAACATCGGGCACCGACCTCAAGGGCAAAAAGGTCGGCGCCGCCCTGATCGGAGATAGCGAAGACCGGTTTATCACTCTGTTCGCCGAACGCGCCGGCGTCGCGGCCAAAGACTTAACCAAAATCTCCCTGGGCACGGGCATCGGCGACAAAATCCTCGGCGTCAAAAGCGGCGCGGTGTCCGCCGTCGTCCTCGATCCCGCCGGCACCGTCGCGGCGGAGCGCGAGGGGCTGCGCAAGCTCGCCTACTTGGGCGATATCTTTCCGCTGCCGTTTCAGGGCTACGTCGTTACCAACCAGAAGCTCAAAGACAATCCCGCCCAGGTAAAGCGCTGGATCAGAGCCATGACCCGCTCGCTGCTATTCGTCCGCGACCGCCCCGAAGAAGCCGCCGACATCGCGCTCAAACGTCTGCGCATTAGGAACATCACCAAGCCGATGTTGACCGAAGCGATCCGTAGCTACACCCGCGCCTTTCCAGCGGGGATTCCCGGCGTGCCATCGGCCGAAGGCGTGAAGAACATCCTCGAACATGAACTGCGCATCCCGCTCAAACTCGACAAACCGCTGGCGGCGGAACAGTTTTTCGACCTACGCATCGCCGAAGAGGTGCGCAAAGAGTTTGAAGCCAAGGGCGGCAACTATTAGCATCTAGCTGAAATATGGTTCGGAATGCTTCGAGAACCTCAGCATGAACGGAGAAGCCACATTCGCAACAACTCCCCTCCGTTCGTTCCCTCAATGGACTCGGGACAGGCTCTGAGCCCGTCGAAGGACTCCGATAAAGGTAGTTAGCGAAGAAAGAGGAGACCACGCCAATGATTGAATTCGCCGGCCGTCAGATACCCACCGAACTAAAAGAAATCGTCGATCCAGCCAAGACTGTCCTGCTGGTCTGGGATATGCAAAACGACCAAGCCGGCGGCGCGTTCAACAAAGACGCGCTGATCCGCATCGCGCCGCCGCTGATCGCCGCCGCGGCCGAAGCCGGGATCAAAACCGTCTACACGCGCCAGACGCCGTTTCTCTGGAGCGAGGAAGCGGTCACCTGGATTCGCCGAGCGATGAGGAACGAAAAGGTCGATCATCCGAGCAAACTAAAACCGCGCCGTCTGAAGGGCAGCACCAACTGGGAAATCATGGCGCCGTTCAAACCCGCGCCAGAAGACATCGTCATCGATAAGCGAAGACCGAGCATGTTCATCGGCAACGAGTTCGAAACCATCATGCTCAACCGCGGCGCGACGACGATAGTCATGATCGGCTGCACCACCGACGGCGGCGTCGAGATGACCGTCCGCGACGGCCACAACCGCGGCCATCTGATGGTCGTCGTCCGCGACTGCGTCGGGACTTATACGGAAGAAGGGCAGAACGCTGCGCTGAAACGAATTGAGAAATTCGCTGACGTGGTGGAGTCGAAAGAATTGATCGGAATCTGGCAGCGTTAACTGTAGGCCGATCAAAGTGGACCAACTAACCTTACCGACCGCATCCGAGTACCCTCTCCCCTTGCGGGAGAGGGCAAGGGTGAGGGGAATTCAATTGAGCACCCCTACCTCTATCCTTCCCCGTCGAGGGGAAGGAAGTAATTCTAAGAAAAACTGCCCGAGTAAAACCCATGGAAACTAAAATCACCGACAGCCTAAAAGCCTTCCGCGCCGGCGACGACGATGCCGCGATGACGGCATTGCTCGAAGCCGAAGAAGAGCTTGTGCCGGCATTGGTTGAGGCCTTTCGCCAAGAAGCCAATCCCGAGGCGCGCGCGTTTCTCGTCACGGTAGCCTGGGAACGGCGCGAAGAGCATTCGCCGTCCTTCATCGCCGAAGCGCTCAACGACGCCGCTGAAGAAGTCTGGCAAGCCGCCTTGGACGGAACGGTTGCATTGGCTTCGCCGGAGATGCTCGACCTACTAAAATCCCTGCGCGCCACCGAACGCGCCGACCCAGCCGCCACCCGCCGCTTCCAAATGTGCATCGAAGACGCGATCCCTTACGTCGATGGATTGGTCCGGGGGCAACAAAGGCCGTAATCAGAAAACGCGTTCACCCCTGGCAGTATCCGCTTTCTCGATGCCAGTCTTTTCGAACAGAATGATCAATTCGGTTCCACATACCGTTAGTAACCCGATTTGCTCCTACGAAACAATCAACCTGGCATTTCGCGATCGGGGTATGAACCCCGATCGCGACCAAAGGGGATGCTCGCCCCCTTTGGAAACCCCATTTAGTTGTGCCCGCCGCAAGCAGCGGGGAATATTAGATTAAATCCTGGCGTCGCCGCGTGGTTAATCTTTAATCACCTTATCCGCCCGCACTAACACATTAGGCGGGATTGTCACGCCGATTTGCTTGGCGGCTTTGAGATTGACGATGAACTCAAATTTCATCGGCTGCTCGACCGGCAGATCGACAGCCTTTCTTCCCTTCAAGATCTTGTCGACATAGGTGGCGGCGCGGCGGTAAATATCTCCGAAATTGGCCCCGTAGGCCATCAATCCGCCGTTCTCGACAAATTGCCGCGAATTATACATTGCTGGCAAGCGATGCTTGGTGGCGAGCTCGGCAATCCGCTTTGAATGTTGAGTCATTACCGGGCCCCCGGGTATAAGCAGCGCGTTAACTTGCGATTTCTTTAAATCGTCGAAGGCGCGCTCGATATCCCCGACACTCTTGATCTCGTAAGGGCGCAATCTTACTCCAAGAACCTTGGCCGCCGTTTTTGCCTCTTCAAGCCCAGCACCTGCGAACTCGCCAGCTCCGGCATTCCACAGCACCGCCACTACGCTGGCCTTGGGACTAGCCTCCTTGAGCAGCTCCAAAAGCTTGCCCACCATACCGGGTGCGGCGACGTTTGACAGACCGGTAAGATTGCCGCCCGGTCGCGCCAGGCTGTTGACTAGCCCCTCTAGAACAGGATCACCGGCCCCCACCCCGACAATTGGAATCGTGCTGGTTGCCTGGAGCGCCGCGCGGCTGCTTAGAGGAGTTGTCGTAAGTATCACGTCAACATTAAGACCCACCAGTTCGGCTGCAAGCCCTGGCAGCGCGTCAGGCTTTCCCGCGGCGTAGCGATACTCGATGGCAATGCTTTTGCCCTCGATGTAGCCCAGATCGTGCAGCCCCTGGCGGAACGACGGGAGGTGGGGCTGATCATTGGAGCCACTAAAGAGAAAACCGATGCGAGGGATTTTTGTCGGCTGCTGCGCCTGGGCAACGACGCCAAGAACAAGCACGAACAGTGCAACCAAGATCGATGACATAGCAGATTTCTTCATTGCCCACCTTGCTCTGGAGGCTATCACGAGCAGGGTCATTGAGAAAAGATTATTTACGGCAGATTATTTACGGCAGCAACTGAACCGGAGTTGTCGAGGAGATAATGGCTAATTTCTTTATCGGATTGAACTGTAAGACGCTACAGTTCGATCGCACACGATTTGTTAGTTGGAGAATTCAGTTAAAATGCCGGGTAAAACTTTGAGCTAGCAAGATGCTCCCTACTGCTTCTACATCCGGTCGCGTCCTGGCGCGCGTACGTGTAAAACATGGACGGTAGACGTTTTTTCATCGATTTTGAAAATGATCCGATAGACTTTAGGCTTCCTGCCGTAGAGAAAGTGCCGCAAGCCGCGACTCTCGGGAGTGAATGGAGCGCGCTTTGGGTACTTCTCAAGACTGGTCATCGCTCTCGCCATGCCATTAAACCACTTGGCTGCTTGGGGTGAAGTCTCGGCTTGTATGCGCCCGTAAATGTCAGCCAGGTCGCTTTCAGCGCGAGCCGTAATCTCAACGCGGTATGCCATGATCCCGCCGGAACGACGCCACGAACTCCCGGACTGGACGGGTACGGCCTTTCGCGACATCCTCAAGTCCTTGGCGGATGCCTTCCACGGCATCGGCCCGCGCCGCGATGTCGAGCAAACGTTGATACGCTTCGGCGTCCTGGACAACGGCGGCGGCCTTACCGTTAACCGTCAAGATAACCGGGCGTTTATTTTTTTTCAGTTGCTGAAGAAATGCCACGGAGTTGTTACGAAATGTCGTCAAGGATTGAATATCCTGGGTAATATCCATTGCCGAACCTCCTTTTAAAGTACCTTTAAAGGTATTATTTCACGGCCCCGGAATTTACACAACGACGCTCCTCTGGAGCGTATGATTGGCAGGCATCAACATTCCCTCAAAGATGTGACTTTCGGATCGTGATCCACGGTTGTCCGGTTCCGAAAGCTATTGCCTAATGCCTTCCCCCATGTTGCCAACCCCACCCCAGTCGAGTTAAAAAGGTCTCACTAACTTTCACGGCGCAGCGCCGAAGGAGCATTCCATGAGCGGGACCAATGGCAAGCAGGCTTTACATGTCGCAACCTTTTCCGGCTGGTACCGGTTCGAGCAGCATGGCAAGGAGTTTACTCAGACCAAGCGCGATCTTTCCTACTGGACGCTCACTTGCATGACCGTCGACCCGGAGGATCCCAAGACGCTTTACGCTGGCACCGAGCACTCGGGGCTTTTTTATACCAAGGACGCCGGCGCCCATTGGGACCGAGCCGATCCGCAGGTGCCGAAGATGTTTCTCTACTCGGCGTTGGCATTGAATGGCGGCGTCATGGTTGGGACGATTCCATCGGCGGTGTACCGCAGCAAGAGCGGCGGTTGGGAAGAACTCGAAGGCGTGCGCCTGCACAGCGCCGGGGCGAACTTTCCGCCGAGCCCGGAGCTCCAATCGCGCACCCGCTACCTCGCCTACGAGCCGGAAAATAAGAACCGCCTCTACGCCGGCATCGAAGTCGGCGGCATGGTGCTGAGCGACGACGGCGGCCGCGGCTGGGAGCCGTGCAACGAAGGACTCACCGACATGGACATCCACGAGATCCTCGCCTCTGAACAACACTCGGGCAACGTCTTTCTCGCCTGCGGCGAAGCCTGCTTCCGCAGCCCCGACCGCGCCGGCCATTGGGAAAACATCTCGCCGAAAAATCACGACTACGGCATCTCGGTGGCCGAAGACAAAAACGGCGTCCTCTATGTCGGCGCGGCGCGCGGCCGGCCCAATCTCTGGCTGCGCGAAGGCGGCGCCCTGTCGGCGATCCTGCGCAGCAGCGACAAAGGCAAAACCTGGGACAGCGTGATCGATAATTTGAACGGCGGCGTCATGCACCTCTGCCCGACCCCCGACGGCAACGGCATGATCGCCGGCACCTCGGACGGAACTTTACTGATGGTCGACGACAGCGGCGCGCGCCAAGTGGCTAGCGGGTTGCCGTTCGTCACCTCGGTGGAATTGGCGGCGTAGTCGGACGGGCGCAGCATGCTGCGCCCCTACAGTAGGAAACCAAGATGCGCATATCGATCGCCCTTCTCTGTCTCTATCTCTGTCTGCCCACTCTGGTCGCGGCCCAAGACGCCAAACTCGTCGCCGAGGCGAAGAAGGAAGGCAAAGTCGTCATCTACGGCTCCATGGAGACCGATATCTTCGACGGCATTCAGCAGGGATTTGAAAAGAAGACCGGCATCAAGGTCGACTACTGGCGCGCCGCCGGCGCCACCGTGCTCGAACGGGCCTCCACCGAAAGGAAGGCCAACAAAGTCGGCTACGATCTCGTGCTCAACAACGCCGGGCCCATGGAGATACTGCTCGCCGAAGGTGCCCTGGCGAAGTACGACTCGCCGATGGCCAAGAATTTTCCCGCCGAACATCAGCACCCGCAGCTGGGGCCGAGCTATCGCACCTCCATCGTCGGCATCGTTTATAACAAGAGCATTATTCCACCCGACAAAGCGCCGAAGAGCTTGGAAGATTTATTGAAGCCCGAGTTCCGCGGCAAGTTGGCCTTTCCCGACCCATCGCGCGGCGCAGTGGCGGTCATGTGGCCCATGAGCTTGTACAAACTCATGGGCAAAGATCGCGCCGAAAAATATCTGCGTGATCTCGGCGCCACCAAGCCGGCGATCCTCGAAGGCGTCCTACCCGCCGCCGAGCGGGTCACCAGCGGCGAGACGCCCATCGCGATCACCTATTTGAAATACGTCGTCAGCTTCGGCCAGAAGGGCGCGCCACTGGATTATGTCCGCCAAGACAAGTTTTTGAGCCACTCCCACGCCATCACCATGAGTAGCCGCGCCGCCCGACCCAACGCCGCCAAGGCGTTTCTCGATTATTTTTACAGCGACGACAGCCTGCGCGTGATGGCCAAGTTCGGCGAGTTCGTCACCCGCAAAGGCATCCATCCGCCGCTACCCGACGCCGACAAGATCAACGTCGTCGAGATGGACGAACCCGATGCCAACCAGATGGCCGAGAAACGCAAGGAATACAGAAAAATATTTCAATAACCCGGAGCGATGGACTTTAGATTGGAGTGTTGGAGTACGGGAGTGATGGAGTAATGGGTTGGTCGGAATCCAGACCCAACATTCCAATACTCCATCACTCCAACACTCCAGATCTTCAACACTCCATCACTCCACTCCGAGGGCGCCCATGAAACTTTACACCTTCTTCCGCAGCTCCGCTTCCTACCGCGTGCGCATCGCGCTCAATCTAAAAGGCTTGAGCTGCGAGCAAGCGCCGATCCATCTGCGCCGCGGCGGCGGCGAGCAGTTGATGCCGGCGTACACAAAGCTGAATCCCCAAGCGCTGGTGCCGGCGCTGGAGGACAACGGCAGAATCCTCACGCAATCCTTGGCGATCATCGAGTATCTCGACGAGACCCATGCCCATCCGCCGCTGTTACCGAAAGACCCCGCCGACAAAGCGCTGGTGCGCAGCATGGCGCTGGTGATCGCCTGCGAAGTCCACCCGATTCAAAACCTGCGCGTGTTGAATTACGTCAAGGCGAGCTACAACCAGACCGACGAGCAGGTCAACAAATGGGCCCAACATTGGATCGACCTCGGCCTGGCGGCGCTGCAAGAAATGATCGTCGCCCAGTCCAAGCGCGGCAAATTTTGCTTCGGCGACACACCGACCCTCGCGGATATCTGTTTAATCCCGCAACTCGGCAACGCCCGGCGCTACGGCTGCGACCTGGCCAAGTACCCGACGATTTTAGAGATTGAAAAAAACTGCAACGCCCTCCCAGCCTTCGCCGACGCCGCGCCGGAGAAACAGGCGGACGCGGAATGAAGAATAGTTGTCAGTGGTCAGTTGCCAGTTCTCAGTTAAAGGCGGTTAAGATCCGAATCTGCAAACTGACCACTGACAACTAGCAACTGCCAACTGCTCCCATGTTCACCCTCAAGCAGTTTTTGAAAGTGCTGCTGCTGCCGCCGCTGCCGTGGCTGTTGATGTTGCTGGCGGTGTTGGTCTTTTGGCAGCGGCGCTGGGCGCGCAAGCTACTGTGCGTCACCTTTCTACTTATTTTGGGACTTCACTGCGGGCCGGTGAACTATGCCTTGCGCTACCAACTCGAGTCGCGCTACCCGCCGCTCATCGACCCGCGCAAGGCTGGCGCCTACGACGCCATCGTCGTCCTCACCAGCGGCAGCGTGCCAGCCTCCGGGTTAATTCCATTCCCGTCCATCGACGAGCATATGTTTCGCCGCCTCGACGAGGCCTGGCGGCTCTATCGTATCCAGCCCAAGCCGATCATTATTTCCGGCGGCCATGTCAACCCGTTCACCCCGGCCATGGACGAAAACAAAATCGCCCGCGACTTTTTGATCAAATGGGGCGTGCCCAAGCAAGATGTCATCGGCGAAGAAAAATCCCGCGACACTTTCGAGAACGCGCTGGAGAGCGGCAAGATCCTCAAGAAACATGGCTGGAAGCGCTATCTGCTAGTCACCTCGGCCATGCATATGCCGCGCAGCATGCTGGTGTTCAGCGCGCGGGCCGGCGAGCCCATCGCCGCTCCCGGCGATTTTACCTCCGGAAAATTCGAATGGTCGCCCTTCGATTTCTTCCCCAACGAAAGCGTCGCGCCGAAACTGTTCCAGACGATTCACGAATACCTCGGCTGGGCCAATTACTATTGGCGGCTGAATTATGCCGGCGATTAGCGCGGCAACGACGCAACCGGGTTTCGGATTATCTCTCGCAAAGGCGCTAAGGTCGCAAAGGTCGGAGAATGCGAAGCAAAGTCCTTGGCAACGATATCAAACTTTTCTTCTCCGAACTTGGCGTCTTTGCGCCTTTGCGAGAGAAAAATTCGAACCCAATTCTCTTCACATACGCGCACCGCTGCGCCAGCCGCGCTTCGAGTTGCAAATCCCCGGCGGAATGATAAAAATTCGGGTGCATTTCGCCGGCAGCGCGGGCGCGACAACCAGCGGAGCTAAGTATTCACCCATGATCTCGGTAAGAAATTTACTCAAGATTTACAAGTCCGGCGGCGATGCCGTGCATGCCGTCGACGGCGTCAGCATCGATGTCGGCGAGCAGGAGTTTTTCGTCCTGCTCGGCCTCAGCGGTTCGGGCAAGACCACGCTCCTGCGCTGCGTCGCCGGCCTGGAGCGGCCCGATGGCGGCGAGATCGCCATCAGCAACACCTTAGTAAGCTCCGCCGAGCGCAATTTCTTCGTCGCCCCCGAAGGCCGCGGCATCGGCATGGTGTTTCAATCCTACGCCGTCTGGCCGCATATGACGGTGTACGACAACGTCGCCTTCCCACTCAATAACGGCCCGCACAAGCTGTCCCGCGCCGACGTCAAAAAGCGCGTCATGAACGCTCTGGAAATGGTCCAGTTGGGCGCCCTGGCCGATCGGCCCGCGCCGTTCTTGAGCGGCGGCCAGCAGCAGCGCGTGGCCCTCGCCCGCGCCCTGGCGGTGGAACCCAAAGTGCTATTGATGGACGAACCCTTGAGCAATTTGGACGCCCGGCTGCGCGAAGAGGTGCGCGACGAAATCAAAAATCTGTCCAAGAAGTTCGGCATCGCCGTGCTCTACGTCACCCACGATCAAGTGGAAGCCATGGCGCTGGCCGACCGCGTCGCGGTCATGAGCAAGGGTAAAGTTTTACAATGCGCGCCGCCGCGTGAACTCTACGACCGGCCGTCGAGCCGCGAGGTCTGCGAGTTTTTGGGCGCGACTAATTTAATCGACGGCGTGGTCAATAACGGCGGCCAGGTCAACACCGACTTGGGCCAGCTCAACTGCGCCGTCGGCGACGGCAAATTGAAAAACGTCAGCGTCGCCATCCGTCCCGAAGAGATGCTGCTGTCGGTCACCGCCACGGGCTTGGAAAACGAATTCGCCGCCGAAGTGTTATCGTCGACATTCTTGGGCGAGCTCACGGTCTGTGACGTGAAAATAAACGGCAAAGCCCTGCGCTTCAAAACCACCCAAAGTACCGCCCCGGCGCAGCAAGTTTACATCCGACTGCCGGCTGAGAAATTGAAGTTGTTTTCAAGGTAAGTTGCAGAGAAGACGAGATTGGCCGCAAAGAACGCAAAGGACACAAAAAGGGAATCACGATTTGTAAGGGCGCAGCATGCTGCGCCCTCCCTCCGACACCTTCGTGGTCTTCGTGCCTTCGTGGTGAAACACTCTTTCACGATCAACTCCAATCTTCCGTAATCGACAGGAGAACTTCCCATGGCACTCACCGCCCAAGAAAACGACGACTTGACCCGGGTCGGGCCCGGCACACCCTGCGGCATCATGATGCGGCGCTACTGGCATCCGGTCGGCTTCACCGCCGAGCTCAAGGGCAAACCGGTGCGGCGCAAGCTGCTCGGCGAGGATTTGGTTTTGTTCCGCGATGAAAAGGGCCAGCTCGGTCTGATCGGCGCGCGCTGCCCGCATCGCGGCACCTCGCTCCATTTGGGCTACATCGAAGACGGCGGCTTGCGCTGCTGTTATCACGGCTGGCTGTTCGACGTCAGCGGCCGCTGTTTGGAGCAGCCCACCGAACCGGCGGAAGCCAACTTCAAAGACAAAGTGCGCCAGCCGTCCTACAAAGTCGAAGAGTTGGCCGGCGTGATTTTCGCGTATCTAGGCCCCGAGCCGGCGCCGCTCTTGCCGCGCTACGATGTCTTGGTCAGGGAAGACGGTGTGCGTTCGCTGCAAGGGCGCATCGCCAGCTGCAATTATCTGCAAATGGTCGAGAACACCGTCGATCAACATCACTTCAAGTGGCTGCACCGCACGCCCAACACGAAAAAATGGACCGATCCGGTGCTGACTTCCGAATACTTCGACTACGGCATCCGCGATACTTTCGCGCGCAGCGGCGGCGGCGAGCGCTACCAGACGCTGAGCTACTTCATCATGCCAACCATGAACAAGACCGGTTATCACGTACCGGAGAGCCATCCCTGCGGCATGGCGGCCAATCATCCAGGCTACGAAGCGCTGCGCTGGCGCGTCCCCGCCGACGACACCCACACCATGCACTTCACCGTCTACTTCGCGCCCGTGGTCGACGGCAAGCCCACCGGCACGATCCCGCCGGACTCCGGCGCAAAAGGCGTAGTCGAAACCACGCCGGGCCAATACCGTTACGACGAAGCGACCGGCTATCTCGCGCGCGGCGATCAAGACCGCGCCGCCCAGGAAAGCCAAGGCGAAATCTGCGACCGTACCATCGAACACTTGGGCGTCTCGGACAAGGGCGTGATCATGCTGCGCAAGCTCTACAAAGACTCCATGGACGCCATCGCCGCCGGCAAAGACCCCATCGGCACGATCCGCGACCCGGCGAAAAACCGCATCGTTGAAATCGCGCCAGGAGAATTTAAACTGAGCTGAGGCGCTTACAGTCAGATGGGAATCGGAAACGATTCTAACCACGAACAACACGAAAATAAATTCCGAAATTATTTCTCCAATTTTCGTGCCTTTCGTGTTTTTCGTGGTTAATCCCCAATTCCGAAAACTCCCCAGACTCGTCTTAGTGCAAACGTGAATTCTATTTAGAGAGGACCTCGCCCATGCTACCACGCGAAGACAACGACCTGCTCACCTTAGTCGGCCCAGACCATCCCATGGGCAAATTGATGCGCAGTTACTGGATACCGGCGCTGCTCGCCAGCGAAATCCCCGAACCCGATTGCCCGCCGGTGCGGGTGCGTTTGCTTGGCGAGGACTTGGTCGCCTACCGCGACACTCAAGGCCGAGTCGGCTTACTCGAAGAGCATTGCGCGCACCGTGGCACGTCGCTATTTTTCGGCAGGAATGAAGAGTGCGGCCTGCGCTGCATTTACCATGGTTGGAAATACGACATCGACGGCAAAGTCCTCGAAACCCCGGCGGAGCCCGCCGGCAGCACGCTAAAAGACAAAGTGCGTCAAGTCGCCTACCCGTGCAAAGAAGCCGGCGGCATGATCTGGACCTACATGGGACCGAAAGAAAAACAGCCGCTCCTGCCCAACTACGAGTGGATGACCATGCCGGCGGAAAAAATCTACGTGTCAAAATCCTATCAAGACTGTAGTTGGCTCCAAGGCCTTGAAGGCGAGTGCGACTCGTCGCATCTGTCGTTCCTGCATCGCAGCTTCACCGGCGACCGGCCGCGCGGCGGCGGCGACGGCGAGCTCTACGCCGCCGACACCGCGCCGACGCTGGAAGGGATTGAAACCGATTACGGCATCCGCATGCTCTCCTGCCGCAAGGTCGCCGCCGACAAAGTCTACCTGCGCGTGTCCAACATCGTCATGCCCTGCCACGGCTTCATCCCCACCGGCGGCGTCAAGGGCAACCCGGAAGGCTACACGATCCACTCCCATGTGCCGATGGACGATGAGCATAGCTTGCGCTTCAACATTCACTTTCGGCGCAACCGCACTATCGAGCCAGACGAAAGACAGCATGACGAAGAGATCGGCCCCGACTTCGTCAAAATCCGCAACCTGCGCAACGACTATCTGATCGACCGGGAAAAGCAGCGGCGCGAAAACTTCACCGGCATGGGGCCGATCTTTTTGAACCACGACGCCTGCGCTACTGAAACCATGGGCCCGATCTACGACCGCTCGAAAGAGCACTTGGGTGTCAGCGACATGACCGTCATCGGCGTGCGCAAGTTTTTATTGAATGCCGCACGCACCGTCGCCGCCGGCAAAGAACCGCCGCATGTCATCCGCACCAAGGAACAAACCGACGTCCGCCACGTCGCCTGCATCGCCACGACGATACCCGCGAGTAGAGATCCAAAAACCTATGTCGTTGAGCAGTTGAAAAAAGACAAGTACTGGGAAGCGTAGAGTTAGAACGGAAACGGAGAAGATTTTAACCACGAAAAACACGAAGTTCGTGCCTTTCGTGTTTTTCGTGGTTAATCCCCAAATCCGATAATTCCCGCCTGACATCCCCAACCATGGGAGGTCGACCCCGATGAAGCCCTACCGTCGATTTCGCGGTCTTATCATCGCCACCCTCCTTGCACTCTCATTCACCAAAGCCTGGGCCGTCGACGAGCGCGTTCAACTCAAAACATCGACCGGCACACTCCACGGCACCCTCGATCTACCGAGCAGCACCGCTCCCTATCCCGTAGTCCTCATCATCGCCGGCTCCGGCGCCACCGACCGCGACGGCAATCAAACGCAGTTGAAAAACGATAGCCTGAAGCAACTCGGCCAAGGGCTAGCCGCTAAAGGCATCGCCGCGCTGCGCTACGACAAGCGCGGCGTGGGCGAAAGCGCCAGCGCCATGGCCACGGAAGCCGAAATGCGCTTTGAAACCTACATCGCCGACGCCGGCCAATGGGTAGACTGGCTGCGCCAAGATCCGCGCTTTTCCCGAGTCAGCATCGCCGGCCACAGCGAAGGATCGTTGATCGGCATGGTCGCCGCGAAACAGACTAAAGCCGATGGCTATATCTCCATCGCCGGCAGCGGCCGCACCGCGCAAGCGCTCCTCCGTGAGCAACTGCGTGGCAAACTGCCAGCGAATCTCCAAACGAAGAACAACGAATTCCTCGATAAACTTAGCGCCGGCCAAACCGTGACCAATGTACCAACCGAGCTGATGGTGCTCTACCGCCCGAGCCTACAACCCTACCTGATTTCCTGGTTCAAGTACGATCCGGTCAGAGAAATCGCCGCCCTCGAAATTCCCGTCCTGATCATTCAGGGAACCACCGACCTGCAAGTCTCAGTAGCCGACGCCAAACGATTGGCCGCCGCTAAGAAAACCGCGAAGCTTAGTTTAATCGACGGCATGAACCACGTCCTCAAGCAGGCCAAGCTGCCGGCGGAGCAGCAGGCCACCTACACCAATCCGGCGCTGCCGATTATGGCGCAGGTCGTGAAAGAGATCGTGGCGTTTTTACCGAGTGTGAAGTGAACCGCAGAGCGGCCGCCTCGTGACTGAAGCTTGATCGTTGCCGCCGACGAGTAGAAGTGCCACAGTGATCGTCCAGACAAGCGGACTAACTTAACGATACAGGGAGTCTTCCATGAAACCGAGCCATGCGAGTCGCCGCATCGTCGCGCTTTTTCTTCTTGTCGGCGCATTCCTCATAGCGCCAGGCGCGCTATTAGCCCAATCCCTCGATATCGAAGCCGCCAAGAAGGAAGGCCGAGTCGTCGTCTACGGCAGCACCGTGGCTAACGTCATGACGCCGATCCACACGGCCTTCGAAAAACGCTATGGGGTGAAGGTCGAATATTGGCGCGCGTCCGCCACAGCCATTGCCGAACGGGCGATTGCCGAATGGCGCGCCGGCAAACCCGCCTTCGATGTCGTCTTCGCGATCAACGGCACCGCCGCGCTGTTAAAACGCGAAAACGCCCTGGTCAAATTTAGCGCACCGGCGGCCGCCAAATTTCCCTCGCAGTTCAAGGACAAGGATGGAATCCTCAATGCCTTTCGCCATACGCCGATCAGCCTGCTCTACAACACTGAGTTGGTAAAGGCCGCGGATCTACCCAAGGGCTACGACGACCTGCTCGACCCGAAGTGGCATGGAAAAATTTCCATCCCCGATCCGTCACGCCACACCAGCACCGCGCAATTTCTTTGGAGCTTGCAGAAAATCAAGGGCGATAAATGGCTCGACTACGTGCGCGCGCTCGCCAGGCAAAAGCCATTCTTAGTCGAGTCCTTCGCGCCATTGCCGCAGGCCCTAGTCAAAGGCGAAGCCCACCTCGGCATCACTTACGCGCAGTATACGACCCAAGTGAAAGGCCCGCTAAGCCATGTGGTCTTCGACAAGATTTTTACCGACTCCACCGACCTGGCCCTGGGTGCCAAGGTAGCGAACCCTAACGCCGGGAAACTTTATATCGACTTCCTCTGCACGCCGGAAATCCAAAAGATCATCGCCGAAACCGGCGACTTCCCACTGGCGCCGGGGATCTACCCGAACGTCAAAGACGCCGAGAAAGTCGTCGCCAACGCGATCTTCATGGACAATCCAAGCGAAGAGGAATTTAAGAAACTGCAAAGCGAATTTCGCAAGATTTTCTTAGGGCAATAAAGAACGCGGCGATTGGAACCCGCAATCGGTTTTAAGATGTTACCCCATTCTCCCGCAGCGCCGCCTGATACCGTTTGGGAATCTCCGGGTCTTCATTCTCGTAAGGAATCATCCAGCCGCCTTCGTCGACGCTGCGGAAGACATCGTCGTCGGTTTTTTGGTGCGAGACTTTGAATCCCAGGGGATGGATGCGGCTGCCGTAGCGAACAGCCAAGTGGCGCGCGGGTTCTTTGCCGGTGTTGAAGTGCTGGTGAAACCAGTCGCCGGGCGGGCAGTAGATGCTCGCTTCGCCCCACTGGATGTCGACGATCTGGTCTTCGTGGCCGTCAGTGTAGGGGTGCATGCCGAACTGCTTGTGCCACAGAAGCACGTTGCCCACCGACTTGGTGCCGACGATGATCGCGCCCGGGCCGTGGTGATGCGCTTTGTGATACTTACCCACCGGCCACTCGCCCAAGTGGCCGACCAGCGCGTTGCCGGCCATCTCGAACTGCGCCAGCCGCAGGCCCGCGCCTTTGACTTCGAGGCTCTCCAACATCGCCGCGTTGATGTCGGGAATGAAGTTGGTCTCCCAGATATTGATCATGCCGCTGACGTAGCGTTTCTTGCCAACCTCGAAATAATCTTCTTCGCCGTAGTAGCGGTCCTTGAAGCTGTACGGGCAGTTGAAGACAAAATTTTCATCGCGGTAAATGTCGAAAGCCAGCGGCGCGTTGGTGACGGCGAGAAAGCGCACCGGCTCACGCGAACCGTTGACCAAACGGTGCGTGGTGTTCATCGGCGGCGCGAACAGGCTCCACTTGCCCCACTCGAACATTTTCTTGTGGCCGTGATCGTCCCATAATTCAGTCGCGCCCTGGCCGTTGAGAATGCAGATCACTTCTTCAAACAAATGGCGCTCGGGTTTCAACGCATCACCCGGCGCAATCTCGCCGATGTAACCGCCGGTGATGCCTTGCATACCGTGCAAGTGAATGAACGCTGAGCGGCCGCCCATGCGTGGGTCGGGCGCGACTTCCAGCGCGCGCAGATCGGCCATGCCATGACCGGTGTGGATCGGCAGCCCCAGACTCTTCATCCAGCGCACGTAACCGGTTTTCTGATTGATCGGCGCGATGTCCATGACCATTCCCTGCGTCGGTTATTTCTCCGGGCGATACCAGAAGGGCGGATTGCTCTTAAAAATATTCTTGGGAATCTTGGCGTAGACTAGATTTACTATGTCGACCGCTTCGCCAATGCCTAAATCCACCGCCAGGCTCGACAGCGCGTAGGCGTCCGCCGCGCTCAGCCCCTTTTCCGCTTGGAGAAAATCCACCGCTTCTTGCATGGCGATGCGGGTGGCGACGTTCAAGTCGACGTCGAGACCGGTCGTGAGATAATCGGTCGCGGTTTCGACCCGCGGCTGCTTGAGCGTCTTGCCCTTGTGAACGATGAATTGCAGCGTCGGCTTGAGCGATATTTCAATGGCGCCGCCGTCCACTTCGCCGTCGCCCTGCACGGCGTGGCCGTCGCCGGTGAAAAACTGTCCGCCCCGGTTGAACACCGGCAGGAACAACGACGAGCCGATGCCGGTGTATTTCAGATCGATGTTGCCACCCCAGGCGCCCGGCGGCGTGGAGGACACCATGCCCAAGCTGGTCGGCGGCGACACCGCCATGATGCCCATGAACGGACTCAGTGGGATCTGAATATCGTCGGAAAACAGCGCCACGCGCCGTTCGAGGTCGATGCGAATGAGTTTCGCGATTGGATCTTTGAGCAGCTTGGGCAACACGCCCTTGCCCGGCCCGGTGTTGTTGACGCCGTAGGGCACGCGAAACTTGATGTCGTGAACGCGGATTTCCAACGTGTCACCCGGTTCCGCGCCCTCGACATAAATCGGCCCGGTGAGAATATGCACGGCGGCGCCCTTGGGCCGCTTCACCTCGGCGTAAATATTTTTCGCATCGCCCAACACTTCACTGCCGGGAATGCCGTAGCCGGCGAAAAACTTTTCCGGGTCCTTGTTGGTGGTGAGCCCCTGGTGCGACAGCGCCTCGATCTCGACGATCTGCCCCGACTTGACGGTCAACGCCGGCGCCAAATTGGCCGCGATATAGCCCCAGAGAATCGTCTCCGGTGTCGACTTCAAAGTAGCATCGGGCTGAACCGCTGGTTGGATCGGAGTTTCATTCATGGTGGGCTCCTCTTTAAGACGAAGTTATCCGATCAAGCGAAAGACTGTCAACGCGAGCAAAAGGGGGCGGGTTTAAAACCCGCCCCCTACGTGCGAAATTCCTTACTCTGTGATCTCTGTGCGCTCTGTGGTGAGACTTTCCGAGTCCGAAGCAAAAAAAGGCGGTGAAGCCGCAAAAGCTCCACCGCCTTCATGCGTTCGAACTTAAACACTAATCGCGGATCGCCAACGCGCCGCCGTCCACCGGCAGGTCGATGGCATAGATGAACTCCGACTCGTCGGAGACCATGAATACCACCGCTTTGGCGATGTCCATCGGCACGCCGCGCCGGCCGGCCAGGTTTTTCACGAAGCGATTTTCCGGAATGTCTTGCTGGCCCACCGGTGAGCCGATGCGGTTGGGTGAAACCGAATTGACGCGAATCCCTTCCGGCGCCAGCTGCACGGCGATGGAACGGGTTAGGTTCAACACACCGGCCTTTGCCGTGGTGTAGGCCGTCGCTTCCTTTCGGCCCCAGTGGCCCGAAGTGGACGCGATGTTGACGATGCGCCCTTTGCGCTTCTGATCGATCATCACCTTGGCCGCCGCCCTGGTGCAGTACCAGACGCTGCGCATGCACACGTTCATGGTCCGGTCCCACTCTTCTTCGGTGATATCGAAGATCGTCTTGTGATCGGTCCAGGCCGCGTTGTTGACTAAAATATCGACGCCGCCGAAGGCCTTCACCACGGTATCGACCATGCTATTGACCGACGCCGCGTTGGCGCAATCGCAAACGACCGAAATCGCTTTGCCGGGATTTTTCGCGTTGATCTCCGCCGCCACGGCGCTGCCACGGCCTGGGTCCATATCGACCACAGCAACTTTCGCGCCTTCGGCGACAAACAGCTTGGCCACGTCTTCGCCAATGTTGCGGCCCGCGCCGGTGACAATCGCCACTTGATCTTTAAGTCTCATGAGTTCCTCCGCTTGAATTTGTTCTCTGCTGCATATCAAAAGGGCCGCGAAACTTCCACCAGCCCGACGCCTGCCCAAACAAGGTAAAAGAATGACTCGATGGCGGGATGTAACCCGAAACTCAAAACCCGAAACTCGCAACTAGATATAGCTATAAACTAACCTTCTCGACGTAAAGATCCTTCAAGAATTTGCTGTTCTTGAGCTCGTCGAAAAAGCGCGAGTCGGTGAGATCCGCCGGTTTGAGCTTGCTGGCGCGCCGGTCAGCGCCGGCGCTGACATCCATCAGCGCCTGGAGCGATTCGTTGTTGAGTTCCGGCAGCGGCCGGAGCTGGGCAGAGTAGGCGTCATACATAGTGTCCACCGAGATGCCTTGGGTGCCGGGGAAATATTTTTTCAGGATCGCCAAGCTCTCGGTGCGCTTGGATATGAAGTGATGGATCGCCGCGGCGTAGCCTTTCATGAAGCGCCGAATGGTTTCTTCATCGCGCTTGATGAATGACCGGGTGGTCATCAGCAAATCGGTGACCACCGGCACGCTTTTGACCTCGAGAATTTTGATCCCAGCTTTTTTCGCCTCGGCGATGAGATCTTCGCGCAGCGGCGCGCCCTGGACCAGATTCTTGGTCAGTGCCAAGGCCCGCTGCGGCGCCAGCCCGGCGGCCACCACTTCGACGTCCTTCGACGCGTCGAGGCCGGCTCGGCGCAACATCACCCGGGCGATCAAATCCGAACGCGCGCCGAGGGCGGCGACACCGACCTTTTGGCCCTTGAGATCTTTAACCGCTTCGATGCTCGACGCCACGCCCATGCCATACTGATCGAAGCTGACGTGAGAACCGATGACGGCGATATCGCAGCCGCTGGCCAGCGGCTGCACCACCGCCAGCGGATTGCCGAATCCGATCAACAAATCGACACCCAACAGCGATTGCACGCCGGCGCTCAAGGTATCGCGGATCGGCAACTCCTCGACGTCCAAACCATGCTGCTTGAACAAACCCGAGTCGACACCGATATAGGCCACCGCCGTGCCGATTTCCCAACCGGCATAGGCCAAGCGCAATTTCTTCGGACTATCCGCTGCGCGCGCGACAGCGCCAACGCAAACCGCCAATCCGATAGCGAAGCCGAGGGAAAATATCCGCCGGAAGTGAACGAGCCGAGAAATCATCATGCGGCATCATAGCCCTTTGAAAGCGACGCGCCAAGAGCAGATCGGCGAGAATCCCGCGGTGCGGCTAGCAAAACTTGTTAGAGCGGGGACCGGCCTCTAGGAGATCCACGACGATACGCCGAGCCGATCGTCAAGCCGCCAACAAAAGCGACCAACAGGCGGATATCTCGACTAGGGTTTGTCACCCCACTTGGGACCGAAGAGGATGTTCAAGTACCTTTGGATTCCCACGGAACGGCCAAAGTGGCGAGATTTCTTATTATGCGGCTTAACCGGCGCTCAGGTTTTTTCCGCGTCGCTTTGCGCTTCCGCGGCATGCTCTGGGCATAGCAGCGCGGTGTCCAGTAGGTAGTTGGCGTAACCGGCCTTCTTGCCGCAGCGTTGCCAACCCGGTTGGTCAAAATCCATGTAGTCGCAGGTTTCGTCGTCGTCGATGGCTTTGATTTCGTATTGCGACTGAAAGCCCACGGCTTCGATGAACTCGCCGAGCCCTTCGGCCATCTCTGGTTCGACCTCGAGCTTATGGGCTGCGCACAGGTGATCGTAGACGAACCAATCGGAGACCACGTAGGCCGCCGGCTCATCGCAAACGCCAGGGCCAGACTCTTCCGATACCCATTCGCAAGGAGATTCTTCTTCGTCGTCGTCGAGTTTTTCGATCTTGGTTTCCGACAGGTCGCAATATTTGCACATGGTTGGACCTCCGGCTCCCCCGGCGCTCGATGCCATGGCGCCAGGTGCTTTTTCACGGTTACTATTGGCGCGTCAGTGGCCGGTACTTAATGCGGTGCGGTTGCTCGGCGTCGGCACCCAGACGCGCTTTGCGGTCGGCTTCGTAGTCGGAATAGTTGCCGTCGAACCACACCACTTTGCTGTCGCCTTCGAAGGCTAGGATATGCGTCGCGATGCGGTCGAGGAACCAGCGGTCATGGGAAATCACCACGGCGCAGCCGGCGAAATTCTCCAGCGCTTCTTCCAGCGCGCGCAGGGTATTCACATCGAGGTCGTTGGTCGGCTCGTCGAGCAGGATGACGTTGGCGCCTTCCTTCAACATTTTCGCCAAGTGCACGCGGTTGCGCTCGCCGCCCGATAGGCTGCCGACTTTTTTCTGCTGGTCGGTGCCGGAGAAATTAAATCGCGCCACATAGGCACGCGAGTTGACCTCGCGGCTGCCGATCTTCAGTAAATCGTTGCCGCCGGAGATTTCTTCCCAGATGTTTTTATTGGGATCGAGGGTGCGGCTCTGGTCGACGTAGGCCAACTGGACGGTTTCGCCAATGCGGATCTTGCCGCTGTCGGGTTTCTCCTGGCCGGTGATCATGCGGAACAAGGTCGTCTTGCCGGCGCCGTTGGGGCCGATGACACCGACGATGCCGCCGGGCGGCAGCTTGAAAGTCATGCCATCGACCAGCAGGTTATCGCCGTAGGCTTTGCTGACCTTGTCGGCTTCGATGACGACATTGCCCAACCGCGGCCCGGCGGGGATCGGGATTTCCAAATCCTCGCGCCGCTTTTGCGACTCTTGGTCGAGCAGCGCTTCATAGGCGGTGATGCGCGCCTTGCCTTTCGACTGGCGCGCCTTGGGCGACATGCGAATCCATTCGAGCTCGCGCTGTAAAGTTTTCTGCCGTTCGCTCTCGGACTTTTCCTGCTGGCGCAGCCGTTCCTGTTTTTGCTCCAGCCAGGAAGTGTAATTGCCCTTGAACGGGATGCCCTGGCCGCGGTCGAGTTCCAAGATCCAACCGGCGACGTTGTCGAGGAAATAACGGTCATGGGTGACGGCAATGACCGTGCCGGCGTAACTCTGTAAATGATGTTCGAGCCAGGCCACCGACTCGGCGTCGAGATGGTTGGTCGGCTCGTCGAGCAGGAGAATATCCGGCTTCTGCAACAGCAAGCGGCAGAGCGCGACGCGGCGGCGCTCGCCGCCGGATAAAATCTTCACCGGCGTGTCCGACGGCGGACAGCGTAACGCATCCATCGCCATCTCCAAGCGCGCGTCGAGATCCCAGGCATCGAGATGATCGAGCTTCTCCTGCACTTCGCCCTGGCGCTCGAGCAGTTTGTTCATCTCATCGTCGGACATTTCCTCGGCGAACTTGGCGTTGATCGCTTCGAATTCCTTGAGCAGGTTGACGGTCTCTTGCACCGCCTCTTCGACTACCTGGCGTACCGTGCGGGCGTCGTCGATCAGCGGTTCCTGTTGCAGGAAGCCCACCGTGTAACCCGGCGATAGCATCGCCTCACCGTTAAATTCCTTGTCGACCCCGGCCATGATCTTGAGCAGCGACGACTTGCCCGAGCCGTTGAGTCCGATAACACCGATCTTGGCACCGTAGAAGTAAGAGAGGTAGATGTCTTTCAACACCGCGCGCTTGTCGTAATTCTTGCCGACGCCGACCATCGAGTAGATAATTTTATTGGGTTCTGTAGTAGCCATGGATTGAAACGAGCACCTCGGAATCTGATTAGTTGAATTTAGATTGTCAGTTTGAATTGGCTTGTGCAAGAAAGGCCAGCGCCGCACGCGGACCGGGAAATTGTTGTAGACAGGTCTCCGGGGGTGACTCCACTAGGGCTAGCGTGGTCAATCTTGGCTGGTATGCCGTCGGCCCAAGACCGTTCGCTGGTTTCGACATAACAATTGGGCTCGTCCGCCATCATTTCGACGCGACGAGATGTCTTGCTGAGCACGATGATGAGCGTCTGACTCAGACTGAACCGCAATCCCTGGCCACTGCGCCGCGCTAGCGCAGCACTTTGATATTCAAGCCGAACACGCGCAGGTCGGGGCGCGCTTTGTACTCGATGGTCTTGCTGACCCCATCGGTGAGTTGGTGGCGCCAGAGAAAATGCGCCGGGGCGTCTTCGGTGATCAAGCTCATCGCTTGGGCGAGCACTTGTTTACGCTTGGCGGCGTTGAAGGTCTGACGCTCCTGGGCGAGCAGTTTGTCCAACTGCGGGTTCGAGTAACCGATGCGCGGCGAACCGCCGGTTTCGAAATATTGCCCCAGCGCCGGGCTCGGATCGATGATGCCGCCGCGCCCCATGTAGTAAAAAGGCACTTTGCCCTGCTGGACATTGGCCCATAGCGTCGCCCACTCAGGTGTTTGCAACTTGGCCCGGATACCGGCTGCGTTGAGCATCGGCACAATCGCTTCGGAGATTTGCTTGTCCAAGGTGTAACGGCTCACTGGCGTGGAAAATTCCACATCGACACCGTTGGGGTAACCCGCTTGTTTGACCAGTTGGCGCGCCTTTTCGAGGTTGAATTCATATTTGGGTTTCAATTTCGCATCGAAGCCGTATTGGCCCCGGCCGATGGGTCCGTCGAGGCGCGTGGCTTGGCCGCGCAGCAGCGTCGCGATAATCGCGTCACGGTCGATGGCGTAGGCCACTGCTTGGCGCATCAATTTGTTGTCCCAAGGCTTGGTCTTGGGACTCATGGCCAAGAACATGATCTCCATGGAGTCCACTGAAGTTAACTTGCTGTTGGCATGGCCTTCGACGCGCTCGCGCAGATGCGGCGGCACGAACTGGGCGATCTGGATCTCGCCGTTGAGTAGCGCGGTGATGCGCTGCTCGGGCTCGCGCATAACCCGGTAAACCAGCTCATCGGGCGCCTGGGGATTTTTCTTGGCCTCGGGATGGTCGGGATTTTTCGCGATGACGAAATGTTGGCCGGGGAGCAGTTCCTTGAACTTATAGGGGCCGGCACCGATGGGAAATTTGCGGTCGCCCACCTCCGGGCCATATTTGTCGTAGACCGCTTTGCTGGTGATGGAAAATTTGTCCGAGATATATTCCAGCAACGGCGCAGTCGCTTCCTTGGTGGTGAATTTCACCGTCGTGGCATCGAGCGCTTCGGCGCTGGCGATAGGCGCGACATTGGCGCCCTGCTTACTCAGCGGATCGGTGCTCACCCGTTTATAGGAGTGCACGACATCGGCCGCGGTCAACGGCGAGCCGTCGTGGAAACGCAGATTTTTTCGCAGGTGAAATATCCAGGTGTTGGCGCCTTTGACCTCCCAACGTTCGGCGAGCAAGCCGACGTAATCGCCTTTGTCGAAATCATAGCCCACCAGGCAGCCGTTGACTTGGCACCAAATGGTATTGAGCAGCGCCACGCTGTCGCCGTAGGGATGAAAGGTCTCCATGGTCTCGGTGACGCCGACGGTGACTCGAGTTTGGGCGAGGCCTGAACCGCTAGCGCCGACAGCGGCAAAAACGACCAAGATGGCGGCGCAAGCGATTGGCTTATTGAATCGGGTCATTAATGGAGTCCTCCGGTGAACATTCGTGATATAGCTGGATCGACGCGCCGGCCGCGCGTCAGCCAACCTTGATGGCGTTACCATACAGAAATCGATCGCCCGCTGACAAGCACAATCATCAGCCGAACTCGGTCATGTCATTCTTGCATGTCATTCTTGCCTTGACAGCCCTAGACGAAGTTGTTAGATAAAACGAACTTTTTGGCCTACTGGTGTTTAGCGCAGGGAGAGTCTATGGTGGAACGAGAAGAAGAACTGCTCAACAGCAAACAAGTCGCCGTGATTCTCGACATGAGTCCCGACACTGTCAATGAATTCGCCCGTAAAAATATTCTCCCGGCCTTTAAAAAAGGCAAACAATGGCGATTTCGCAAGCGCGACATTTCGGTTTTTTACAAGAAGCAACCGAGGGATATCCGCGACGCCTAGCCGGACGTGGTTGATTGGGGTTGGGGTGAATGGCTGAAATCGAAGCGCATGAGAGCAAACTTTACGGCGAGTTTGCACCGCTCTACGACCGCATCTTTGGCAAGCTCTTCTACAATCGCATCGAACGGGTTATAGAAAATCTCGACATCCCGGCGGGCGCCAAGATCCTCGAAATCGGCGCCGGCACGGGTACATCGTTCCCCGCCTATCCCAATCACTGCGAAGTCACCGGCGTCGACCTGGCGCCAGACATGCTATCGCGGGCGCGGCAAAAGATCGTCGAAAACGGCTGGCACCATTTCAAAGTCATGGAAATGGACGCGCTCAATCTGAAATTCGCCGACAACTCGTTCGATTACGTCATGGCTTTCCATGTCGTCACCGTGGTGCCCGATCCAATCCGCATGATCGCCGAGGCCAAACGGGTGTGCAAACCGAGCGGCCGCATCGTCATCTTGAATCACTTCACCACCGATATGCCGGTGATCGGCACCGTCACCCGAGCCATCGATCCACTGACCCGCTGGTTGGGCTGGCGCACCGACTTAAAGCTTAAGCCGTTCATCGCCAGCACCGGTTTGACCGTCGAGAGTGTCTACAAGCTCAGCAAGACTTCGCTCTACACCGTAGTGCTCGGCCGCAAGAGCGCCAACGGCTTCCACCCGGTGCGCGAGCTCTAAGCGCGCACGCCAGCACCCGACCGTGCCAAGTATCGGCACGATCCGCGACAGGAAAAATCACAGTAATTGTAATCGGCTGATCGATCTATTGGAGTCAAGATCGAGTCATTGAGCGGGAGTTTAGCGTCAACCGGTATTTATCGAAGACTTACCGGAACGCTGCGCTGGTAGGTGATGACGGCGATTAACGGGGTAGATCTTTGCTGTCCTTTTTAGCGTTGGCCTCTTCATCTTCCTTTTCGGTCACGCCTTTTTTGAAATCGCGAATCGCCTTGCCGAGCCCGCTGCCGATTTGCGGCAGCTTGCTCGGGCCGAAGATCACCAGCGCGATCACCAGGATCACCATCAGTTCCGGCACGCCAAGTCCAAACATGAATCCTCCTAAGCTTTCCGCTTCACGGCGAAGAATACCGCGTTATCGCCCCGCTGCACAAGCAGCAAGATGCGATCGCCGCGCCGGCCTTGCCGGGCCGCCCGTTCAAATTCCTTAACATTGGAAACCGGCCGCTGATTGACCTCGCGGATCACATCGGCGGGCTCGATGCCGACCAGATCGGCGGGGCTGCCGGGCTGGACTTCGACCACGAGCACGCCTTTGGCTGAGCTCAGCCCCAGGCGGCGCGCCGCTTCCGGCGTGATCCGCTGGACGCGCAGGCCGAGTTCGGCGTCGCGCGCCTCGGCTTGCTGGTTGCCATCGGTCTCGTCAGCGAGCTCACCGATGCGCACGCCGACAGTCTGTTCTTTTTTCTCGCGGAGAATTTTGATCGAGACCTTTTGTCCCGGCGCGATGTCGGCGATGACGGCGGGAAATTCATGGCTCTTGGGCACAGGCTTGCCATTGAACTCGACGATCACATCGCCGGTCTTGATACCGGCTTCGGCGGCCGGACTCTTGTCGGCGACCTCGGTGACGATCGCCAGATCGGCGGGACTGCGGGTCACGCCCAAGGCGGCGGTCTGGGTCGCACTTAAATCCTGAGCGCGCACGCCGAGCCAGCCGCGCACGACCTTGCCATTTTTGCGCAACTGCTCCAACACTTTTTTCGCCAGATCGATGGGAATCGCGAAGCCGATGCCGACGTTGCCGCCGGACTGACTGAAGATCGCGGTGTTGACGCCGATCACTTCGCCCTCGGCGCTAATCAGCGGCCCGCCGCTGTTGCCGGGGTTGATCGAGGCATCGGTCTGAATGAAGTTGTCGTAGGGGCCAGCGCCGATCACTCGCCCCTTGGCGCTGACGATGCCGGCGGTGACGGTATGTTCGAGACCGAAGGGATTGCCGATCGCCATCACCCAATCGCCGACTTCCAGTTGGCTCGAGTTGCCGAGTTTGGCGAAGGGCAGATTGCCGCCCGACCGGCGAATCTTGATCAACGCCAAATCGGTGCGGTCGTCCTTGCCGATCAAGCGCGCTTCATGCTCGGTCTGGTCGCCCAGTTTCACTTTGATGGTATCGGCGCTGCGCACGACATGATAACTGGTGAGAATCTCGCCGTCGCGGCTGATCAAGATGCCCGAGCCCAAGCTGCGCGAGTTGTTTTCCCGCGGCGCCGACTCGCCGAAGAAGCGATTGAAAAAATCTTCGATGGGATCGTTGGAACCGGAGCGCGGGGTGCGCTGGGTCAGCGTCGAAATGTTGACCACCACCGGCGAGGTCTTTTTGGCGATGCTAGCGAAGGACGGCGGCCGGTTGCCATCGAGGACCGCCAAACCGGCGGCGGCGGCCTGCCCTGGCAGGGTTAAGCCAAACAGCCCCAGGCCAATCGCCAGCAGCGAAATCACACAACGTCGCAATGACGAACCTTCGGATCTGGACATCAACGTATAATCCTCGGCGCTCTCGGCCCTGGCAACACCATAGCAAATTTCCCCGGCACGGTTAAACTGGCGCCTTTGGCAGAGAACATTTGCAAATAACTATCTCAATGTCTATGAAGGAACCTACCTTTAAGGCAAAAAAGCATGATGAAACCCGCTCCCATCGATTACGACACCGTGCGCGAAATGCTGCGCACCGCGACCCCCGACCGGGTGCTCCGTTTCATCGGCAAGAGTCATCCGGCCGACATCGCTTTGCTGTTCAAAGGACTCGACCAGGCCGAAGTGCGCCAGCTGTTCGACGTCTTGTTCTCGTCCCGGCGCGCCGCCAAGACCCTCAAAGAACTGCCGCCGGAGCTGCTGCCGGACATTCTCGCGCTGATCGACGACGATAAGGTCGGCCGGCTGATCGTGCGCGCCGACCCCGACGACGCGGTCACCTTCATCGACAGCCTGCCCGACGAGCGCCGCGAGCGCGTCATGGCGCTGCTCGACCCGGAGCGCCAGGCGGCGGTGCGCGAGATCATCAACTACCCCGACGGCACCGTCGGCCGCCTGATGACCACCGACTTCATGGCGCTGCCGCCGGACGCCACCGCCCAGGGCGCCATCGATAAAATCCGCGAGCGCGGCGAGCTCGAAAGCTTTTTTTATCTCTACGTCGTCGACGACGACGGCAAGCTCACCGGTGTGGTGCCGATCCGCAACCTGGTGATCGCGCCGCCGGCGCGCAAATTGAGCGAGATGATGATCGCCGATCCGATCAAGGCCGATGTCTTCATGGATCAAGAGGACGCCGCCCGCCTGGTCGCCAAGTACGAACTACTAGCGCTGCCGATCGTCGACGAAGGCGGCCGCCTTGAAGGCATCATCACGGTGGACGATGTCATCGACATCATCAAGGAAGAAAGCACCGAGGACATGTACAAGATGGTCGGCTTGGCCGAGGAGGACCGGGTCTTCACGCCGGTGGCGCGCTCGGTGAAGATGCGCCTGCCCTGGACCATCCTCAATCTCTTGACGGCATCCCTGGCCGCTTCCATCGTCGGGCTGTTCGAAGGCACGCTGCACGAGATCATCGCCCTGGTCACCTTCATGCCGGTGGTCGCCGGCGTCGGCGGCAACGGCGCCACCCAGACCGCCACGGTGATCATTCGCGCCATCGCGCTGGGCGAGCTGGAATTCTCCTCGGCCTGGAAAGCGATCGTCAAACAGGTCTCGGTGAATATTTGCATCGCCATCGCCGCCGGCGTCATGATCGCCGTCGCCGCCGGTCTGTGGAAGAGTAATGCTTATCTGGGGTTGGTGCTAGCCGGCGCCATGCTGTTGAATCTGGGACTGATGGCGGGTTTTGCCGGCGCGGTGATTCCGCTGTTGTTGAAAGCGATGAAGCTCGATCCCGCCCTTGGGTCCGGCATCATCGTCACCGGTCTTACCGATGCCTTCGGCTTTCTGTCGTTCCTCGGCCTGGCGACGATTTTCCGCGCGTATTTAGTCTAGACTGCTTTTTCGGCGACGGTGGTAGCCGCTCGCGGCGACTTTTGCAGGAGGAAGAGGACCCCTCCCAATAGACTGTCGAGGGCGACGATCAGGAACAGCAGCAACCCGAAGGCGATGCCCTGCTCGGTGCCGATGCCGATGACGGCGAGCAAATAAATATAGCCGCCTTCGCGCAACCCCAGTCCATTCACACTCACCGGGATCGCCGAGAATGTGCCAACCAGCGGATAGACGATTAGGCAGAACGAATAGGGCACGGTTAAGCCGAGCGCCCGGCCCATGACCTGATGCATCCAGGCCTGGATCAGATGCACCCCCAGAGATAGCGCCGCGGCCAGCGCCAAGGCGCGCCACTGGGTGCGGTAACTGCGCAGGGCCAGGCGAATCTTGACCACCAGCGGATGGCCGTCTTCGGGCAACAAACGCCGGAGCATGGGCAGTAACAGCACGCCGCCGACAAAGCCGCCGGCGAGCAACAGGGTGATCAAACGAGCCAGCGACGGCACCGGGTAGGCGGGAAAAAGCAACAGCCCCGCGGCGCCGACCCAGACCAAGACGATCATGCCGATGGCGCGATCCATCAACACCGACATCGTCGCGTGGGTGGTGGTCACCGAGCGTCCGGCGGCGTGGGCGTCTTGATCGCGCACCAAATAGAGCACCCGGCTAACATCGCCGCCCACCGTGCCTGGCGCGAATAAATTGAAGAACATACCGATCAAGTAAAATTTGAGCATGTCCCTGAACGGCGTCTGGATACCCAACGGACGCGCCAGCGCAGCCCAGCGTACCGCGCTCAGCCCTTGAGTGCACAGGTAGACCACCAACGCCAACAGGATCCAAGAGTAGTTCGCGGTGGCGAAGGTCTCAATGAAACACTCGGGATGCACCCGGGAGAAAAAGTACGCCAACAGGCCGCCGCTAACCAGCAGCTTGAGCAGCAAGATAACGATCGGTTTTGCCTGCTTCATGATTGCAGCGGCGGTTGGACGAGCACGGCGCCCTCGTCTTTGTTCAGTCCATCCACTAGCACGCGCCGGCCACTGACATGCAGACGGCCTTCGGCGTAGAGCTGAATGGCGCGCGGATAAATCTGATGCTCCTGCGTGAGGATGCGCGCCGCCAGGGAGTCCTCCGAATCGTCGGGGAATACCGGCACCACCGCTTGAATGATGATCGGCCCCTCGTCGCACTCTTCGTTGACGAAATGCACCGTGCAGCCGGCAAAACGCACGCCATGGTCGAGGGCTTTTTTCTGCACATGGAGACCGGGGAATGACGGCAGCAACGCCGGGTGGATGTTCATGATCCGGTTGGAGTAGGCTTTGATGAACACCGGCGAGAGCAAACGCATGAAGCCGGCGAGCACCACCAGCTCGACGCCGTGGCCGCGCAGCAAATCGACCACCGCTTGATCGAAGGCCTCGCGGCTTGGATACGCTTTATGATCTAAAATTTCGGTGGCGATGCCATGGTTGCGCGCCCTGGTTAAACCGAAGGCGTCAGCTTTGTTGCTCAGCACCAACTCGATCTTGGCGTCGAGCTTGTGCGCCGCGATGGCGTCGATGATCGCCTGCAGGTTGGTGCCGCCGCCGGAGAGCAATACGCCGATGGGAACTTTTCTCGCCATAATTTTTTTACGACCGAATCGTCGCGCCTTTAGAACCTCGGCGAATTTCGCCAATAACAAAACTGTCCTCGCCCATGCGTTTGAGCGTGGCGCCAACCCGGTCGGCATCTTTCTTGGCGACGACGAGAATCAGGCCGAGCCCCATATTGAAGGTCGCGTCCATCTCCGGCTGCGCCACCGCGCCGATTTTTTGAATTAGATTGAATATGACCGGCACCGGCCAACTCTGGCGCTCGATCACCGCGTGGCGCCCAGTTGGCAACACCCGCGGCAGATTTCCGGTGATGCCGCCGCCGGTGATATGGGCCGCGCCTTTAATGCGAAATTCGCTGAACAGTTTCTTAGTCAACTGGGCGTAGATGCGTGTCGGTTCGAGCAGCTCTTCGCCCAACTTGCGGCCAAGCTCGGGAATACGCCGAGATAATTTCAATCCGCCATGTTCGAGCAAGACCTTGCGCGCCAGTGAATAGCCGTTGCTGTGCAAACCGCTGGACGGAATACCGATTAAAACATCGCCCGGCACGATCGCCGCCGGATCGATGATTTTTTTCTTTTCCAAGACGCCGACGACAAAGCCGGCGAGATCGTACTCGCCCTTGGGAAAGTCGCCGGGATGCTCGGCGGTCTCGCCACCGATCAGCGCGCAGCCGGCCTGGCGGCAGCCTGCGGCGATGCCGCGCACCACCGCCTCGGTGATCTTGACGTCGAGCTTGCCGCAGACGAAGTAGTCGAGAAAAAACAGCGGCGCCGCCCCCTGGGTCAAGATATCGTTGACCCCCATGGCGACCAGATCGATGCCGATGGTGTCGTGAATGCCGGTCTGAAAGGCAATCTTAAGTTTGGTGCCGACGCCGTCGGTGGAGGAGACCAGCACCGGCGCCCGATAGCCGCGCGATTTGAGATCGAACAGCGCGCTAAAGCCGCCGACGCCGGCGAGCACGCCGGGGACTTGGGTCGCTTTGGCGATGGGGCCGATGCGCCGCACTAGTTGGTCGCCGGCTTCGATGCTAACGCCCGCCTGGGCGTAGGTCAGTCCTTTTGTCGTTGCCATCTTAAGTATGAATTCGCGTTCGCTTCGTTGGGAAAAGACTTTTTCACCACAGAGGGCACAGAGTTCAGAAATTATCTCTCGTGGGAAGTTATCTTCTCGGCGCCTCGGTGTCGGGGCGAATAATCATTCGCCCTTCCGAGCATCATAGCGCACTAGAATTTAAAGTTCACGTGGTCGAGCCGACCGCGGCCGCGTGGGCGCCGCCGGCCGAGGCGAGCAGGGCGCGAATTTGCAACGTATACTCGCCAAATTTCACGGCGCTCATCATTTCCATGGTGCGCGGCCGCGGCAAATCGATGGCGATGGTCTCGATCAGCCGGCCCGGCCGGGCCGACATGACGAAAACTAAATCGGAGAGAAACACCGCTTCCTGAATGCTGTGGGTGACGAACAAAACCGTCTTCTTGCGCTCCTCCCAGATGCGCAACAGCTCCATGTCCAGCTCGTCGCGGGTCATGGCGTCGAGGGCACCGAAGGGCTCGTCCATTAGCAACAATTGCGGGTCGGTGACCAGGGCGCGGCACAAGGACGCGCGCTGCTGCATGCCGCCGGAGAGCTCATGGGGATACATCTCCTCGAAACCGTCGAGGCCGACAAGCTTGATCAAGGCGCGCGCCTTGTCGATATATTGGGCGACCTCGAGTTTGGCGAACTCCACCGGCAAAAGCACGTTGCCAAGCACCGAGCGCCACTTGAGCAGCACCGGCGCCTGAAACACCATGCCGACATTTTCCAGCGGGCTATCGACCTGATGGCCGGCCACGGTGACCGTGCCGGAGGAGGCCGGCATCAAGCCCGAGATGATTTTTAACAGCGTGCTCTTGCCGCAGCCGCTCGGCCCGACGATGGAAACGAAGTTGCCCGGATGGATGTCGAAGGAGATATTGTCCAACGCCGTCACCGTCCGCGTGGCGGTGGTGAACAGCCGCGAGACTTGTTGGACGGCGATCAGCGGTGGCACAACGTTACTTTCAGCTAACCGATTAACGCTTGATGAACTGGTTGGTGAAAACTTCCTTCGCCATCACCTTGCGGCCAACGTCGAAGTATTCATTGACCACCCTAACGGTCTTTTCCATGATGTCTGGCTTCATGAAACCCAAACCGACATTCACCGACTCCAGCGGCAGAAACACTTCGGTGAGGGCGTTTTTCAACTGCTGAGTGGTCAAAATGCCGTCGAGTTCCGGTTTATGCTTGAGGAGGATTTTCAGCGCCTCTTCCTGATTGTCGCGCGCGTAGCGCAACCCTTCCAAAGTTCCTTCGACGTAGCCGCGCACGAACTCCGGCCGTTTCTTGATGTCTTCATCCTTGACGATCAGGCTGGTGCCGTAAATATCCAGCCCGGTATCCTTCATGAACACCCGGGTCAGCTTGACGCCGACCTTGGCGGCCGCCAGCTCGGCGACTTCATCGTTGGAGGCGCGGAACATGATGATGAAGTCGGCTTTCTTGGTCACCAACGCGGCCGGCTGGATCGGCGGCGCGGTTTCTTGAATCTTGATCGCCTTGAAATCGATTTTGTTGACCCGCGCGTAGGCCGGCATCAAAAACCATTGCGCCTGGCCCGGACTGATGGCCAAGGATTTACCGGGCAGATCTTTAATGCTTTTGATCGCCCCCTCGTCGCGCCACATGATGGTCGCGCCGACATAGCCGAATTGCGCCGCCGCCTGCACCGGCGCGCCGCGCGTTTTGGCCACCATCATGGTGGCGATGTCGGCGAAGCCAAAATCGGCGCCGCCGGAGCCGACCACGCGCACGGTGTCCGCCGAGCCGGTGCTCGCCTGAATCGTCGCCGCGATGCCGCGCTTGGCATAGAAACCTTTTTCCAAAGCGACATACCAGGGCGCATGCTTGCCGCCGATGATAAAGTCCATGCGAATGTTCGCCGGCGTCAATTCCGCAGCGATGAGCGGCGCTGCGGAACTGCTCAGCGCCAGAGCCAGCGCCGTCGTCAATATAGAGAAGCGCAATTTCATGGTTTCCTCCGCCAATGACAAATTAGAAAGAACCTTCGACTTCGCGTACCCCCGCGCTCCAGGGCGCGAGTTTCCTCTGGCAGAACTCGGCCAACCAGAATAGCCCCAAAGATAACACGGCGAGAATTAGTAGAATCACCAGAGCGAACGCCGTATCCAAACTATAGTTGGCTTGCAGAACCAAATAGCCCAACCCTTCGTTGGCGGCGACAAACTCGGCGACAATGGCGCCGGTGACCGACAGCACGATGGCGACTTTTATGCCGGCGAACATGTAGGGCAGCGAATTGGGCAGGCGGATTTTCTTGAACACATCCCAAGCCGAGCCGCGGTTGATACGCGCCAGCTCCAAGAGCTCAGGCTCCACTTCTTTCAGTCCGACCACGGTATTGACGACGATGGGAAAAAACGCCACGAGAAAGGCGATGGAGATTTTCGAAAACATGCCATAGCCGACCCAGATCACCATCAACGGCGCGAAGGCGCTCTTGGGCATGGCGTAGAGAATCACGATCAGCGGATAGATGGTATTCTGCAAATGGCGCGAGTAGACCACCGAGATGGCGAAGCCGACGCCGAGTATTAGAGATAATGCGAAGCCGCCGAAGGCTTCGATGAAGGTGATCCAGGCGTGATGGCCTAAGATCGGCAACTTTTTGATAAATGCCGTGTAAAGATCCCGCGGCGGCGGCAAAATGAAGGATGGAACTTGAATGACCTCGACGAGGATCTCCCACAAAATCAGCAGGACGACAAAGAAGACCACCGGCTCGGCGACATTTTTCCAGGAAGATTTCACAGCTGCACTGGCGCCGACGTTAATGGAAAGCATCCATGGAGTCAAGAAATTGCCGGAGCGAAGAATCATCACCGATCCGTCATTGGCGCTCAATTGCACGCACGAGGCGATGTGTTAGAAACCAGTGCAACGGTTCCCGAGATTGACACACCATGGCGCAGAAAACTTTCACCCCTTCCGAGTTGTACGACGCCTGGCCGGTGCTGTCCCGCGCCGAGCGCGTCGAGGGCTTCGAGTTTTTACAACGGGACGACGCCGAATCGTTTTTCCTGCAATTGAGCCTGCGCGACCGCGCCAACCTGGTGCTCGGCCTGCCCGCCGGCGAGCGCCGCCTATGGGTGCGCCTGCTCGCCCCCGACGACGCCGCCGATTTGATCCAAGAAGCGCCGCAAAAGGAGCGCAGCGCGCTACTCGAACTACTCGACAACGCCACCCAACGGGAAGTTAAAGGGCTGCTCGATTACGCCGAGGACGATGCCGGCGGCTTGATGAACACGCGCTACTCGCGGCTCCGTCCCGAGATGACCGTCGGCGAGGCGATCAGTTATCTGCGCCGCGACGCCCAGAGCCGGGCGCGCACGACCTATTACGCCTATGTCGTCGATCACCAAGAGCGCTTGCTCGGCGTCGTCACCTTCCGCGATTTGATCGTCACGCCGGCCGATAAATCGATTGGCGAGGTCATGCGCACCCAGATCATCGCCGCCAACGAAGAGATGGACCAGGAGGCGCTGAGCAAGCTTTTCATGCGCCACCACCTGCTGATGGTTCCAGTGGTCGACGCCGAAGGGCGCATCAAAGGCATCGTCAGCGTCGACGACATCGTCGATGTCGTCCAGGAAGAAGCCACCGAGGACATTCACAAAATCGGCGGCGCGGCGTCCTTGGACGGCCCCTACTTGCAAGTCTCGCTGGCGAAGATGATTCAAAAGCGCGCCGGCTGGCTAGCCGCGCTGTTTTTGGGCGAGATGCTCACCGCCACGGCGATGGGCTATTTCGAGGCCGAGATCGCCCGCGCCGTGATCCTCGCCCTGTTCGTGCCGCTGATCATCAGCAGCGGCGGCAACTCCGGATCCCAAGCGACCACGTTGGTGATCCGCGCCATGGCCTTGGGCGAAGTGCGGCTGCGCGACTGGTGGCGCGTCATCCGCCGCGAGTTCACCACCGGCCTGGCGTTGGGGCTGATCTTGGCGTCCATCGGCCTGGTGCGCATCCTACTCTGGCAATACTGGTTCGCCGCCTACGGCGAGCATTATTTTCTCATCGCTCTGACCGTCAGTCTAAGTTTAGTCGGCGTGGTCATGTGGGGATCACTGATGGGCTCGATCCTGCCGTTCATTTTACGCTCGCTGGGCTTCGACCCCGCCAGCGCGTCGGCGCCCTTCGTCGCAACCCTCGTCGATGTCACTGGCTTGGTGATTTACTTTACGGTAGCGGCGGTCGTATTACGCGGCACTCTGCTGTAGGTCCAGCTTCCAGTCGCTAATCAATCTCTGTCGGGCTTCAACTGGCTATGTTCGAGCTGTAACTCGCGCTTGCGCCGGATCATTTCCCGCTCCTGGGCAAGAAAACGCTCGACGGCGCGGCGAAATTGGCCATCGACGATGTAGTGCACGCTGGTAGTATGCTCAGGGTCGAGGCCGCGCAGCTGTTTAAAACTACCGCCGGCGCCGGCCTCGAAGCGCGCGAGGCCGATGCGGATCGAGTGCTCGATGGCGGAATAATAACAAACGTTGAAGTGCAAAAATGGATGCTCCTCCGAACAGCCCCAATAACGACCGTACATCGCCTGGTCGTCGCGCACGTTGAACGTGCCGGCGATGATCTTGCCGTCGCGCTCGGCCAGCATCAGGCAAAGATTGTTAGCGAAGCGCTTGTGCAGCTCGTCGAAAAACTCCTGGGTTAGATACTGCCGGCCATAGTAGAGCCGGTCGACATGGCCTTTGTATAATTGAAACATGGTGCGCAGATGCGCTTGGGTCAGCTCGGCGCCCTCGTAGGCACGGATCGTAATGCCGCGCTCGGCGACCTCGCGGCGCTCGCGTTTGACCTTGTTGCGCCGGTCGCTACGAAAGCTGGCGAGATAGTCGTCGAAGGATGAATAGCCACGGTTTTGCCAATGATACTGAATGCCGTGGCGCGGCATGAAGCCCACCGCTTCCAGCGCTTCCTTCTCGTCGGCCTGGCAAAAGTTGACATGCACCGAGGAAATCTTGTTGTCGGCGGCGATCTTCGCCAGCGCCTGCCCCATGAACTGAATCAGCGCGCCGCGATCTTCGCCCGGCGCGGTGAGAAAGCGCTGGCCGGTCACCGGCGTGAACGGCACACCGACGAGCATTTTCGGATAGTATTGAATGCCAGAGCGCTGCGCCGCGTCGGCCCACTCGTAGTCGAACACGAACTCGCCCATGCTGTGGAGCTTCAAATACATCGCGCAGGCGCCGACCAGTTGGCCGCCCTGCTCGACGACGATGTGATGGGGCAGCCAGCCAGACTGCTCATTGACGCAGCCCGACTGTTCGAGGCTCTCCAACCAATCCCATTTGAGAAACGGCGTCGCCGTGCCGACCAACCCATCCCAGCGCTGGCGCGGGATATCGGCGATCTTCTGCACCACGCGCAGGCTAATTGGCTCGGCCATCGGCTTTCAATCTAACTGTCATGCCGCTCTTTTTATACTTTTGTGTAAAGAATTGGAATCTACAGCGCTTTTTGCGCGTTGCCCGCCGGTCCCAGCGACGCCCACTCTTGACAACCCCAGCGAGCGACCTTAATGATTGTCTCAGCGGTAAATATCCATGGTGATCTACAATCTCCTGTGCAAGAAAAAGCATAGCTTCGAAGGCTGGTTTCCGAGCTTCGAAGATTTCCAGAAGCAGGCCGACAAGAAGCTCATCTCTTGTCCCACCTGCGGCACCACCAAGGTCGAAAAGGTGCCCCACGCCTGCGCCGTCCATGTAAAAAAAGAGCAGCCACCCGCGCCGCCGGCGAAGGCCAAGAAACAAACCCCGGCCACCGAGGCGCCGCCCAGCGCGGCGGAGTTCAAGGAAATGCTCCTGCGCGTGCACCACTACGTCAAGGAAAACTTCGAGGACGTCGGCCCGCGCTTCGCCGAGGAAGCCAAACAGATCCACAAAGGTGAAGCCGAAGAGCGGCCGATCCACGGCACCGCGACTCTGAACGAAGTCAAAGAACTCGCCGAAGAAGGCGTCCCCTGCATCCCGCTGCCCAAGCCGGATCTGGATAGCTAAGCGAGAGCTCGCCCCTCGCATCGACCCGAAACCCAAAGATTTTTAAACACGAAAAGACACGAAAAGAAGAAAAGGATTCCGAATCCCAACTTTCGTGCCTTTCGTGTTTTTCGTGGTTAACTCCGACTTCCCCTCCGCCCCAAGCTCGTTTCCCTGAGACCGCTTGCATTCAAACCGCTTCTCCGCAATAGAATCGACATCGCGTCGAAACCGGAGGCTCCATGCTGCTGATCAATAATAAAGTCGTCGAACAGATTCTCGATATGAAGGGCTGCATCGAAGCCCTCGACACCGGCTACCGTGATCTAGTGAACGAGCGCGCCAATTATCGCGGCCGTTATGATTTCTTTGTGCCCAATGACAACCCCAAACTGATGTACCGCTGGGGCACCATGGAGGGGGCGTCGCGCTCCTTTGAAACCTTCGCGATCAGAATGAAATCCGACATGCTCGAATGGCCCGACGGCAAGACCGTCGAGAAATATTGCGTCCAGCCTGGCACCTTCTGCGGCTTCGTCATGGTGTTCTCGACCCAGAACGGCGAACCGCTGGCGATCATCAACGACGGCATCATCCAACATATGCGGGTCGGCGCCTGCGCCGGCTTGGGGGTAAAATATTTATCCCGCGAGGATTCGAAAACCGTCGGCATCCTGGGCTCCGGCGGCATGGCGCGAACTTATCTGTTGGCCTTCAACGAAGTGCGCAAGATCGAGAAAGTAAAAGTCTACAGCCCGACCAAAAAGAATCGCGATGCTTTTGCCGCTGAGATGGGCAAAAAATTGAATTTAGAAATTATTCCGGTGGACAAGCCGGAAGAAGTGCTGCGCGGCTCGGACATCGTCGCCACCTGCACCGATTCCATCGAGGTCCTGGTCAGCGATCCGGACTTGATCGAATCGGGCATGCATCTGACCTCTGTCAAAGCCAACGAGTGGAGCCCGGAGATCGTGCAAAACTCCGACGTGGTGATCCGCATGGGCCGGCCGACCTTGAATCTCGACGTCGGCCAGCTGCGCATCGGCGGCGAAGCCGCGGTGGTCGCCGGCAACGCCGAAGAGATCAAACGCATCGCCAATCCTAAAGTCGACGTTTACTCCAAAGACTATCCGCTGCTCACCGATATCATGGCGGGCAGACTCAAAGGGCGCACCGACAAGAATCAAGTCACCTTTTTCGCCAACAGCGGCACCCAGGGCTTGCAGTTCGCCTCCACCGCCGGCTGGGTGGTGCGCGAAGCGAAGAAGCGCGGCCTCGGCCAAGAAATCCCCACCGATTGGTTTTTGCAGGATATTAGAGAC
The DNA here is from genome assembly GCA_945889495.1 of Syntrophobacter sp. SbD2. GTDB lineage: Bacteria > Desulfobacterota > Binatia > UBA9968 > UBA9968 > DP-20. Next base: position 28,320 of record CAMDBU010000001.1, on the reverse strand, counting down.
TGAGCCACGCTTACGACAGCTTGGCGCCGGTCGCGAAACGCCACTCTGAATCCTTCGGCAACTGGCCGCGCGCCGCCAGCGTGCGCGCCACCCGCGCTTGATAGAGCTGCGTCAATCGATCGGCCACCGCGTCGCTTTCGATAATGCGCAGCGCCGCTGCGATCGCCAGCAAGGTCGCCATGCCTTCGCGCCGGCTCTGGGCGCGCAGCTGGTAGCCCGAATCATTGGCCGTGCTGATCTTGACCCGCGGCACCTGCTTCAATTCATACTGCCGTGAGTGAATCTTGCGCGCCTGGCGCCAGGTGCCATCGGGCACGATCAATTGGATCGGCCGCGGGTCCTGGGCGACCAATTCCGGCGTGAGCTCTTGCGCGTCGGCGCTGGGGAAATAGAGCAGCGAGCGATATTGCGGCGACAACAGTTCGCTCAAGTCGAGCTGCTCGCGCAGTTCGCCGCGAACGCGCAGCTCGCTATTGACCAGCGCGCGCAGCGCCAGCATGCCGGTGTTGCTGCTGCGCAACAGCTCATGGCGATGGATCACCAGCGCCACCCTGGTGCGCAACTCCAGGCGCGGCAACTCGGCGCACATGCACAACGCCAGCGAAGAGCCGCAGGCCGCGCAACGGAGCTTTGGTTTGCCAACACCTTTCACCGATCGATTACCTCGACAACTTTTATAACGTTCCCAACGGGACAAAGCCATTCGCAGAAAATCGCGATATTCCGTCATTCCCGCGGAGGCGGGAATCCAGGCCCTCCGAGTTTACTGCCACGCGAAATAACCTGGATTCCCGTTGCCACGGCAATGACGGATTTTCACCGCGCCGGAAACTTGAACCGAGCCAAGAGTCACACCTCAGTTTGTTCAGCTTGTAATAATCCAGCGCCGGGCATAAGTAAAAATTCGATAGTCTGGAGATCTAGGATGGCGCCATGTCGTTAAAACAAAACATCGTGAATCAGGTGCGCGAGCTGCGCCAGACCGATTCGATCCTCTGGATGATCGCCTTGGGCCATACGTTTACTCATTGGTGTCCGGCGACCTTCTATCTGCTGCTGCCGTTTTTGGTCAAGGAGATGGGGCTCACCTACGCCCAGGCCGGCTTTCTCGTCACCATCCGCGCCGCAGCCAATTTGTTGATCAACATACCCGCCGGCATGCTGGTCGATTTGATCGGCAAGAAGGCGCTGCTGATGGCGCTGGCGCTGGTCGCCACCGGCGTGCCCTACTTTCTCGTCGGCGTCAGCCAGAATTACTTTTGGATCGCTCTGTTCATGGCGTTTGTCGGCGTCGGCAATTATCTCTGGCATCCGGCGGCGATCTCGACCTTGTCGGAACGCTATCCCGACAAGCGCGGCTTCGCCATCGCCATCCACGCCATGGGCCCCAACGTCGGCGAAAGTCTGGCGCCGTTGTTAGTCGGCATCCTGCTGCTCTATCTATCCTGGCGCAGCGTGCTGTTCATCAATCTAATTCCTGGCATCGTCATCGCTTTCATCCTGTGGAAATTCCTCTTCGGCAAATTGGACTCCGTCACCCAAAGGAAAAAGGGCTTGTCCGCCAAGGAATACTTTTCCGGCATGAAAAAGCTGGCGCAGAACCCGAGCATCTTGCTACTCGTCCTGGTCGCCGGCATGCGCTCCATGACCCAGCAGGGCTTGCACACCTTCATCCCAATCTACCTAACCAACGACTTAGGGCTATCGAGCGCGGTGGCCGGGCTCTATCCATCGGTGATCCAAACCGCCGGGCTGATCGGCACGCCCATCGCCGGCAGCATGTCGGACCGCAGCGGCCGCAAGCGCGTGCTCTCCGCCGGGCTATTTTCCACCAGCATCGCGCTCATCGTGCTCGCTTACTTTCGTTTGAACTGGTTGTTCATCAGCGGCCTGGCCATGCTGGGATTTTTCCTCTACGCCGTGCGCCCGGTGATCTGGGCCTGGGTGCTCGACCTGAGCCCCAAGGAAGTCGGCGGCAGCACGGTGAGTTTTTTCTCCGGCGCCCAATCATTACTCAGCTCGGTCTCGCCATGGCTGTGCGGCATGATCGCCGACCGCTGGGGCATCTTGAGCGCCTTTTATTTCCTCGCCGGCACCGTGTTCGTCGCCAACCTGATCGTCCTGGCGATCCGCGAAGAGGCGAAGGAGTCGCCGGTCTTGGTGCAGGAGCCGGCGTGATGGTTGCCCTTGATCATCCATGAGCATGAAATTTTCCGCGAGCGGCGAGCTGGGACAAGAATATATTCTTGCATCGGCTGATCTGGACAACTATGCTTCGTCGCATGCGCGTCAGAATCTATTTGGACCAAGATCTCGCTGAATCCGCCCAACGCTTGGCCGACAATCAGGGAGTTAGCCTGGTGGAAGTGCTCAATGCCGCACTACGCGAAGGCATCGACTTATTGACCAGTTCGGCGCACCATAGCAAGCCATGTCACACTCAGTCCGTGAACCTCGGTGTATGCCGGTTCACCGATGTCGACAACATCGAGGAGATACTCAGCTTAACTGAGAGCGTCCCCTTCAAATAGCTTCGATCTTGCACGGCCAAGGATTTCTCAATGAAACGCAGCACCGAACGCATTCTCACCACCCATACCGGCAGCCTGCCGTTGCCACCGCAGGTGCGCCAGGCGTTGGGCGCCAAGCGGCGCGGCGAGGCCTACGATCAGACGATCATCGACGCGACCTTGACCACCGCCATCGATGAAGTGGTGCGGCGCCAGATCGAAGTCGGCGTCGACATCGTCGGCGACGGCGAGCTCAGCAAAACCGCATGGAACGATTATGTCGTCCACCGGGTGAGCGGCCTGGAACGAAAGCCGCGCTCGCGCGCCCAGAGCGCCGAACCGTGGAGCGTCGTCCAGGGCATCGTCCGGCCGCACGACAGTGGCCTAGCCCGGCGCGACGATCTCGCCGGCGCGCCGCGCCACTACCGCACCGACATCGCCGAGTTCCACGATCTGGCACGCGCCCAGAGCGATGGCCAGGACAACGGCGGCTTCGCTTACGTCTGCACCGGCCCGATCACCTGGAAGGATTTTGCTGCCGTGGAAACCGACATCGCGCGGTTGTCCGCCGCGGTAGCGAAAACCACGCCCCACGACACTTTCATGTCGGCGCTGTCACCCGGTTGCTTCGTGCGCTTTTTCAGAAACGAATACTATCCCAACGAAGAGCGCTACATGCAGGCGGTCGCCGATGTCATGCGTTTGGAATACCAAGCGATTACCGACGCCGGTTTTGTCTTGCAACTGGACTGCCCAGACTTAGCCTCCGGCGCCAATACCGACTACGCGCATCTGAGCGTCAAACAATTTCGCAAGGTCATCGAGCAACATGTCGAGTGCTTGAACTACGCGCTCAAGACCATCCCGCCCGAGCAAGTGCGCATGCATGTCTGCTGGGGCAACTACGCCGGGCCGCACCACCGCGACATCGCGCTCCAAGACGTCATCGACATCGTCCTCAAAGCCAACGTCACCGGCGTGACGATTGAATCCGCCAACCCGCGCCACGGCCATGAATGGAAAATCTGGCAGGAAACTAAACTGCCCGACGGCAAGATTCTCTTCCCCGGCGTCATCGACGATATTTCGCTGTCCATCGAACACCCAGAACTAGTCGCCGAACGGCTGATTCGGCTCGCCAAACTGGTCGGCAAAGAAAATTTGATCGCCTGCACCGACTGCGGGCTGCGCCATCTGCCGGATGCCAATCTTGCGATGGCAAAGCTTTACGCGATGACTGAAGGCGCCAGGCTGGCGAGCGAAGAACTCTGGGGCTAGCGGTGCCATCGCGTGGTTTAAAATACCCGGCAGGTTGTTGTATCCTTGACCTGGTTCCTTAGATTGACTGATGAACATTGCACCATGATCCCATCACTTATCGGAGCTGTCGTCATCATCGCCAATCTCCAACTCGCCTCCGCGATCCACGCGCAAGAGACCGTTAGAGTTCCGCGCATCGGTTACATTTCCGGCCGCGATGCGGCGTCGCCTGGGCCGCTGGTGGCGGCGTTTCGCCAGGGGTTGGCGAAACTCGGCTACGTCGAGGGCAAGAATATCGTCGTCGAGTACCGCTTCAGCGCCACCGAAAGCGAAGTGTTTCAGCGGCTCATCGGCGAACTACTCCATCTCAAGGTCGATGTCATGGTCGTGCCGCTCCAGGTCGTCACCGCCAAGCGATTAGTCAAGACGACACCGATCGTCATGGTCAGTAACATGAACCCAGTGGACAGCGGCCTCGTCCCAAACCTAGCTCGTCCCGGCGGCAACATCACCGGCGTGACCACCTTGAGCCGGCCATTGACCAACAAGCGGCTCGAGTTACTCAAAGAGATCGTGCCGCAGATCACGCGCATCGGTATCCTGCGCAACACCAACGACCTTAGTAACAGTTTGCTCCGTATGCGCGAGATCGAAACCGCCGCTCACGATGTGAATCTTAAGGGGCAGGTCATCGATGTGCATGGTTCACAGCCAGACTTGGAAGGCGCATTCGGTGCCGCGGCAAAATTGCAGTTGGATGCTCTGCTGACGCTAACGCCCATGCTGATCAATCACCAAAAGCGCATCGCCGAGCTCGCCATCGAACACCGGCTGCCGAGCGCCTTCGAAGGTAGCACCTGGGTGGAAGCCGGCGGCCTGATGTCCTACTCCGCCGACGAGCCAGAAGTATTCCGCCGCGCCGCCGGTTACGTCGACAAAATACTCAAGGGCGTGAAACCCGCCGAGCTACCAGTGGAAGAGCCGACCAAATTCGAGTTCGTGATCAATCGCAAAACCGCCAAGGCGCTGAATCTAAAAATTTCCGACGCGGTGCTGCGCCGAGCCGATCGGGTGATTCGCTGAGGGTGTTAGTCGGACGTAAACAGTCTGCACCTCTCGCGGCTTCGAACCTCCTACCGATACGCTTCCTCCGGCATATTGAACGCCGCGCCTTCCTTGGCCAGCTGCTCCTGGAACATTTTGCGAATGTAGGGGTCTTCGTCGCGGTACTCGATGGTGCTGCCGCCTTCTTTGATGTCAAGATTCAAACCGCGCCAGTCGACGCCGGGCACGCCCATGACGCGGCGCGGAAAGCCGCCGAGAAAAGCCAACACGCGCAAGGGGTCTTTGGACGCGCCGTAGTGGCCGTGAAACCAGCCGGCGTCGCCGGGCGCGGCGCTAACGATGCCGCCGGCTTTGTAGTCTTGGCGCAGCACCAAGTCGCCTTTACCATCCTGCCACGGTGTCGTACCGGCGCCGCCTGGCCAGGTGATGGTGTAACCTTTGCCGCCCAGGCAGAGCAGCACTGGGCCGGCTTCGTGGTTGTGACAGCGCGAGTAGCGCCCCGGCGCGTACTGCGCGATGAAGCCCTGAAAACTATTGCCCGACAGATTCCAAAAAAACGTCCGGTGGCCGACACCGCGCTGGCCGTCCAGCGGCAGCTCGACGCGGTCGGCGTCGGGAATGATGTTGCCGTAATTGCGCGCCCGGCCATGGCGCGGGTCCTTGCCGAGCTCGGTGTGCGCTTTGAAATACTCCGCGCTGCCATCGTAACGGTCTTTGAACTGATAGGGATTGTTAAACAGCGCGTCCTGGCTGCGGTACAGATGAAAAATCGGCGGCGCGTTGGTGACGCCGAGCAGCAACGCCGGGCTGGAAGTGGCGTTGACGATGCGGTGCCAGGTATTCATCGGCGGCGAGAACAAGCTGCCCTGCTGCCATTCGAAGGTCTGCTTCTTGGTCGCATCGTCGCTCCAGATCTCGGTGGTGCCGCGCCCTTCGAGCACGTAGAAGATCTCCTCGTACATATGCTTCTCGGGCGCGATCACGCCGGCGCTCGGCACCTCGATGACATACATGCCCTGGAGACCGCCGCAGCCGTTGAGCTCGATGAATGCGCCACGCGCGCCCATGCGCGGCCAAGGCGCCAAGTCGAGCTCGCGAATGTCATAGAACCCCACCGCGCCGCGATGGATCGGCAGATTTTGCTCGTCCATGTAAGTTTCATAAGGAGTCGCCGGCCGTATCCAGCGTTTGGTGCCAACAAAGTCTTGCGCCATGGTGTAATGCCTCCGTTGATTGTTCAGTGGGTTCCGACAGAGCTGGCTCAGTGCAAGCGCGTGGGTTAAACGCGCTTCGAGGGAGGCAGCTCTCAGTAGTGGATATGCCACTACTGAGTAGTGCCACGCAAGCAATCCAAGTGGTTGCAGAAAAGATCACGAGATGGGAGCGCGGACATTCCTGTCCGCGAAATTAACCACGTGGGCTAGAAAGCCCGCGCTTCTTTTAAGATCGAAGAGAACCAACCGCCACGCCGCTACATTTTGGCGAAAATGTCGGGTTCCGCTCGGGTAAGGCTCTGGGCAATCGCCGCTTGGTCGATGGTCTTGGCGATATCGTCGTAGCCGGCTTCGGCGACCATGGAGGGAAGCCGAGTCTTCAACTGTTCCAAAGTCCAACGCACCGGGTCGGCGATACCTTCGGCGATCATGTCGTGCACCGGACTCTTGGGCGCGGAACCGACGTGGTAATGCGGCGTCTTGCTGAAGCAGTCGAAACGCAGGATTCTATCTCCGTCCTTGTCGCCCACGGTTGTAACGTCGAAGGTCAGCCCCTCGTCGCCGCCGATGCCCTTGCGGTAATCCACCCAGATCCGCATCCCCGCCGCTTCGATGATAATCGGCTCGCTTTTGGTCGGCATAAAATTCTCCTTCTTGAATGAGTTAGCCCGCTAGTCTGTGCGGCGACACTAACAGCCACGCCGCTCTTTGTGCAAGTTGAATTATTGACGGGAAGATCGGGGAATCCGGCGAGATCGGCTACGGCTTTTCGGCGACGACCTTGCCGTCTTTCCAGACATAAATCGGCGTGCCATGCATGCGCGCGGTCTTGCGCGCCACCTTGGCCGCCCGGCGCAAGGCGCGGCCGACGGCGGCGGAAAATTCCCTGGTTTCTTTTTTCACTTTTGTAGTTTTCACGGTCCCTGCTCCACTAACCGCGGCACGATTCCCGAGTTATCATATACGCTCCAGGTATCGGCCAACAGACGGTAGTCCTTTGTAAAGTTGATCCAACTTCTACCGAACCGGCGCAGCACGTCCTTGCGCGGTACGTTATGCCCACCTTGTTTAACCCGTGCGGCGATACGCAGGAACGCAATCTTAGGAGAGGAGACTCGTAGGTAGACAATTTGAATTCGGTAGCCGGCAGCCTTCCAACGCATCAGCCGCTGCCGGTAGCTCAAGCCGCTTAACGTGCTTTCGAAAGCGAAACTCTTTCGCGCCCGAGCCAAACGATCCACTTCTCGAAGAAACAATCGCCCCGCCTCAAAAGCCGCCAACTCCGGCCGCAATGGCGAGAGCCCGCTGGCGATCAAATCCGGATTGACGAAATGAACGATACCCGCTTCCTGAGTCAGGTACTCACGGGCAAAGGTCGTCTTACCGGCGCCGTTGGGTCCGGCGATGATGATGCAACGGGGCGATGAACGTGGCGGCTTGCCCATGACTGACGGCGATTCTAGTGCCGGTACGCGCGCCGAGCAAACGGAATAGCGCCTACTTCTTCGCCGGATCGTAGCCCAGAATCGGCGACAGCCAGCGCTCGACTTCCGCGACTTTCATGCCCTTGCGCGCGGCGTAAGATTCGACTTGGTCCTTGCCGATGGAGTTGACCGCGAAGTAGCTGGCTTCCTTGTGCGCGAAATAAAGGCCGCTCACCGACGACGCCGGGTACATGGCGAAGCTTTCGGTGAGCGTGATGCCGGTGGCTTCAGTGGCGTTGAGTAAATCGAAGATCAGCGGCTTCTCGGTGTGGTCGGGTTGCGACGGGTAGCCGGGCGCCGGGCGAATGCCGCGGTATTTTTCTTGGATCAGATCTTCGTTGCTGAGCTTTTCGTTTTTACCGTAGCCCCAGTCGGCGCGGGCGCGCTTGTGCAAGCACTCGGTGAAGGCTTCGGCCAAGCGGTCGGCCAATGCTTTGGCCATGATCGAATTGTATTGATCGTTGTCCTTGTCGAACTTTTCCGCCAGCTCCTGAGTGCCATGGCCGGTGGTGACGGCAAAGGCGCCGAGATAATCCACATGGCCGCTGTCGCGCGGCGCGATATAGTCGGCCAACGCCAACTGCGGCTTGCCGCGCTGGTTGTCCTTTTGTTGGCGCAGAGTATGCAGCCGCGTCAACTCCTTGGTGCGGGTCACGTCGGCGTAGACGATGATATCGTCGCCGTCGCTATTGGCCGGATAAAACCCGTACACCCCACGGGCGGTGAAGAGTTTCTCATCGACGATCTTTTTCAACAGCTCCTGGGCGTTGGCGAAGAGCTCGCGGGACGCTGGACCGCGCACCGGGTCGCTGAGCAAGTCGGGATAGCGGCCACGCATTTCCCAGGTGTGGAAAAACGGCGACCAGTCGATGAACGGCACCAGCTCGGCTAAGGGAAAATCCTTGAGCACGCGCCGGCCGGTGAACTCGGGCACGGCGATATGATGATCGTCCCATTCGGTGTGCAGCTTGTGGCGCACCGCCTCTTCGTAGCTGAGCAGCTGGGTGCCAGCGCGGTTTTCGAACTGCTCGCGGATCTCGGCCTGGTCCTTGCGGTTCTGTTCGTCCAGCGCTTTGCGCGTCTCGGGCTTCATCAAGGCACCCACCACCGGCACCGCGCGCGAGGCGTCGACTACGTGAATGGTTTCATGGTTATAGAACGGCGCGATCTTCACCGCGGTGTGGCGCTTGCTGGTGGTGGCGCCGCCGATAAGCAAAGGAATATTCAGTCCGCGCCGGGTCATCTCGCTGGCGACATGGGTCATCTCGTCCAGGGACGGCGTGATCAAACCACTGAGACCGATGATATCGGCCTTCTCAGCGATCGCCGTGTCGATGATTTTTTCCGCCGGCACCATGACGCCGAGATCGACGACATCGTAATTGTTGCAGCTCAGCACCACGCCGACGATGTTCTTGCCGATGTCATGCACGTCGCCTTTGACCGTGGCAAAGACTAGCTTGGTGCGCAAGGAAGTATCCTGGGCTTTCAACTTTTCCGCTTCCAGGTAGGGCGTCAAATAGGCCACGGCTTTTTTCATCACCCGGGCGCTTTTCACCACCTGGGGCAAAAACATTTTGCCCGAGCCGAACAGATCGCCGACCACGTTCATGCCGTCCATCAGCGGCCCTTCGATGACGAGTAATGGCTTGCCGTATTTCTGCCTGGCTTCTTCGACATCCTGATCGATGAAGTCGGTGAGTCCCTTGACCAGCGCGTGGGACAAACGCTCCTCCACCGTGCCGTCGCGCCAGGAGTCGTCCTTGACCGCGACCTTGCCCTTCTCCTTAAACGTATCGGCGAAGGTGACCAACCGTTCGGTGCTGTCGGCGCGCCGGTTGAGCAGAACATCTTCGACCAATTCAAGTAAATCGGCGGGAATCTGCTCGTAGACGCTCAGCATGCCGGGATTGACGATGCCCATGTCCATGCCGGCCTTGATAGCGTGGTAAAGAAACGCCGAGTGCATCGCCTCGCGCACCGGATTGTTGCCACGAAAGGAAAACGAAATATTGCTCACCCCGCCCGACACTTTCGCCAGCGGCAAATTCTCTTTGATCCAGCGGGTCGCCTCGATAAAGTTTACCGCGTAGTTGTTATGATCCTCGATGCCAGTGCCGACAGTGAGAATATTCGGGTCGAAGATGATCTCCTGGGGCGGAAAGCCGACTTGCTCGGTGAGAATCTTGTAGGTGCGCGCGCACACCTCGATCTTGCGCTCGTAGGTATCCGCCTGGCCGCGCTCGTCGAAGGCCATGACGATCACCGCCGCGCCATAGCGGCGAATCAATTTCGCCTGGGCGATGAACTTTTCTTCGCCCTCTTTCAAGCTGATCGAATTGACGATGCCCTTGCCTTGCAAGCAGCGCAGCCCGGCTTCGATGACTTCCCACTTGGAGCTGTCGACCATCACCGGCACCCTGGCAATGTCGGACTCGCCGGCGATCAGGCGCAAAAACTTTTCCATCGCCGCTTTGGAATCGAGCATGCCCTCGTCCATGTTGATGTCGATGATCTGCGCGCCGCCCTCGACCTGCTGGCGCGCGACACTGACCGCCTTTTCGAAATCGCCAGCCAGCACCATCTTAGCGAACACCGGCGAGCCGGTGACGTTGGTGCGCTCGCCGATGTTGACGAAGTTGGACTCGGGCCGCACGGTGAGGCTTTCGAGCCCGCTCAGGCGCAGGAACGGTTCGACTGTCGGCAAGGCACGCGGTGGCAATCCGCGAACCGCCTCGGCGATCTTGCGAATATGCGCCGGCGTCGTGCCGCAACAGCCGCCGACGATGTTGAGCCAACCATTGTCGGCCCACTCGCGCAGCTGCGGCGCCAGGGATTCCGGTGTCTCGGGAAATCCCGTCGGCAACAGCGGATCGGGCAAGCCGGCGTTGGGATGGGTGCTGATATAGATAGTCGCGATCGCCGTCAGCTCTTCGATCAGCGGACGCATTTCCTTGGGACCGAGCGCGCAGTTCATGCCGACGCTGAGCAGCGGCACGTGGGAAATCGAATTCCAAAAACCTTCGACGGTCTGGCCGGTGACGCCGCGATTGCTGCCCGCCTGGATGAAAGTCACCGACGCCATCAACGGCAAAGAAATATTTTTATCTTCGAACAGCTTGGCGATGGCGAAGAATGCCGCCTTGGAATTGAGCGTGTCGAAAATCGTCTCGACCAACAGAATATCGGCGCCGCCGTCGACCAGACCGCGCGCCTGGTCGTAATAGGCGTCGACCAATTCTTCGAAGGTCACGCCGCGGGTCGACGCGCTATTCACATCAGTCGAGATCGAACAGGTGCGGTTGGTCGGCCCCATGGCGCCGGCGACGAAGCAAGTACGGCCGGGATGTTTCGCCATGACCCGTTCAGCGGCCCGTTTCGCCGCCTGGGCGCCGGCGACATTGATCTCATAGACAAACGGCTCCAGCTGGTAGTCCAGCATGGAGATCGATGTCGAGTTGAAGGTGTTGGTCTCGACGATATCGGCGCCGGCTTCGAGATACTCGGCGTGAATGTCGGCGATCAAATCCGTCTGGGTAAGACAGAGCAAATCATTGCAGCCCTTGAGATCCTTCGGATGACCGGCGAAGCGCCCGCCGCGAAAATCCGCTTCGCCAAGCTTGCGCGACTGGATCATCGTCCCCATGGCGCCATCGAGAATGACGATGCGCTCCAATAGTAGTTTACGTAAAGTTGTTTCAGTCGAGTTCATAGATGTCTTTCTTACTTTGTGCCCTTTGCGTTCTTTGCGGCCAAATCCCTCTTCCCCGGCAAGCTCGCCCGCGCGACAAAGATTTCCACCGGCCGGTTGCCGTTGCGGGCGAGCTTTTCGCCGGCGTAGGAACCGGTGAGATCGTAATCTATGGAATCAGCTCCCGCCGCGCGAAACCAGCTTTCAATCGAACCGTGGTCAAAGCCCAACCACTGGTGCGCCATCTGCTCGCGCATCCACTGCTGCTTATGCTCGACCAAGTCGACCAGAATCACCGACCCGCCTGGCCGAACGACGCGGCACAGGCCAGCGATCGCCCGCGCCGGATCGGGAAGAAAGTGCAGCACCATGACGCAAAACGCGGCGTCGACGCTGTGCGATTCCAAGGGCAGCTTGAGCACGTCGCCCTGGCGGAACTCGACGTTGTCCATCTGGCGCTCCTTGGCGATGGCGCGCGCGCGCCGGAGCATCTCGCCGGACAGATCGACGCCGATGGCTTGGCGCGCGAAGCGCGCCAACTCGAAGGTCAAACTTCCGGTGCCGCAGCCGATGTCGGCGAGCACCAGATCGCGCGGCAAGAGTTTTTCGATGGCCAGGGAGGTCACCCGGTCGTCGAAATAACTTTTGCGAATGCGCTCCCAGTCGCCGGCCACCGATTCAAAATAACTCTCCGAGCGCTGCAAGCGACGGCGCCGGCATTCGGCCAAGCGCGCCTGGTCTCTTTTGACTTCGGGAATTTCACTGAGCCGGGATTGCAGCGTCGCGAACAGCTCTCGCGCCGCCGCCGGCATGTCGGCGCGGACTGAAAAGTAAACGCTAGTGCCTTCCTTGCGGTCTTGCACGAAGCCCGCCTCACGCAAGAGCGCCAGGTTGCGCGACACCGAGGACTGCATCGACACCACCACTTCCTGGACCTCGCCGACGGTCAGTTCTTCTTCAGCCACCGCGGCGAGCACGCGCAGGCGCAACGGATCGGCCAAAGCTTTGAGGGTGCGTACGAAGTCCATGGGATCAGCTTAACTTCAATCATTATATGCGAATATTGTGATACAAACAATCAGAAATCCGCCCTAGCAGGGTGCCGAAGAAGCGCGGCAAGTAGTGAATTACACCGGCGAATAGGCGAGCTGGGTGGCGACCATGAAGTGAAAGGCCTTGAGCAAGCCGTCATGGCGCCGCTCGGCCACGCCATTGCTGATGGAATCGTCGAACAGTTCGATGACCTGGTGGATCGCTTCAATGGTCGAGTAGCACTCCGGGCGCGGCTCGCGGCGAAAACCGTAGGCCGACGGCGTCGGCGGTTGGAAACAAATTCTCGGCAGCGAGCGCAGATTGGCGCTCAAACGCAGCATCTTGCGCACGCTCTTCCAGGTGCCGTCGAGGACAAACACCACCGGCGTGCGCGGCCCGGCGATCAAATCGCGGCGCGAAACGACATTCAGTCGTGAAATATTGATCGCGTCAGTTCCAGGATAAAGCAGCATGGGCGCGTTGCCGGCATCGGCGATCACCCGATTGACCAGCGGATGGCGCGTGAAGTCGATGCCCTCGTACCAAAGTGAATTGCTCAATCCGAGATGGGCCATGCGACCGGTACCGAGCCGGTGCTTGGTCTCGCGCGGCTGGCTGAGGATAACGAAGCGCGGCAGCGACTCAAACGGCTCGATGAGCGCACAGAAGCAGGTCACGCGCGGCCGCCGGCAGCGGCCGCACCAATCGCGGAACTCTCCCGACTCGATCCACCCATCCAATTTCCGCTCTACCGTCGTCGCGCTCTGCGTCATCGAACCCTCTGGGCAAAAATCCCAGCGCGAAACGCTGGCGCGGCGCCGTCCATGCTCCGGCCTTCGCGGTAGAACAAAACGCGAAATCCCTGGAAGCTGTCGAGGAGCTCGTTATGACGCAACAGATAATCGGGATTCTTCGGCTGGCCCAATTCCGCTTGATCGATCAAGTAGGTCTCGAAGATCACATGGCCGCCCGGTTTCACCGCCTGGCGCAGCGCTGGGAATAGCGAGCGTTGGAGATAATTGAAGTTGACGATCAAATCGTACTCGCCGAGATCGAGCGCGCTCGCTTCCAAGTCACGCTGTTGCCAGTCGATGGTGAGCTCCAGCTCTTCTGCCCGCCGGCGCCCTTCCGCCAATGCCACGGCGGAGATTTCCAGCGCGGTCACCGCGAAGCCGTGTTGGGCCAAATAGATCGCGTTGCGACCCTTGCCGCAGGCGATGTCGAGCGCCTTACCGCCGAGCGCCGGCCAGACGGAGCTTTCAACAATCTCGCGGAGAAATGGCGCAGGCTGCTCACTGCCATGGGAAGTCAGGTGCTGCGCGTCCCAGCGGGTTTGGTCGTCGGTGGACATTTTGGATTCGCTCGAATTCAGTACACCGCTCGCGCCAAGGTCAGCACATAGACTGCCTTGGCGCCGCCTTGCTTCAAAGTCCGGCTGCATTCGTTGACGGTCGCCCCCGAGGTGTAAACATCGTCAATCAACAGGACACACTTCCCCTTGACCGAACGCTCGGCATTGAGTTCGAAGGCGCCGCGCACGTTGCGCCGCCGCTCGTCCTCGGCCAGTTGGGTCTGCGCCGCGGTCTCGCGCCGGCGTAGCAGAACAAACGGGTCCATGGGAATACCGTAAGCGCGACTGACTTCCCGCCCGAGGAGCAGCGACTGATTGAAACCGCGCCAGCGCAGCCGCTTGGGATAAAGCGGCACCGGCACGATCAAGTCGGCGTTGAGCCCGGCGAGAAATTCTTCACAGCCGAGCGCCAACAAGCGGCCGAGCGGTTTGCCCAGCGATACCTTGCGGCTGTATTTGAACTTCTGCACCACTAGGCGCAGCGGATGATCATCCTCGCGGGGATAGCAGGCCCAGGCGCGCGCCGCGACGAACCGCGGCGGCCGGTCTAAGCAGACGCCGCAAGTATGATCGTCGCCGCTACCGTCGGGATAGGGCCGGCCGCAAACCTGGCACAACGGATGGCCGACCAACTGCACATGGGCGCGGCAGGAAGCGCAGAAACATTCCGCGTCCGGCCCGAAAATCCGCCCGCGGCAAGCCCGGCAGCGCGGCGGATAGAGCCAGTCGAACAGCCAATCGATGCGCTCGGACAGTCGTGGATTGACGGCAAGCTGCATGACGGCGCCGAGCTTAGCAAACCCAAGCGGCAAGGTGCAAAGGTGACCAGCGAACCTAAGACTCGACGATCAAAGAACGGCCGGTCATCTCCGCCGGCTGGGGCACGCCCAACAGCTGCATCACCGTGGGCGCGACATCGATAGCCGTGCCGGTATTGAGCCGGCATTTGCGATGGGCTTCGTCGATCAAAATCACCGGCACCAGATTGATCGTGTGCGCGGTATGCGCCATGCCGGTATCGTAGTCGATCAACTGCTCAATGTTGCCGTGATCGGCGGTGATGATGATCTTGCCCTTTTTCGCCAGGACCGCGTCGACCACTTTGCCCAAGCACTCGTCGATGACCTCGACGGCTTTAACCGCCGCCTCGAAGTTGCCGGTATGGCCGACCATGTCGGCGTTGGCGTAGTTGGCGATCACCAGGCCGACATCGGTGTCGCGCAGGTGCTTGACCAGCGCCTCGGTCACCGGCCGGGCGCTCATCTCCGGTTTCAGATCGTAGGTCGCGACATCTTTCGGAGACGGGATGAGAATGCGTTCCTCGCCGGCGAACTTGCTCTCCTCGCCGCCGTTGAAGAAATAGGTCACATGGGCGTACTTTTCGGTCTCGGCGATGCGCAGTTGCTTTATCCCCGCCTGGCTCGCCACTTCGCCCAATATTTTTCTGATCTCGCGCGGCTGGTACGCCACCGGGTGGTGAAACGTCTCATCGTACTGCGTCATGGTCGTGTAGCTTACGAGCTCGACGCGCCGCGGCCGCGGGAAATCATTGAAGTCAACATCGGTCAGGGCGCGGGTCAGCTCGCGCGCTCGGTCGGCGCGGAAGTTGAAAAAGATCACCCCGTCGCCGTCGCCGATCAGACCGTCGGGCACGACGCCGTCGATGGTCGTCGGCAGGAGGAATTCATCGCTGACCTTGGCGCGATAACTATCGCGAATCGCCGCCAACGCCGACGGCGCGCGGTTGCCGATGCCCTGGGTCAAACAAACATAAGCCTTCTCGACCCGGTCCCAGCGCTTGTCCCGGTCCATGGCGTAGTAGCGGCCGCTCACCGTGGCGATTTTGACGTTGGGAAATTCTCTTAACTTCTCGTTCAAATCGAGCATGAACTGCTCGGCGCTGTTGGGCGGGGTGTCGCGGCCGTCGAGAAATAGATGGAGAAATACTTGCGCCAACCGCTCGCGCTTGGCCATTTCCAGGAGCGCTTCCATGTGGCGCTGGTGGCTATGCACGCCGCCATCGCCCAGGAGCCCCATCAAGTGCAGCCGGTCGCTCTTCGCCTTGGTCTTGCGCAGGGCATCGAGCAAAACCGCATTGCCGAAGAAACCGCCTTCGTCAATGTCCTTGTGGATCAAAGTCAAATCTTGATAGACGATGCGCCCGGCGCCGAGAATCATATGGCCGACTTCCGAGTTGCCCATCTGTCCCGCCGGTAGGCCGACGTCGAGGCCGGACATCGACAAACGCGAGTTGGGGTAATCGCGCAAGAGCGCATCGAGATTGGGCGTGGTCGCGTTGGCGATGGCGTTGAAATCCTTCCGCGGATTGATGCCGAAGCCGTCGAGAATAACCAAAACCACCGGTTGAGTTGCACTCACGAGAGATTCCTTCCCAGCTTGAACGGAGAACCTATCAGATATTGTAACGAATCTTCAGCTGTTTGTCTGGATAAAGTGCCAGGTTCGATTGGGGATTTTCACCACGAAGGCACGAAGGACAGCAAGGTTTCGGAAGGGCGAAAAATCTTTCGCCCCTACTTCGCGCCTAGAGCCTGTCCTGAGCGTAGTCGAAGGATGCCTTCGTGGTGAAAGGATCTTGCAAGAATCTCGAAGGCTAATTGGACAGCTGCGCATCGCTGGCGCGCTGTTGGGCGATCAATTTATTGTAGCTTGCAGGCAGCTTGGCTTGGGGCGCGTGGCTCCATAGGCCGTCGAGGTCGTAGAACTGGCGCAGCGGTTCGTAAAAAATATGCACGATGACATCGGAGAAATCCATCAGCACCCAATGGCCGCGCTGGGTGCCCTCGACGGCATAGGGGCGCACGCCGGCCGCGCCCGCCTCCTGTTGCAGTCCCTGGGCGATGCTCTGCACCTGGCGGTCCGACCGTCCGGAGCACAGGATGAAGTATTCGGCCATCGAGGTTTGCGCATGGACATCGAGGACCACCAGATCGCCCGCTTTCTTATCCAACGCCGCTCGCGTCAACAGCAGCGCCTTGTCCCAGCCGCTCAGTGATTTAGCTTTCACGCACTCTCCCCGCGCCGCGATAGAGCCGGCGCCGTTTGATGAATCGTTCCACTAACGACGGTAACAGATAACGGATCGATTGGCCTTGGCGCACCAGGGCGCGGATTTCCGAAGCCGAGATAGCGATATCTGTGAGTTCGATAAAGTACACTCGATTGCCACTTTGATGGCGGTAGTTGGCTTGTTTCGGATCATAACAAAACAGTTTTTTCACGGCAACGCCGGCGCCCCTGAGAGGATCGTTCTCTTTACTCCCCGGCCGGGAGGTGACGATGAAATTGCACAATAGAAAAATTTCTTTGAAATCCTGCCAAGTGCCGATCTCGATGAAGGCATCCAAGCCGATGATGAAGTAAAGCGAATCGCCCTTGCCGAGCTGGCTGGCGAAGGCCCGGATGGTGTCGATGGAATAGGACGGTCCCGGACGCTTCAACTCGATGGTCGACACGGCGAAGCGCGGATTACGCGCCACCGCCAGGCGAACCATTTGCAAACGATCCTTAGCCGGCGTCGTGGTCTTGCCCCGTTTATGCGGCGGGATCGACGCCGGAACGAAGTAAACCCGGTCCAGACCGTAGGTCTCACTGACCTCTTCCGCGCTGCGCAGATGGCCCCAGTGGATCGGGTCGAAGGTGCCGCCGAATAGGCCGATCTTCATTGGCGGTCCCGCTGGCCGGCCAAACTTGGACGGCAATGGCACATTGAGTGGGCCGAGCTAAAAGCGTTTTGCGTTTCGGGTTTTGCGTTTCGGGTTAACTCGGAACCCAAAACTCGAAACTCGAAACTCTGCGGCGGTGGTTGACTGTGGTGGCGGGGCAACGTCATTCGCGAATCTGCCCATCGCCAAAGACGATAAACTTGGTCGTCGTCAGCTCCTCCAACCCCATGGGGCCGAAGGCGTGGATCTTGCTCGTGCTGATACCGATCTCGGCGCCGAGACCCAACTCGCCGCCGTCGTTGAAGCGGGTCGACGCGTTGACCATAACGGCGGAAGAATTTACTCGATCGATAAACTCACGGGCTTTTTGATAGTTGTCGGTAATGATGCTCTCGGTATGTTCCGAGCCGTAGCGCTCGATATGATCGATGGCCGCGTTCATATCCTTGACCACGCGAATGGAAACGATCAACTCGAGATATTCCGTCGACCAGTCTTCTTCACTAGCTTTCGCAGTACCCGGCACCAGGGCGCAAGTCTTGTCGCAGCCGCGTACCTCGACCTTGGCGGCGCGATATTTCTCGATCATCGCCGGCAAAAACTTCGCCGCCACCGCTTCATGCACCAAGAGCGTCTCCATGGCGTTACACACCGACGGCCGCTGCACCTTGGCGTTGAAGCAGATGCGCTCGGCCATCTCCAACGACGCATCGTTGTCGACGTAGACATGGCAGATGCCTTTGTAATGCTTGATCACGGGAATTTTCGAATTGGCGACCACGGCGCGGATGAGCTCCTCGCCGCCACGCGGAATGATCAGATCGATATACTCTTCCAACTGCAACAGCTCATTGACCAAACCGCGGTCTTTCACCTGAGCCACTTGCACGGCGTCCGCCGGCACCTTGGTCTCGGCGCAGGCTTGGCGCAGCACCGCGCCGATCGCCTGGTTGGAATGGTGCGCCTCGCTGCCGCCGCGCAGGATCACCGCGTTGCCTGACTTGAGGCAGAGCGCCGCCGCGTCGGCGGTGACGTTGGGCCGGGCTTCGTAGATGATGCCGATGACGCCCAAGGGAATGCGCATGCGCCCAACTTGTAAGCCGTTGGGCCGGCGCCACATCTTGACGATTTCGCGCACCGGGTCGGGCAGCGCAGCCACTTCACGCAGCCCCTGAGCCATCGCCCGCACCCGCTCGGGGTTGAGCGCGATGCGGTCGAGCATGGCACCGGATACGCCGTTGGCCGTGGCGAATGCCAGATCTTTGTTATTTTCTTCGATCAAGAAACTGCTTTTGGCTTCAAGCTTATCGGCCATCAGCAGCAAAGCGCGGTTCTTCTCCTCTGACGACAACGGCGCCAGCTGGCGCGCGGCGATTTTCGCTTGTTTGCCGAGGGCGAGGGCTTGTTGGGTTAGCGTGGAATCCGGCATGGCAGTTTTACAATATCACAAGATCGTCGCGGTGAATGACTTCGTCGTGGGCTTTGTAACCCAGGACTTTTTCAATCTTGCTTGTATGCAATCCTTTGATCCGATTCAACTCCGCTTCGCCATAGTTGACCAGGCCGCGGGCGAATTCCTTACCCTGGAAATCGATACGCACGCAGTCGCCGACGCCGAACGCGCCATCGACTTTTTCGACCCCCGCGGGCAACAAACTCTTGCCCGTGGCATTGATCGCCAGGTAAGCGCCTTCGTTGACAACGATCGTGCCAGCCGGCTTGAGATTGAAACCGATCCAATGCTTCTTGCGCCGCAAATGTTTTTCGTCGGGCAGAATCAACGTGCCGATCTGTTGCTTGGCGTCGAATACTCTGTCGAGCACGCCGCTGCGCAGACCGCTGGCGATGATCGTCGGAATGCCGGCTGCGGCCGCCTCTTCGGCGGCGGCCAGTTTGGTGGCGATGCCGCCGGTGCCCACGGCGCTGACGCTGGCGCCACCGATCGCCTGACGCAAACCGCGCGCCTCTTCGATCAAGGGCAGCAGTTGGGCGTCGGCATGGGTACGCGGGTCTTTATCGTAAACCCCCTCGACATCGCTCAGGATCACCAGCAAGTCCGCTTCGAGCAGCGTCGCCACCAAGGCCGACAGATGATCGTTGTCGCCGAACTTCATTTCCTCGACGGCCACCGTGTCATTCTCGTTGACGATCGGAATGATCGCCGCGTCGAGCAACATGTGAAAAGTATGTTTGGCGTTGATGTAACGTTGGCGGTTGGCGAGATCGTCGGCGGTGAGCAAGACCTGGGCGACTTTTTTGTCGTACCTGGCGAAGCTGCGCTCGTAAAGCGCCATCAGCTTGATCTGCCCGACCGCGGCCAATGCCTGTTTTTCGGGAATGGTCTTGGGCCGCTCGGTCCAGCCCAGCTGGGTCATTCCCGCCGCCACCGCACCCGAACTGACCACCACCACCTGACGTTTGCCGCTTTGCAATTCGGCCAGCTGGCGCACCAAGCCGCGCAGCCGGGCCTCCTCGATGCCATCCTTGGACGACAGGATCTGACTGCCGATCTTCACCACCACGCGGCGCGCCCGCGCTAAAATCGGTTTCTTATGCTCCAGCTGCGTCACTGACGTTATCGCTCTCGCTCTGCTGCCGTCTCACTTCGTCCAACTTGCGGCCGATGGCGTAAACCAACGCCTGCACGCCCTCGGTGGTCGCCGCCGAAATCACATAGAGTGGCCGATAAGCCTTGGGCAATTTCTTGCTGAGGACCTTGGCCAACTCCCGGCCTTCGGGCAAATCAGCTTTGTTGGCGACGACGATTTGCGGCTTGTCCATTAACTCGGGATCGAACAGCTCCATCTCGCGATTGATCGCCTTCCACTGTGCCAGGGGATCTTTCGCGGCCAGCTGCGAAGCGTCGAGCATATGCACCAGCACCCGGGTACGCAGCACATGACGGAGAAACTTATCGCCCAGGCCATGGCCCTGATGAGCGCCTTCGATCAAGCCGGGAATATCCGCGGCGACAAAGCTCCGCCCCTCGCCGTAGCTCACCACGCCCAGGTTGGGCACCAGCGTGGTAAATGGATAATCGGCGATCTTCGGCCGCACCGAGGAGATCACCGAGATCAACGTCGACTTACCGGCGTTGGGCAAACCAATAATGCCGACATCGGCGAGCAAACGGAGCTCAATCTCCAAATCGCGCTCGACACCCGGCTCGCCGGGTTGGCAGAATTGCGGACTGCGGTTGGTCGACGAGCCGAAATGAGCGTTGCCTTTGCCGCCGCGCCCGCCGGCGGCGATAACCGCCCGCTCACCCGCGATTTTTAGGTCAGCAAGCAATTCTCCGCTGGCACTATCCCTAATCATCGTGCCCACCGGCACTTTGATCAAGCAATCGTCGCCGCGCCGGCCGTCGCGATCGGCATCACCACCACCCTTGCCAGGGTTGGCTTTCCATTCTTTCTGATAGCGTAGGTCGAGCAGCGTTGAGAGCTGCGGATCGGCCACCACGACCACGTCACCACCGTGACCGCCATTGCCGCCATCGGGGGGGCCGCGGCGGACGAACTTGGCGCGGTAAAAACTCACGGACCCCGGCCCGCCGTTGCCGGCAAAGACGCGAATCTTGGTTTCGTCGATGAATTTCATTCTAGTTAGTTGTCAGTAGCCAGTTATCAGTTGTCAGTAGTTTAGAGCATGACGCATAAACTGTCGATCCGCCAGCCTGCTTCGAAAAACCGACAACTAGCAACTGACCACTGGCAACTGGCCCCTCCCGGACAAAAAAAAAGCCCCGAAAGGGGGCTTCTTTCATCTGGAGTCCAATGGGGAATTTACTGCATCGGCACGACTTCGACTTTTTTGCGAGTCTTATCGTAACGGCCATATTTGACGATGCCGTCGACCAGGGAAAACAGCGTGTAGTCGCGCCCCATGCCGACGTTGGTGCCGGGATGGATCTTGGTGCCCAGCTGGCGTACCAGAATGTTGCCAGCGCGCACGGTCTCGCCGCCGTAGACTTTGACGCCGCGCCTTTGCCCGTTGCTATCGCGCCCGTTGCGCGAACTGCCGCCTGCTTTTTTATGTGCCATTTGCGCTCCCGATCTAGGCTTCGATGGAGGTAATTTTTAGCGAAGTTTGATACTGCCGATGGCCCTGCTGCCGGCTGTAACCCTTGCGCCGTTTCTTTTTGAAGACAATGATCTTCTTGGCGCGGTCCTGATCGACGATTTCGCCGGTGACCGTGGCGTTGGCCACCAAGGGAGTGCCGATTTTTACGTCATCGTCATTGCCGACAAACAAGACATCCGCCAGGGTGATTTTCGCGCCCACCTCGGCATCGAGTTTTTCGATCTTGACGACATCGCCTTCAGAGACGCGGTATTGCTTACCGCCGGTTCGAATTACTGCGTATTTCATAGGATTTTACCGAAGCGTAATGATTAAAGGAAAAATCGCCCAAAGTCAACCAAACCAAGCACTTGGAGAACGAGGCAATGATTGCTGAGCGGTCCCTCTTGCCAAAGCAATTACCAATTCTTACTTTACACGGCAACACTCGGTGCGATACAAGATCAACCCAATGGCGCCAATCAGGAGAAACCTCATGCGTAAATTAGCTTTACCTTCCACAACCTTCGCGGTTTTCAGTTTGGTCGCCCTGTTGGCACTGTCCGGCTGCGGCTATAACGATCTCCAAGGCCTGGACGAGGAAGTCAAAGGCGCCTGGGCCGAGGTGCAAAACCAATATCAACGGCGCGCCGACCTGGTGCCCAACCTGGTCGCCACCGTAAAAGGCGCGGCCAACTTCGAGCAGGAGACTTTGCAAAAGGTCATCGAAGCGCGCGCCGCCGCCACCTCGATCAAGCTCGACGCCAACGCGCTCAGCGATCCGGCGATGTTTAAGAAATTCGAGGAAGCCCAGCGCAACCTTTCCGGCTCGCTGTCGCGCTTGCTGGTGGTCGCCGAGCAATATCCCGATTTGAAAGCCAATCAAAACTTTCGCGACCTCCAGGCTCAGCTCGAAGGCACGGAAAACCGCGTCGCCGTGGCTCGCGGCCGCTACGGCAAATCGGTGGTCGAGTTCAACAAGAAAGTCCGCTTCTTCCCGACCAACCTGACCGCGCAATATCTCCTCGGCATGAAAGTGCGCGAGAACTTCAGCGCCGACGAAGCCGCGCAAAAACCGCCGCAGGTGAAGTTCTAACCAACGGCGCGGAATGCTCCACTGAAAACGTTCAACGACAAGCATCATGTTAGGCTGTGCGGAGTTCGCCGAACACCGCACGGCCTGTTCTTGCTAAGCTTTCTATTCCTTTTTTTCCATACCCTGGCTAGCGCCCTCGACGTGCCCGCCCTGCGTGGCCGGGTCAACGATTACGCCGGTGCCATGCAAGCGAGCCAAGCGCAATCGCTGGAAGCCCAACTGGCGCAGCTCGAACGCGACACCGGCCATCAAGTCGCCGTGCTGACAATCCCGACGCTGGACGGCGAAGACATCGAAGGTTTCAGCATAAGGGTCTTCGAATCATGGAAACTCGGTAAAAAAGGGGTCGACAATAGTGCCCTGCTTGTCGTTGCAGTCAAGGACCGCCGGCTTAGGCTCGAAGTGGCCTACGGCCTTGAAGGCTTGCTGCCTGACGCCATCGCCAAACGCATCACCGCCGACTACATCGTGCCGCGCTTTCGCCAGCAAGATTACGGCGGCGGTATCGTTGCCGGCATCGCCGCCATCGACAAGATACTCCGCAAAGAACCACTGCCGGAATCGGCGCGCAAAAAAACTCAAAGCCGCGGTAACAACTTGAGTTTCCCGGTCATGCTGGCGATTACCTTCGCGGTGCTTGGGTTAATGGCGTTCGCCGGCAGTGCCAATCGCCAGCGCAGCAACATGTGGGGCACCCGCGGTCGGCGCCAAGGACCGATTATTTTCGGCGGCTCCACCGGTTGGGGCGGCGGCGGTTATTCGGGCGGCGGATTCGGTGGCGGCAGCGACAGTTTCAGCGGTGGCGGTGGCAGTTCAGGCGGTGGCGGCTCATCCGATAGCTGGTAGAACATGAAAGCGGAACAATTTTTCACCGAAGCTGAAAAGGAACGCATCCGCCAAGCGGTGGTCGCGGCGGAGTCGAAAACCGCTGGCGAGATCGTGCCGATGATCGTCACGGCGGCGGCGCGTTACACCGAGATCGAACTGCTGGGTCTGGTCACCGGGCTATTCACCGGCATGGTCATTGAGTGGCTTTGGAGCGATCCCTGGGGCGCGATTTATTTTCAACTCTGGCCGGTGGTCGGCGCGACGATAGGATTTCTGCTCGGCCGCCTGCCGATTGTGAAACGCATGCTCGCACCGCGAAGCCGTATCAGTGAAGCGGTGCACAGCCTCGGTCTGGCGTCATTCACCGAGCAAGGCTTGCACCACACCAAAGACCACACCGGGATTTTGATCCTGGTCGCGCTGCTCGAACATCGGGTCGAAGTGCTCGCCGACCGTGGCATCAATGTTAAAGTCGATCAAAGCGTCTGGGATGAGGTCGTCCGCATCATAACCGCTGGCATCAAATCCGGCCAAGCCTGTGACGGTTTTTGTAACGCCATCGCGCGCTGCGGCGAGATCCTCGCGACTCATTTTCCACGCCAGGGCGACGACAAAGACGAACTGTCCAATCGCCTGGTCACCAAGTAGCGCGGCACCGCGCTTTCAGCTATCTTCGCCAACGACAATCATGGAGAAACCCATGCAACCGTCTAAATTTCTGCTTACGCTCAGCGCCGCCTTCCTGCTCGGTACGAGTCAATTCGCCGGCGCGCAGGACAAACTCAACTTCGCCTATATCTCGCCCAACGCTGGCTCGTCATCGGTGCTCTGGGTCGCCAAGGAAGCCGGCATTTTTAAAAAGCATAACCTCGACGTCAACGTCATCTACATCGAAGGCACGCCCAAAGCGCTCATGTCGCTGTTCGCCGGCGAGCTTCATGTGGTCGCCGGCACCGGCCCTGCGGTGGCCAGCGCCAAAGTGCGCGGCGCCGACGCCAGCATGATCATGGGCTTCGAAGTCATCCTGCCCTATTACTTGGTCGCCCAGCCCAACATCAAAAGTATCGAAGAGCTGAAAGGGAAAATCGGCGCCAATCACACCGCCGCCACTTCGGCGGATTTCGCCATTCGTCTGGGGCTAAAAAGCATCGGCCTCGATGCCGACAAGGACGTCAACCTACGGGTGGTCGGCGCGACCAATTTGCGCCTGATCATGATGCAGCAAAAGCAAGCCGACTTTACCATCATCGGTTCCACCGAACGGGAGGAAGCCGAAAAGATGGGACTCAAAGTCATCGCCGATCTCGCCAGCAAGAAGATTCCCTATCCCCACAGCGGCTTGATCAGCAGCCAGAAACTGCTCAAGGAAAAACGCGACGTCATGCTGCGCTTCGGCCGCGCCACGGTGGAAGCGATCCATTTTTTCAAGAACAACAAAACTCCAACCCTGGCGATCCTAAAAAAATACGCCAAGACCGACCTCTCCACCCTCGACAGCGCCTACACCTATGTCAAAGGCGCCGTCCCCGACCTGCCCTACCCGACGCTGGAAGGCATGAAGACTATTTTGAATGAAATGGGCTGCACCCGCCCCGAAGTCTTGAAACACGACGCCGCCTCGATGGTCGATGGCAGCCTGATCAAAGCCATCGACGACGAAGGGTTTCTGAAGAAGCTCAAGTAGGCAAACTAAATCCTGAGTGAAGTGAGCGTCAAGAGCCGGCTACCGGCTCCAAGACCTTCAGCGAGAAATTGCGATGGCGCCGAATCAACTCAAAGTCATCGCCATTGAACGTGTAAAGGTCCGCACCGATACGACGAGCGGCTAGTGCGATCAGGATATCGTTGAGAATCTGTTGCATCTTGGCCTTGAAGGCAGGCTCTTTCTGCGTGATCCGGGCAATGATTTTCCCCGCATCTTTCCAGTCTTGAGAATTCGGGGCAACTATACGACCGGCGCGTTCAAGGGCGCCAACATACTTTTCCACTAGGCGGACCGCTTGCTTGTCGAGGGCGCCAGCGTACAGTTCCTCCACGACAACCGCAGCGACATGGGTTTGGAATACCAACGGCAAGAATCGTTTTTCAAAGAAAACTTCGCCGGCCTCGGACCGAATGGCGTAGAGATAAATATTGGTATCGAGGAGTATCGGCACGGGATTTATCGGTCATAAACATCGACGAAGCGGCCGCGCCCTTTGCGAATCAAGGCCTTGAGTGCCGCTTGTATTTCTCGATTGAGTAAACTTTCGTTTAGCGCGGTGACCACCGCCTCTTGATTGGTCGACGCTTTCAAAGTCTTGCGCGCTCGACGCAGCAGCTTCTCGCTCAATTGAACCGTGGTTTGCTTTTCCACCGCCATAAATCTTCCTCTTCGGCTTAGAGTAACACCCAGCGTGATTTCCTACAAACTTACCCGGGCGAACTCCCGAGTTCGCCCGGCGGGTTACAAATCCCGTCCAACCATGGAGCTGTGATTTCCTTTGCGCCTTTTGCGTTCTTTGCGGCCAATCTACCTACTTCCGCACCAGCCGCACATCCACCGCCGCTGCACCTTGGCCCTGCGCGCGCACCATGATCGGGTTGATCTCCATGTCCGACAGCGTATTGCGGTGCGCCGAGAACACTTCCGACAGGCCGACCATCGCCTTTACCAATGCGTCGACATCCCGCGGCCCCTGGCCGCGCACGCCTTGGAGAACTTTGTAGCCACGCAGCTCGGTCAGCATGGCGCGCGCTTCCTTCTCATCCACCGGCAGTAAGCGCAGCGAAACATCTTTCAACACCTCGACAAAGATCCCTCCCAAGCCGACCATCAAGAACGGCCCATACTGCGGATCGGTGCGCGCGCCGATGAGGACTTCGGTGCCTTGAACCATCTCTTGCACCAGCAACTGCGCTTTGCCGGACGACTTCGCCAGCAACTTCTGCCCTTCAGACTGCACTTCGTCGGCATTCTTCAAACCCAGCACCACCGCGCCGGACTCGGTTTTGTGCACGACATCGGCGGCGATCAGTTTCAACGCCACTGGGAATCCGATCTCCTTGGCTCGAGCCGCCGCGTCGGTTGCTGAGTTCGCCAGCGCTTGCTTGGGCAGACCGATGCCTTTGCTTTGCAAAAGCTTACTCAACATCTCGCCTTCGAGCACCGCCGGGTTGCCGTTGGCCTCCGGCAGTTTTGCCACGCCGGCAATTCTACGCTCGCCGTACAAACCCAATCCCGCCAGCGCGCGCAGCGTCGGCTTGATCGCTTGCAAGAACGGCATGCGCGCTTCTTCTTGAAACGCCCGGCTCTCATCGGTGCAGCTGTAAGTGGACCGGCCGAAGGCCAGCACCGGCTTGTCGGTGGCTTCGAGCACGCTCTTGAACAGGTCGGCATTTCTCGTCTGGCCGCGTGGCAGCTCGCCATGGATCGCCATCAGATCGACGCCGGGATCTTCGGCGTGGAGCTTGACGATGTTGATGAAGCCCGCCTCATCGCCGAAACCGGCGACGCCGCATTCGAGGGGATTTTCGACGGCGAGCTCTGGCGGAATCAGTGGGCGCACCGCTTCTTTGGTTTTGTCGCTCAACTGCGCCAGGTTGGTGTTCAAATCTTCGCAGTGATCGCAGATCAACCCTTTCATGCCGCCGGAGTTGACCACGATCGCCGCCCGGCTGCCCTTGGGAAATCTGCCGAGCATGAACGCAAGGGTGATCTCGGTCATGTCTTCCAAGGTCGGGCAACGGACGATGCCCAACCGCTTGCACATGGCGTCGAACACTTCGTCGGCACCGGCTAGCGATCCGGTGTGGGAAATCGCCTGACGTTTGCCCATCTCCGAGCGGCCGAGCTTGACGGCGAGGATCGGCTTGCCGATTTTCAAGGCGCGCTCGGCCTCGGCCATGAATTCAGCGGGCCGGCGAATGCCTTCGACCATCAGCGTGATGACTTTCGTATCGGGATCGTCGATCAAGAACGACAAGTAATCGACCAGATCCAAACTCACTTCGTTGCCGCTGGAGATCGCGTAGGAAAAACCAATGCCGCGCTCTGTGGCGCCTTTGATCCAGTTGCCGAGCGAACCGCCGCTCTGAAAGATCAAACCCACCGGCCCTTTTTTGAGCAGCGGCGTCGCCGTCGGAAACGTCCACAGCCCCGCGCCGACGGAGTAGGAGCCCATGCAGTTGGGGCCGCAGATCACCATGCCGGTCCGATCGCACAGCTCGCGCATTTGCTGGGCGCGTTCTTTACCTTTCTCATCGTCGCCTTCGCCGAAGCCGGCGGTGTAGATCGTCGCCGAGCGCGTGCCCAACTTGGCCGCCTCTTCGAGCACACCCAACACCGCGCGGGTGGGGATTAGAATGAGCAACTCGTCAGGGACTTCCGGGCAGGCGGCGAGATTGGGATAGCACTTGTCGCCGTAGAGCTCCTGGTAGTTGGGATTAATCAAATAGACGCCGCCGGGAAATTTCGCGCCCTTCAGGTTGCGATAGATCCCCATTGGCCAAGCGCCCTTCTGCGACGCGCCGATTATCGCCACCGACTTCGCGCGCAGTAAATTTTCCACCGGTTTCGCCGTGAATGTAGCCATGTAAGTTCCTTCTACACTGAGATTGGATTGCTATGTCATAGACAATGGGGGACTGCAAGGAATCGGCGCGGAAGTGAGTTAGTGGCTAGTGAATTAGTGATTAGGCATTCCGCGCCGTGACAACGATTCAGCTAATCCGAGTTTGCGCCTTCCGCGCGTTTTGCGGTTTAAGAATCCGAACCACCACTGCGAGGGCGCGATCTATCGCGCCCCTTTGTGTTCTCTGCGTTCTTTGCGGTCAAAAATCCGACTCTGAATTTTCTCTGTGGTCTCTGTGCTCTCCTTAGAAAATACAAATGAGCAGGAAAGTCTCGTTTGTTCCGATAGGGGTAGGAAACGGCTTTCGCCGTCCCCTCCCTCCGAACCGTGCGTGCGGTTTTCCCGCACACGGCTCTCCAGTCGGTGGTTTCCTCATCGGGATTGGCTCGCCAGTCCACAGATTGCAATCTTGGTGAACAATCCGTGCA